>CAVPWJ010000001.1:0-3257 GCA_963708955.1 uncultured delta proteobacterium
CCACCATTTGCTGTTCTCCGAGATGATCTCGAACCAGTCGAGCGCGGGCCAATGCTCGAGCACGTACGCATAATGATCGCGCCGCAGGCCGATGCCGCAGCCGAGGAGCGGAAACGACGTCGCGGTGATCGTCATCGGCGGATGATCCTGGGGTGGGGGTGGGCGCCGGGGATTCGGGTCTCCGGCGCCCGGACGAGAGGTTACTCGGTGACGACCTTGCCGCCCTTGTCGGTGCACTCCTTGGCCGAAGCCGTCTTCTCCCAGCCCTGGCCTTTGCACGCGTTCTTCCCGGCGCAGCCGTGGTCGGCTCCGCCGCAAGCGCCCTTGCCCTTGCACGCGTTGCCGCCGCTGCACTTGACGGTCTCGGCCTCGCTCTTGCCCTCGTCGGCCGCCATCGCCGCTCCGGCGACGAACAGACTGGCGACTGCCGCCGCGATCAGGGCTCCCTTCAATGGACTCTTCATGTCTCGATCCTCCCTTGCCTGTTTCGACCTCGGTCTTCCCTAGGGTCGGCTTTGTGGCGTTGGATGCCGTAGCTTCCCTCGGTGTTGCATACGGCCGCCGGCCGATTTCGGATGTCCTCTCAGCACCAAGAACGTAGTCGAGGTTTCCGACCATGGCAAACCGCCTCGTTGACGGCCCGTTGACCGTTCCCGTACTGGTAAGCGCGGGTGAAGCCGGCATGAGAATCGCGGGAAAGATCGCGCTGGTCACCGGCGCATCGAGTGGCATCGGGCGCGATGCCGCCATCGATCTGGCCCGGCGCGGCGCGACGGTGGCGATCTGCGCTCGTCGCCTCGACCGTCTCGAGGAGACGCTGCACGCCTGTCGGCGACATGCCCCGGGATCCCGGGCGTACCCTTGCGACGTACGCGACCGCGAGCAGATTCGGCGCACCGTCGCCGCCGCTCGCGCCGACCTCGGGCCCATCGACATCCTGCTGAACAACGCCGGCGTGAGCGCCTATCACCTCTTCACCGAGGCCCCGGACGACGAGTTCGAAGAGCTCATGCGCGCCAACTTCTTCTCGGCGCTCTACTTCACCCGAGACGTGATGCCGTCGATGATCGAACGCGGTACGGGAGCGGTGGTGTTCATCTCTTCTCTCGCCGGCCGCATGGCCACGTGGCGCCACACCGCCTATTCCGCCTCCAAGTTCGCCGTGACGGGCCTGGCCGATGCGCTCTACTACGAAGTGAAAGGGCACGGCGTCCACGTCGCGGTGATCCAACCGGGGGCAATTCGCACCGAGCTCTTCGAAAAGGGTCCGGGCTTCGAGCACCTGCGACACATGGTCGAGCCGCGGTTCGTCGGCACGGAGGTCGTGACCCGCGCCGTCGCCAAGGCGATCGAGAAGGAGCGCTTCGAAGTGTTCGCTCCGAGCCGTTACGCCATCGTCTGGAAGCTCCGTGCGCTGTTCCCCCGGCTCGTCATGCGGGGGGCGCTGTCGTTCGTCGCCAGAAAGTTCGAGCCGGGTCCGAAGGACGGGTCCGGCGGTCCGAGGTGACCACGACCTTTGGTAGCAGCGCCCCCAGCCTGCGCTGGTTGTAGCGGTTGGGGGAATGGATCGAGCTCAGAGGCTCGCCGTCGACGCGCGGCCGCTGACGCCGATGGCGTTGCCGAGCGCGCGCTGGATCACGCCGACCCGCTCCACCTGCCCGCGGGCGGCGAACCGCTCGTAGAAGCCTTCCTCGCGGAACTCCGGAACCATCCGCGACCAGGGCTCGAGCAGGTTCTCGAACGCGCGCTGGCGCTCGGCGGCCTCGAACGCGCGCGGGCCCCGCGAGCTCTTCAGGTAGTCGCCGAGCACGCGCATCATCGCCATCATCGTCACGTCGGCGGTCACGCGGTAGCGCGGGTGGTCCCACGCGTCGCCGAACGTGCGCCGCGCGGCGCGCAGGAAGTCGCGCGTGACCTCGTAGAGCTTCTTGGCGTTGGGCTCGTCGCCGAACAGCTTCTCGTTGCGCTCGGCGAGGCGGCGGAGCTCGCGGTAGAGGCTCGCCTGGCGGATCCAGCGCTCGGTCCGCCGCCGTCGCCCGAGCATGTCGACCTTGCGGTGCAGCGGCGAATCGGTCTCGCCGTAGCAGAGCGCGACCGCGCGAGCCGCCGCCTTGTCGAGCGGCGTGGCGCGCTGCAGCCGCTCGTAGAGGGCGATCAGGTGCGAGCGGTTGAGGCGCGTGGGCGTCGAGTTGATGATCACGAACATCTCGACCGCGAAATCGGCCTGCGACTTGTCGAAGATCACGCAGGGAACGTCGATCTGCTCGAGCGTCTCGGGCTGGCGCCGCCCGAGCACCTCGAGGCCGGCGAGGCGGTGCTGGCCGTCGATCACCAGGAAGGGCTCGCGCGGGTCGTGCAGGTTGCCCATGAGCTGCGACGCGCCGCCGGCGTCGAAGGCCAGCGACTCGGGCGTGTACAGCAGGATCGCCCCAGGGATCAGCGGCTGCCCCATCGGCGCGCCGTAGAACTCGGCGATCTGGCGAACCTTCCGCGCGTAGGGCCGGCGCTGGAAGAACTGGCTGCCAGACTGCACCTTGTGGAAGAAGGCGAGCACCGATTCTTCCTGTTCGGGCTCGGCGGCGTCCTCGCCTTCGTAGGACTTGCCCACGAACTGGACCTTGCGAAGCAAATCCGCCGCGCGATACGCGGCCAGATAGAAGACGCTCTCCTTCTGCTTGACGCGAATCGCCAGCATGAGAGCGTTCTACGCGATGAGCCGCGCTTTCGGCAACCGATTTCGAGGTCGGCGGCCGGTTCTGGCGCTAATGCCGCTCGGTCGACAGCGCGGCTTCGAGCGCGGTCGGGAAGACCGACAGGTTCTTCTGCACCGGCGGAGGTTGTCGGGTGGCGATCTTGATCAGCGCGTCGCTCGCCAGGCGTTTCAAGCGCGGATCGTCTTCGATCTCGCCGAACCTCTTCAGCTCGTCGCGGATCGACACGTCGGCGATCTCGCCGATGGCGAAGAGCCCGCAACCTCGCGAGTCGACGTCCTCGGACTGCATCACGTACTGCAGGATCGGCCGGCTCGCGCGCGGATCGCCGATCTTGCCGAGCGTCATGAGGATGCGGTGGCGGAGCTTGTCGCGCGTGCCCACCGTGAAGAGCTTCTGGATGAGGAACGGAGTCGAGTCGGCCGCGTGCAGCTTGCCGAGGTAGTCGATCGCCTTGGCCTGAATCCGCGGGTCGGGGTCGCCGACCGCCTGGATCAGGTAGTCGATCGCCTTGGGGTCGTTCGAGTCGCCGAGCGACTTCACCGC
>CAVPWJ010000002.1:0-5667 GCA_963708955.1 uncultured delta proteobacterium
CACGCTCGCCACGAGCTTCGCCTCGCCGCGCCACGAGGTGGTGATCGTCACCGGCGACAAGGATCTCATGCAGCTCGTCGGGCCGCACGTCGCGCTGTTCGACACCATGAAGAACCAGCGGATCGGTGCCGCCGAGGTGGAGAAGAAGTTCGGCGTGCCGCCCGACAAGGTCGTCGAGGTGATGGGGCTGCAGGGCGATTCGATCGACAACATCCCCGGCGTCAAGGGCATCGGCGGGAAGACCGCGCAGGCGCTGATCCAGGTGTTCGGCTCGATCGACGCTTTGCTCGCCGATCTGCCGCGCGTCGAGTCGCTGAATCTCCGCGGCGCCAAGCGCATCCGCGAGCTCCTCGAACGAGGCGCCGAGTCGGCGCGGTTGTCGCGCGAGCTCGCGCGCCTGAAGAGTGACGTGCCGCTGGAGATCACGCTCGACGACCTGCGGCTGCAGGCCCCGGACTATCCGCGGCTACGCGAGCTCTTCACCGAGCTCGGCTTCCAGTCGTTGATTCCGCTGGTCGCGCCGCGCGAGCCCGCGAAGAGCGGCACGACGGGCTGGGTGGAGAGCCGAGCCGACCTCGAGCTCTTCGTGAAGAGCCTCGCCGGCCGGCCGGCGATCGCCGTCGAGCCGGTCGAGGGCGTGATCGGCCGGCTCGACGCGATGACCGTAGCGCCGGCAGAAGACGAGGCCTACGTGATCTCGCTCACCGGGACCGACGTCACGCTCGGCGATCTCGCGCCGTGGCTGTCCGCCGCCGACCCGCCGAAGGTCGGAGCCGATCTCAAGCACCTCGCGGTGTTGCTCGATCGCCACGGCGTGAAGCTCGGCGGCATCGACTTCGACGTCGGGGTGGCGTCCTACGTGGTGAATCCGTCGCGACAGAGCCACCGCGTCGAAGACCTCGCGCTCGAATATCTCGGCCGCAGCCTCGTGACCGGGCTCGAAGACGACGAGCACCGTGTCGGCGAGGCGGCGGCGGAGCGAGCACGCTCGGTGCTCGGCCTGCGCGAGGTGCTGCGCGGGAAGCTCGCCGAGCAGCAAGCGGAGCGGCTCTTCCACGAGATGGAGATGCCGCTCGTGTCGGTGCTGGCGCGCATGGAGACGCGCGGCGTGCGCATCGACATCGAGCAGCTTGCCGCGCTCGGCGCCGAGCTCGGGGGGCGGATGGCGGCGCTCCTGCGCGACATCTACGGACTTGCCGGCGCCGAGTTCAACGTCAACTCGCCGCCGCAACTGCGCGAGATCCTCTTCGAGCGCCTGAAGATCTCGCCGCGGGGCGTGCGCCGCGGCAAGACCGGCCTGTCGACCGACGTCGACGTGCTGACGCGCCTCGCGCGCGAGCATCCGCTGCCGCAAAAGATCCTGGACTACCGCAGCCTCGCGAAGCTCAAGTCTACCTACGTCGACACGCTGCCGGCGTTGGTCGATGCCCAGACCGGCCGGATCCACACCTCGTTTCATCAGACGGTGGCGGCGACGGGACGCCTCTCGTCCAGCGATCCGAACCTGCAGAACATCCCGGTGCGCACCGAAGACGGGCGGCGGATTCGCGCCGCGTTTCTGCCCGCGCCCGGTCACCGGCTGGTGTCGGCGGACTACTCGCAGATCGAGCTCCGCGTGCTCGCGCACATCTCCGGCGATCCGACGCTGATCGCTGCCTTCCGGAGCGGCGAGGACGTGCACGTGCGCACCGCCGCGGATGTCTTCCACGTCCGCCCGGAGGACGTCGACGCCGATCAGCGCCGCGCCGCCAAGGTCATCAACTTCGGCATCATCTACGGGATGGGGCCGTCGAGCCTCTCCCGGGAGCTCGATATCTCGTTCGACGAAGCCAAGCGCTACATCGACGGTTACTTCACCCGCTACCCGGCCGTCGCTGCCTACCGCAGCTCGACGCTCGATGAGGCCCGCGCCAAGGGCTACGTGAGCACGCTGTTCGGCCGCCGGCGCTTCATTCCCGACCTCGCGAGCCCCGAAGGCGGCATCCGCCAGTTCGCCGAGCGCACCGCCGTCAACACGCCGGTCCAGGGCACGGCCGCCGACCTGATCAAGACCGCGATGGTGCGCATCGATCGCCGCCTGCGCGAGGCCGGCGTGCGAGACGGTGCCGGGATGATCCTGCAGGTCCACGACGAGCTGATCCTCGAGGTGCCCGAAGACGAGACCCAGGAAGTGGCCGCTTTGGTGCGCGAGGAGATGGAAGGGGCGGCCGCGCTCGCTGTTCCGCTCGAGGTCGTGGTCGGGGTGGGATCGAATTGGGCGGAGATCCACTGAAGCCGCTTGGGGCAGGGTGTTGCGGATAGCGGACCAGGACAACGGCAGCCGTGCGATGACTCCACAGCAATGGCGGCGTATCGCCATCAGGGCGGCAACTCCGCCAGGAACTCCCGAATCGGCAGCACCGCGACGTCGCCGAGTCGCGCACGACGGTCCGTCAAGCAGACGAGGATCTTGCGCTTCAGGCGTTTCGTGCGATCGGCGAGCGATTCCAGGCCCGTCAGCATGTCGGACGATGCGGTTCCGTGCGGACTTGACCTCGATACCCCACAGATCACGACCGACCTCGATCACGAAGTCCACCTCGGCTCCGTGCTTGGTGCGGTAGTGAAACAGCCGTGCCTCGGGCCAGAGCGTACCCGTACGTCGATGAAGATGATTCGAGTCGAATCCGGCGCCGCCGCCAAGATTTCCAGCAGCAGCTCGGGGTGCGCCACATAGCGACGATGCACCCCAGGATCGGCGAGGTTCAGGACGAGGTCGGGCTTCATCAGCCCAAGCAAGGTGGACTTCCCTACCTGTCTCGGGCCCAGCAGCAGAATACTGTGGGGAGTGGACCGGAGGCGGGGCATGAGGAGCCGATCGAACACGTGCGGATAACACCGGGTGTTTTCCATACTCACAAGAATTGTGCTGCCTGCCATCGGCGACGTATGCACCAGCTCCCCTCAGCCACGAGACTTTCGTCCCATTCACCGATCCGGTGCTGCCGCGAATCCTCGGACGGGGTCGCTCCAGCTCGCCGTTTCAGCGTTGGCAGCGTTGGGGCTCGGGAAGACCGGGTTGACCTCCGGGTCGCTTTGGGATTTCGTCCGCCGCCATGAAGACGCTGCCGGGCGCCGCCGCCAAGTCGGCGCTGGTTTCCGCGAAGGCAGCCCGTTGGTTTGACGCCTCGATTCGCTCCCGCGGCGAGGCGTACCACCGCCGTCGCAGGGTCAGGATCTCGACCGGCACCGAGAACTTCGTCGACGCGGTCGTGCGCGGGAGCGAGAACTACTCGGTCATGCTCTCGTTCGACCGGGGGAAGCTCTTCGCCTGCTGCGACTGCCCCTACTTCGATGGCGTCGATCTCTGCAAGCACGTGTGGGCAACGATCCTCACCGCGGAGGCCGCGGGCCATCTCGCCGACGCGGCCCGCTGGCCGAGTCTGCTCTCCATAGTGCCGGTTGCCGAGGAGGAGATCCTCGGCGAGCCCGCGGCAGCGGGCGATGGAGATCTTGACGGGACCGAGCACGAGCACGGTGAGCAGCCCGCGGAGGCCGCGGCGGCGATCGGCGATGACTCGGAAGACGAGGACGAGTCTTGGGAAGCGGAGATCGAAGAAACGGAAAGCGACGGGGGCGCTCTTTCGTCCTCCTCGCCGCTGCGCGGGCCGGGTAATCGTCCGCGGCAGCTTGGTTGGAGAGCCGCGATCGCCTCCCTCAGGCAGACGGTGGCCACGCCACCCCGATACCCCGGATACGCGGCCAGCCCATGGCCTTCGGGCCAGCAGATTCTCTACGTGGTCGGCCTGGCGGAGGACGTCCCCGAACCGCTGGTGACGGTCGAGACCTGGATACGGCGGCGCAAGGCGAACGGCGACTTCGGGAATCCCAGCCGGAAGAATGTCGCGGCGAGCGAAATCGCCCGGCTGCCGGATGCCGATGACCGTCGCATCTTGAGCTTGCTCCACGGCGCGCCGGACGCACCGTCCCGCTGGCGCTACGTCTACCGGTCCGGCGGACCGTTCGGCCTGTCGCCCGCGGCGTATGATACGCTGCTTCCGCTTCTCTGCGCGACGGGCCGCTGCGTGCTTCACCCGACGGGCTCGACCCTCGCCCACGCGCCGGCGCTCGAGTGGGATCCGGGGCCGCCGTGGGAGCTATGGATCGAAGTCCGTCGCGCCGAGTCCCGGCCGGGATACGTGGTCGAGGGCTCGCTCCGGCGTGATGGAGAGTCGATCGCCTTGGCGGAGCCGGAGACGGTCTTCGTGCCCGGTCTCGTGCTCCAGCCGAAGCGGATCGCCCGCTTCGACGACCGCGGCGTCTATCCCTGGATTCCCCTTCTTCGCAGCCGCGAACCGTTGGCGGTTCCAGCGAATCAGGGCAAACGGCTGGTCGGGGAGATCCTCGGCGCTCCCGCCGTTCCCCGGCTCGAGCTGCCGCCGGAGCTCGTGGTCGAGACCGCGAGCATCGCCCCGCGGCCACAAGTCCGCTTGAAGCCCGCCCCGCAGCAACGGGCCGGAGCCGGGGCCAACAAGCTCTACTCGCTGGTCTCGTTCGACTACGACGGCCAGGTCGTCGAGCGCGGCGCCGCGGGTGCCGGCCGCTTCGACCGCAAGCGCCGCCGCTGGATCGTCCGCGACCCGGCCGCCGAGCGCGCCGCGTTCGATCGACTCGTCTCCCTCGGCTTCGCCGAGACGGCCCCGGATTACGAGCGGACTTCCGGGAGCGATCTCCGTCTCTCTCGGAGCCGCATGCCCGCCGCGGTGCGGGCGCTTCTCGCCGAAGGCTGGCACGTCGAGGCGGAGGGGAGACTTTATCGCAACGCGACCTTCTCGGCGCTCGAAGTTGTCTCGGGCATCGACTGGTTCGAGCTGCACGGGCGGGTCGAGTTCGACGACGCGGAGGCGCCGCTGCCCGCCCTGCTCGCGGCGCTGCGCAAGGGCGAGGGGCTGGTCACCCTCGGCGACGGCACCTTCGGGGTCTTGCCCGAGGAGTGGCTGCGGCGCTTCGGGTTTCTCGCCGGCTTCGGAACCGAGCACGACGACCACCTCCGTTTCGGCCGGAGCCAGGTCGGCGTGCTCGATGCACTGCTCGCGGCCCAGCCCGAAGCGAGCTGCGACGAGGTCTTCGCGCGGGCGCGGGAGGAGTTTCGCTGCTTCTCGGGCGTCGCGCCGCGCGACCCGCCTCCGGGCTTCACCGGCACCCTTCGCCCCTATCAGCGGGAGGGGCTCGGGTGGCTCGACTTCCTCCGGCGCTTCGGCTTCGGCGGCATCCTCGCCGACGACATGGGCCTGGGAAAGACGGTGCAGGTTCTCGCGTTTCTCGAGGAACAGCGAGAAGCCCGCGCGCAGGCGGGCGCGGAGCAGCCCGGCCCCTCGCTCGTCGTCGTGCCGCGATCCCTGGTCTTTAACTGGCGGCGCGAAGCCGCTCGCTTCGCGCCGCAGCTCCGAGCGCTCGAGCACCTCGGGAGCGAGCGGACGCGAGGCGGGAACGGCTTTGACGATTACGACCTGGTGCTCACGACGTATGGGACGCTCCGGCGCGACATCACTCACCTGAAAGACGTGCGCTTCGACTGGGCGATCCTCGACGAGGCGCAGGCGATCAAGAACGCGGCGACGGCGACGGCGAAGGCGGCTCGTCTCATCTCGGCCGATCACCGGCTCGCGCTCAGCGGCACGCCGATCG
>CAVPWJ010000003.1:0-6884 GCA_963708955.1 uncultured delta proteobacterium
TGTACAGCGGTACTAAGCTGCGGGCCGAGCGGGCACGCTTTTTACCCGCGAGCAACAGAAAAAGCGTGAACGCGAAGGAGCCGTCAGCTTCAAGCGCTTGTTGGGCGGCATTTTACAGAGCATCTTTCTTATCAGGTTCGATATCTCGAACTTTTGCCATTGCCCGCTCAAACTTCCCACGGCGACCGCGCTTGGCACGCTCCCCCAAATAATCGCTTGTCATCAGCGCCGACATTTTCTCCGCAAGCGCTGTCGCAATAAACTGGTTGATAGAAATCTCGTCTTGTTTCGCGAGATCCCTAACCCGCCGATGAAGTGACTGCGAAAGACGAAGACTGATCGTGCTCATAATCCTTCTCCTATTTTTTCCAAGAACTCGTTCGGGGTTACAACCTTGATGCCGAATTTCTCTGCACCTATAAAATCACGACGGTTGTAGGTCACTATGAATTTCGCCGAAGACTCCACTGCAAGTTCCAATACATGATCATCTTGAGGATCTTTCAGGATGGGTCGCCATAAGAAATGGATTTCACGCAAATCGGCAACGCTGCAGACGTAATCCAGAATGTCTTCAATATCAGCATGTGTCAGCCCGAACTCGCGCCCGAGGCGCTTCGCTGCATCCTCATACTCGAGGATTAACGGTACAGATACGCTGATCTCAAACTGCTTGCCACCCAACAACATGAAAAGACGATAAGACGCGCCACGCCGCGATCGAAGGGCTGAAATAAAGACATTGGTGTCGATAACAATCCGTCGTTTCATGATGGTATCGTATGCGATACCATCCCTTCTGTCAAGTCTGGATCGATCACATCAGATTTCGGTCCGCCCAACGCTCAGGCTAAGCTGCGGGCACTCACGAAGTCCCCCAGGTGAGCCGTCAGCTTCAGCCTGTGGTTAGCCACTGCTGGGATATGGTTCTCCCTAATTTTTATTATTATTTACATCTGCCATCTGCACATCCTTGAACCATGTGGGTATTGTTGCGTTTCAGCGGCATTGCACTAACAGTACCTCGTTTGAAAGTACCCGGTGGTCGGATAGATCATCCTCATCACGTCTCAACCTTTGAGTACGTGAGGACATGGTGGGCCACCAAACCGGATGCGGCGCCAAGACATTCGGCGGTACCGTATATACTACGTTTCCCGGGCTTCAAGACACGAGCTGTACACGAGATATCTTCCTCTCGTGCGCCGCGTAGAAATGCCGTCTTCATGTCCGACGTCACCCAACGCTCAGCGGTCCCCCGCAGCGTCATTATCGCAAGCCACATGGTTACATCCGCGGCCGCCATAAGCACCACGCCGCTGATAAGGCCCTCCGGACGCTCGAATGAACGCATGAAAGGAACAAGGACCGTACATTCGCCTGGAGCAGATGCTTTCGCAGTAAATCCATATGGCTTGATAAATGGTGCGGCCGCCAACATGTCATTCAGCTCTTCAATAGATGCGGCTAGAGTTTTCATTGATCGTCCAATCCGCCTCCCTTCCCGGGTTGCAACATTTCAGTCCTCACTCCAATCTGCTCTATAAGTCCTGCATGTGGCTAACGCTCAGGCTAAACTGCGGGCACTCAGGATTCTCGCCAGGTGAGCCGTCAGCTTCAGCCTGTGGTTAGTTCTCACCCGCCCTTTGGGCGGACCCTCGTCGCATGAAATAGGGTACGATTTTCCCGTGGTGTCGGCACTGAGGTCGATGCTTTCTTGGTGCATATAGCCCGATGGTTAGTTGGACCCGGAACCCGACGAGCACCCCGTACTGCCGCGGAGTAACGATTCAGAGAGCGCGAATTCAAGATTTCAAACCACGTGGGTTCCCCGCCGACACCACAAACCAGCGGGGAGGTATGCGATGGAATTGATCCATCCGAGATGTGCCGGTGCTGACGTACACCAGAAGACGGTGGTGGTCTGCGTACGAATTGTGATGAAGCGGAAGGTGGTTCAGGAAGTGCGGACCTTCGGCACGACAACCAGCGATCTGCTGGCGCTGTCGGACTGGCTCTCGTCGCACGGCTGCACGCATGTCGCGATGGAGTCGACGGGGATTTACTGGAAACCGGTGTGGCACATATTGGAAGGCACGTTCGAACTGGTGCTGGCCAATGCGATGCACATCAGGAACATTCCCGGGCGAAAAAGCGACGTCAACGACGCCACGTGGATCGCGAATCTCCTGGCGCATGGGTTGATCCGCGGCAGCTTCGTTCCTCCGACGGTGATCCAGGAACTGCGGGACCTGACGCGAAGCCGGAAGCAACTGGTTCGGGAGATCGCGCAACACACGCAGCGGCTGCAGAAGGTTCTCGAAGACGCGAACGTGAAACTGACGGAAGTGTTGAGCGACGTGCTGGGCAAGAGCGGTCGAGCGATCATCGAGTCGCTGATCGCGGGAGAGAAGGATCCGGAGATCCTGGCAAACCTTGCGGGCGGAAGTCGCCTGAAGGCCAGTCATGAGGAACTCGTGGCTGCGCTCCACGGCCGAGTGACGAGTCATCACCGCTTTCTGCTGAAGATCCATCTGGGGCAGATCGACGCACTGGATGCGGCAGTTCGCGAACTGGAGGTGCGCGTGGGCGAAGCCCTGGGGCCCTTTCGCGAGTCCGCCGAACTGCTGAAGACGATCCCCGGCGTCAGCGATACCGTAGCTCGCGTGATCATCGCGGAGGTCGGTTTGGACATGGGTCGCTTTCCGACCTCCGGGCACCTGATCTCGTGGGCCGGATTGTGCCCCGGGATGAACGAGAGTGCGGGGAAGCGCCTGTCCAGTCGGATCCGGCCGGGTGCCCCGTGGCTGAAGACGACGCTGGCGCAAGCGGCATGGGCTGCCATCCGAACCAAGGGGAGTTACCTGCGGGCGCAATTTCACCGTCTGAAAAGTCGCCGTGGACCGAAGAAGGCGCTCATCGCCGTAGCCGCCTCGATGCTCACCGCCGTGTACCACATGTTGAAGGATCATGTCCCGTATCGTGATCTCGGCGGCGAATACTTCGACCGGCGTGACAAATCCGTTATGGCCAAGCGTCTGATTCACAAACTGAATACCCTCGGATTCCATGTTGAGGTCTGCTCAGCCACGTGAGTCTATTTCTTTCAAGTTTTCATAATTTGGCTTATTATTTATAAACTTCCTTCCTATCGCTTATTCTAAGTATGATCATGATTACATTCTCTTCTATAATTACATAAATAATCCTGTAATTCCCAACACGATATTTTCTTAGACCAGAGAATTTCCCTTTCAAGACCGGAAAAGACGTAGGATGCCCTGATAAATCATTTTCGATTTGATCTAATATGTTGGATGCTTCATGCTTGTCTAATTTCTTCAAATCCCTGTGTACCGATTTCTTGTAAACGATTTTATAGACCAAGCGATTTCCTCAGATCTTTGCTGGTAATAACCGCGTCGGTCTTGTCACGGAGCCGGTCAAGGGCAACCTGCAGGTCGGAATAATCCTCCAGGTAAACCTCTATTGCTTTCTGAATGATGTACGACCTCGGCCGGTCCGTCTCTTTGGCGATCCCTTTCAGATGTTCCGCCAACTCGTCGGGGAGTCGAATCGATATGGCGACACTCATGGCGACACCTCCTGATTGCTTTGTATCACATTGTACACAATGCCGTCATTGAATGCAAGAGGTATGCTCACCATTTGCCTTATGCTTCTATCAAATTATGAAAATCTAACGTTCGGCTTAAGCTGCGGGCACTCACGATCCACCCCAAGTGAGCCGCCAGCTTCAGCCTGTGGTTAGGTTCCGCAATTATATATTTTCGAGTCTTATGCCTTTACCGGCCCTCAAATTGTTCCGTGCTGATTCAATCCGTTTAAGAAATCGTGGATCATTCTCCAACCGGTAATCGAACCAATCATCCTCTGATTCGAATCCAATAAGCACACCTGCAGGTTTCCCATGTCGGGTAATCACGATTTCTTCTTTTTCCGCCATCCGGAGAAATCTGGACAGATCGTCCTTCACATTGGACAATGCCACCTTTTTCATGCCTCACTCTCCTATCTCTTCCAGCCAGGAAGTCGCCTCGGTTTTGGAAACAATGGCCAACACCTGCACGGTGTTTTCCGTGATGTCATAGAACACCCTGATTTCTCCAACCCGCAGCCGATACTGGGGATGATTGATCCCCCGAAGCCGCTTTATACGGCTCTTGCTCACTTTCCCTGGCTCATGTCGGAGGTTCCGCTCCAATTCATCCTTCACCTCCGACCGCGTGTGGGCCTTGAGGCGTTTCAGATCCTGCGCGGCTTCGGGGGCAAGAATTATCTCGTATTTCATTCTGGCCATAATATAGCCAGATTGTCGTCGCACGTCAAGCCCGAAGGGCTGCATGCTCGACCTGTTTATAGCGTGAACCTAACGCTACGGTTAAGCTGCGAGCCAAGGGGCACGCTTTTTCGCCCCGCGGCCTACGCTCTTCAAAGCCCGCGGAAATTGCAAAAAGCGTGTCCCGAAGGAGCCGTCAGCTTCAACCGGTGGTTGGACAGCGCTCGTCAAAGTAGACCACGAAGACCTGTGGCTTTAGGGTGAACGTCGATCCAATCCTTGAGCGATCGGAACTCCTCGTCGCTTCCATTCAGAAAGATATCCCCAAAACGTTCCAAATCTTCGCGTAGATGACGGAATCCATCGATAGGATCCGTGGAAAAGCCCGGGTAGGAATTTCGCCCTTGAACCTTTGAAAGCCCAAGTAATGCCCTGATGTAATCCTCATGGCTAAGAAAAACATCTCCAACATGGTGCGTTACAAGTCCAAGTGACCTGCGGAAATGAAGTACAAGTCTACGGTTTCCACGACGGTATTCTCCATTAGCAAACTTTCCTCCACTGCTTTTTCCTTCTTGTAGCGTCTCGAACATAAAACCGTGTGGGATCATGATCGCGTCCAGTTCCTTAATACCTGACTGTAATATTTCTGCCGGTTCCATCAACGTCTCCGTCTGTCCAACGCTCAGGCTAAGCTGCGGGCCGAGCGGCACGCTTTTTGCCTTGCGGCCAATTCCTTGCCACGACCGCAACAAAGCAAAAAGCGTGAACCGAAGGAGCCGTCAGCTTCAGCCTGTTGTTAGGCACTTTCGCCGTATGATTCGATTGATATCGCAGTTTCTGGGAATTCATAGATGATCTGTTTGTCGGAAGTAATTAATGGGACATCAAGATTTTGCGCCAGCGCGACGAACTCGCAGTCATATGCGGAACATTTTGATGAATCTATTAATTTTATGATCCTCCCTGAGTCTACTTGATATTCTTCGCCTTGCATTAATGTTTCTGCCTCATTCATAAATTCCATTGCTTTATCTGATGTTAATTTCCCTTGTCTGATAAACATCGCCAATACGCTTCTAAATTCGCTTCGCCACAATAGAGGCGCCGCCCATTTCGAATCTCGTTCGAAAATAGATCGAGCCCTCCGCGTCTTTTCGCCGCCAAGAAGCAAGTAGGCGATCACATTCGTATCGACGACAATCACGGGCGCCCCTCTGCCTTCGCCTTTCCAAGAATATCGTCAGTAAGGGGAGGGAGGTTGCTCTGCTCACGCAAGACATCCGCACGAGCCAGGAACGCCGCTGGATTGACCCGCCTGGCGAGCAATGTGCGCTCAAGGCAGATGATAACTTCCTTGTTGATGCTCCGTCGATGTTCGGCGGCGCTTTGCTTGATTCGCTCGTACAGTTCGTCCGGGATGCTCTTGACTGTTATGCTCGGCATGGCGACACCTCCACGGCCCAATATGGAACCGTTTCGGAACCATCGTAGCGGTCTTGCGTCTTTCTGTCAAGTGCCTAACGCTACGGTTAAGCTGCGGGCCGAGCGGGCGCGCTTTTTAACTCCCACCCCCATAAAAAGCGTGAACGCGAAGGATCCGTCAGCTTCAACCGTTTGTTAGGCTCCTCAGAATAAATCTAATTGTATCTTTATTGCTTCTACCACCATATTCATTTCATCATCAGAAATTGAATCTATGCGCTTTGATAAGCGTTGTTTACTGACGGTAGCCAACTGATCGGCCATCGCCTTCCCTTTTTTGCCAGCAACCGTAACATATGCTTCGCTTGGAAATAATCGATCTGTATTACTTGTAATAGGTATTACCTGGACACGATTTAGGAATTTATTCGCGGCGTTGTTGCTAACTATAATTGCTGGTCGTTTCTTCCTGATTTCCCCTCCAATAGAAGGTTCGAAATTAACCCACCAGACGTCACCGCGATTCATGGGCTATGTCCCTAAAAGTTGCCTCGGTCCACTCCAATGCCTCGGCCTCTCGTTTCGTATCCTTTGCCATCCTTGCGTACTCCCCCTCCATAAGGGGCTTAACGACATGAGGACGTACAAGCTCTTCCACAAATTTACTGATTTTTCTTGGCCCAATTACCTTATGGAGTCCTTCGTAAACATCCTCTGCGATGGCGATCGTCAATTTTTTCTGCATGGTAAACCTCCTGACGTTATACGTGCACTATACGTATAAGCACCCCCCGTGTCAATAGGGGCGGTCGATTCTTGCGAGCCTAACGCTCAGGCTAAGCTGCGGGCACTCAGGATCTTCGCCAGGTGAGCCGTCAGCTTCAGCCTGTTGTTAGGCAGCGCTATATAATTTCTGGTATGTCCAATGCGATGCAAAGAGATTTATTAAGCTCTTGTGTTCTCTTGAAGGGAAGCGTACCAACGTAGTTCGTCAACACCGACTTTGGCAGGCTAACCAACTCGTCGCAGTGGATACTGCTTTCATGCTTTAGACCCGCCTCAATTCCGATTGCTACTTGGGTCGACAAGCCATGATGAGTTGTATAAATAGGAGCGCAGATTACCGTTGATAAACGCGAGTCGAGAAGGATTTGTCGGC
>CAVPWJ010000004.1:0-4899 GCA_963708955.1 uncultured delta proteobacterium
AAAAGATTTGGTGCGGCCGGGTGCGGGACTCACTCTCCGTCGGCGGAGCGGCCTGGGCCGATGAGCGACGCACTCCGGAGCGACTTCGAGCGCCTAGGGTTTCCGGTCCTCACAGGACGCGAGCCCGCGAATGCTCAACGGGGCCTGATCGAGGTCTATCCCCACGTCGCTCTGCTCAAGCTCCTGTCGAGACGCTATCGCTTGGAGTGCAAGGTGACGAAGGTCCGAAAATACTGGCCCCAGGACGATCCGAAGCTACGGTTGCAGCGCCTGCTCGCGTGCTGGAAGGACGTTCTTGCGGCTCTCTCTTCGGCGTTCGAAGGCATCTCGCTTGAGCTGCCGAGTCCCGATTCCGTCCGCTCTCTCTCCTGGCTCAAGCGCTACGAGGATGCTCTCGACGCCCTGGTGAGCGCCTGGGTAGGAACGCGGTTCGTGCAAGGAAGGGCTGAGCCGTGCGGCGACGAAACCGCCGCGATCTGGATCCCGGCATGAACTTGTGTGGCTCGCGTCCCCTGCGGTCCCTCGGGTAGTCATTGAACTGCGATAGGCACAGCTAGGACGCGATACGGTCGACGCCGAGTTTTCGCGAATCTGCGATCGGCGCCGGTGGCTCGATTGCCAAGCGGAGCGGCACCGGCGGCGCGAGAAGATGATCTTTCGAATGAATCGATTGCTGCCGACCCATCTATCGACGGATACCGGCGGCTGGGCCCCGCGGAAATGGGCTTAGGGAGAGGGGAATCGCTTCGTTCGCCGTTCCGCCGCTATCCACCGCTATTCATTTTCGCGATAGCGAATTGCCTTCGCGACGGTCTTGTCCGTGACCCGTAGACAGCGTGCGATTGTGGTCGCCGGAAGACCGAGTAGTTTGAGGCGGTGCGCCTCGGATGCGATCTGCTGGTAGGTGAAGGGAGCTCGGGTCTCAAGGAGCGAAAATTCCAAGGGAATCCGGGCTACGGTTCGAATTCTTTGCGCGCGGGTCCATACTAACCACTTGAAATTAAAAGTGATGGGCCGAAGGCCGAGAGCCTGACCGTGGGTGACGGCGTCGCGTCCGGGTCGTTCTCTTTTGGCTCCTTGCAGAGTCCGAGAACGTTCGTAACGATCTGTTCTAGTCGTCCCGGAGCGGAAGAACCTTCCAGGGGCGGAGCCTTCCGTCGTCGAATACCTCGAACAGCCTCTCCTCCCAATCCTCGGCGAAGTACTCCTGGATCGCCTTCCGCCAGATCTCCACCCGCACCGCGATCGGAAGACCCTGAGTCACCTGAGACACGATCACATGAGGAACGGGTGAGAGGGAGATCCAAGAACTCCTGATCGTTCGTCACGAAGAGAAGATCCTCGGAGTTTAGCCGATCCAAGATCGTGCGGTCGGGCGTTCCTCGCTGGCGAAGAAGAATGATGTGCTCGACTTCACGGCCTTCTTGTCTCAAGCGTCGGACCAGGCCCAATGGAAAGTTCTCATCGAGGAGGATCTTCACTCGAGCTTCCCACGGCCGGAGGTAAGTGTGCCGCTACGTGAGCGGCATAACGCAGAGCGGCTGCGATCTGCTCGCGCGACAGCTCGTATTCCGCTTCGATCTCTTCGGGGGAGGCACCCGACGCGAGGTTCCCCAGAACCGTTGCCACGTCGATCCGAGTCCCCTTGAGGCAGGGCTTGCCGAAACGGACGTTGGGATCCATCGAGATACCCGGGAACACTTCCATCTCGTGAGCCTCCTCGTTCTTGAAGTCTACTACATCAGGGCCGCCGATATGCAGCAACTCCAGACTTTCTTGGAGCGATCCCGCCGCTTCATCGTGTTCCCTCTCGTCGCGCCTCGCGCTATCTTGGTTTCGTTCGTAAAGTCTAACCTGCGCGTCCGTGCGGAGTCGCTCTCGTTCACCAGAGTTTCATGAGCCGGTCGAGCGATGCCTGAAGCGAACGATACGAGGGATCGGGTCCGCCTCGTCGATCCCCGGATTCGCCTGGCGGCCGAGCGGACACTCCTCGCGTGGATTCGTACGGGCCTGGCGATGATGGGGTTCGGCTTCGTGGTTGCTCGCTTCGCCCTATGGCTTCGGGCCTTCGCCATCACTGCGCCGTCGGAGCCCCAACCAAGGTACCATCTGTCCGTATGGTTTGGGATGGCGCTCGTGCTCCTCGGGGTGTTGACGAACGCCACCGCTGCGAAGCGACACGGGCGATACGTTCGCGACCTCGAGGCGGGTAATCCAGACCCCGAGCTTCAGCCGATGCTCGGCATCACGGTCGCGTTCCTCCTTGCCGCCATCGGCCTCGCCATGGCTACGTACCTCGCGTTCGGCGGGCTCTGACGGCTGGCCGGAGTAGTCGCGTCACGGGAGCTTCAGCGAAACCTCGAGATCGGAAACGTTCGACGCTTCCGCATCGACGAATCGCCGGAGCAGGAGGCGTTTCACCCAGTCGTTGACGAGAAGTCCTGATCGTAATGCTCGACGGCGAAGCGAGCCCGCTCGCGAGGTGCTGGCTGAGCTCGGAGGGCTTGGACGTTTCGCCTTGCCGGCGCCAAAGACGTGTGTAAGACAAGCAGGTGGAGGTGACCGATGGACGCTGATGCCAAGAAGACCGTGCTGCGCATGATCCCCTACGGACTCTACGTGCTCACTGGCGAGTCGAAGGACGGCCGCGTGGCCGCCGCGACGGTCAACTGGGTGACGCAAGCCTCGTTCGCTCCGCCGCTCGTCGCGGTGGGGGTGAAGGCCGATTCGAGCGCGCACGCAATCATCAAGAGCGCCGGGGCCTTCGCGCTGAACGTTCTCGCCAAGGGCCAGAACGGGACGGCGTTCACGTTCTTCAAGAGCCTCGATCGCGAAGGCGATACGATCGGCGGCGAGAAGTTCTCGGCCGGAAGAACCGGCGCGCCGATCCTCGCCAAGGCGGCGGCATTCGTGGAGTGCAAGCTGGTCGAGACGGTGGAGAAGGGTGACCATTCGCTGTTCGTCGGCGAGGTCGTCGAAGCGGGGCTCGCAGCGCCGATCGAGGGGCGGCCCGATGATCGCACGCTGACGCTGAAGGACCTCGGCGAGAAGACCTTCTACGGCGGCTGATCGCACGGCGCGGCGCCGGTGCGCGCGGGCGCGCGCGCACCCAAGTTGCCGGCCAGCCATCGAGAAGGGTCGCAGGAAGCGCGCCACGATGCCCGTGCTCGCTTCGTTGCCGCGGTGCTAGCGTGAAGCGTCGGTTGCGTACGAGCCGGCGTCCCGCTCGCCGGCCGGTGGTCGGCGTGATGGGGGCCGGTGACGGCGCGTCGGCGGCGGATTGCCGCCTCGCCGAGCGCCTCGGTGGGCAGCTTGCCGCTCGGGGGTGGGCGGTGCTGACCGGCGGCCGGCCGGTCGGCGTGATGGCGGCGGCCGTCCGCGGCGCCAAGCGCGTGTCGGGAAGCCTGACGATCGGCGTCCTGCCGACGGCGGCAGGCCCGGCCGTGTCGGATCTCGACATCGCCATCTTCACCGGCTTGGGCGATGCGCGCAACGCCGTCAACGTGCTGTCGAGCGACGTGGTGGTCGCCTGCGGCGCCGGTGGGCCCGGAACCGCTTCGGAGATCGCGCTCGCGCTGAAGGCGCGAAAGCCCGTCGTCCTCTTGCGGCCTCCGGATGCGGCGCGGAAGTTCTTCGGCTCGCTTCCCGGCCGGGTTTTCGTCGCCGCCTCGGTCGATGAGGCAGTGGACCTGATCGTCCGCCGCCGGCTGCTCCCGGCAGCCGGCAGGCGTCAGCTCGCCGGCGGCGGGCGGTCGAGCAGCTCGCGCAGCGACGAGGCGACGTAGATGACGTCGTCTTCGCTCATGCCCGGCCACAGGGGCAGCGAGACGAGCCCATCGAATGCCGCCTCGGCGACCGGGAAGTCGCCGCGACGGTAGCCGTAGGTCGCGGCATAGAACGAGTGCAAGTGGACGGGAATGAAGTGCACTCCGGTGCCGATGCCACGCGCCTTCAGGTCCTCGATCAAGGGGCTTCGGCGTGACGGCTCGCGCAGCCGGATCGGGAACAGGTGCCAGGCGTGCACCGTGCGCTCCTCGCAGGTCGGCAGCACGAGACGGTCCGCGAGCGCGGCGAGCTCCCCGCGGTAGATCTCGACCAGCCGCATGCGTGCATCGCGCAGCTCCTCGGCGCGCTTCAACTGCTCGACGCCGATCGCCGCCAGCACGTCGGGCATGTTGGCCTTGTAGCCGGTGCGGGCGACGTCGTAGCGCCATGACCCCTCGGCGCGGTAGCGTTTCCATGCGTCGCCCGAGAGCCCATGCAGCCGAAGGCTCCGCAAGAGATCCGCGCCCTCGTCCGACTCGCAGGTCACCATGCCGCCCTCGGCGGTGGTGATCGTCTTGGTGGCGTAGAAGCTGAACGCGGTGAAGTCGCCGATCGTGCCGACCATTCTCCAGCGCTCGCCGGCGGGGGGCGGCGCGGCGCCCCGGGGCGTGGGAGAGGTCGGGTTGGAGGGCGACGCCGGCATCTGGCGCCACGCCGGCAGCGCGTGCGCGGCGTCCTCGACGATCCGCAGGGCGAAGCGGCGGGCGATCGGCACGAGCCGCTCCATCGCGCACGGCTGGCCGCCGTAGTGGACGGGCACCAGCACGCGCACGCGCTTGCGCCCCGCGGCGCGCTCGAGCGCCTGCTCGACCGCGCCGGGGTCGAGGTTCAGGGTCAGCGGGTCGACGTCGGCGAGCAGCGGCTCCGCCCCGCAGTAGATCGCCGCCTCGGTCGTCGCCGGAAAAGTGATCGGGGAGGTGAGAATGGCGTCTCCCGGGCCGAGGCCCGCGGCGAGTAGGCCGAGGTGGATCGCCGCCGTTCCGGAGTTGACTGCCAGCGCGTGCCGCGCGCCGACGAAGGCGGCGAAGCTCTTTTCGAATTCCAGCAAGACCAACCGAACCAAGTAGACGACAA
>CAVPWJ010000005.1:0-3627 GCA_963708955.1 uncultured delta proteobacterium
GAAGATGCTGCAGCTCGCCGCCAGCGAGGCCGCGGGCACCCATACCTACTTCGTACCGCCCGAGCACACCGCCAAAGCGCGGGCGGCGCTCGGACCGAAACCGTGGATCTGCGCCGCGCAGGCGGTGATTCTCGAGAGCGATGCCGCCAAAGCACGACAAGCGGCGCGCGCCTACATGAAGACCTACGTGCCGCGCCTGCCGAACTACACCAACAACTTGAAAGCGCTGGGCTGGACGGACGAAGAGCTCGCCAACGGCTGCAGCGACCGCTTGGTCGACGCGATCGTCGCCTGGGGCAGCGAGAGCCAGATCCGCGAGCGCATCGCCGCGCACCACAAGGCCGGCGCTACCCACGTGTGCATCCTGCCGCTGCGGGTCGACGGCGCCCGGCTGCCCGATGAGCGCGCCCTCGAGGCGCTGGCGCCACGCTGACCCGGCATGCCGGCTTGATGGAAAGCGGCCCCACCCCAGCCACCCGACCGCAGCATTTTCACGGCATCACTTGCTCTTCCCCGCCTCCGCGCCATAGGTTTGCCAACGTGACCTCGCGCCCATCGGTCCGCACCCTACTGTTCGCTGCCGCCATCGCCGCAACGACTGGCTGCTCCGAAACACTGCAGCGCTGGTTCCAGCGGCACACCTATCCGCCGTCGTTTACCTACGTGTCGAAGGAGCAGCTCCGGTCCTCGATGTGGCTGCTCGGCCACCAGTCGATCGAGCTGCGTCGTCTGCTGCTCCAAGCGTCGGGGGCGGACCAGTACCCTCGCTCGCAGATCGTGCTGCTGCTCTCGGATATGGAGCAGACGGCACAGCAGATGCACCCGGACTCCTCCAACCATCCGGAGCTGGCAGGAGGCCTCGAAGCGCTCGCGGAAGACCTCCATGCGGCGCGCCTGGCGGTCGAGCACGAGCCGCCGAGCTACTACTTGGCGGGATCGGTCTCTGGAGCTTGTGGCTACTGTCACCGTCCTTGACCCAAGGAAACGGCTCAGAGCCACGCGTCCTTGAGTCCCGCCCAGTACCCGAGCGCGCAGGCCGCGACGTCACTGACGAACACGATCGGGAGCACGGCCAGCCAGGGAAGCATCGGCAGCGGTTGCACCAGCGACACGAACAGCGACGCGCCAAGGAAGAAGTCGAGCTGATCGAACCCGAGCCAGCTCGCTCCCGGGGGAATGCCGACGCGGCGCTTGAAGAAGGATTTCACCATGTCGCCGGCCAGCGCGCCGAAGCCCATCAAGAGCCCCGGGAGCACGTGGTTGGCCGAATAGTCGATCAGCGCGAGCTGGCGTAGAAGCCCGAGGCCATGCAGCGCCCCCTGCAGCTCGTAGACGACGACTCCCGCCATGCTGCCGGTGATGACGCCGCGCCACGTCTTGTGAGACCCGAAGATCGGTAGGCCGCGAAACGTCCGACCGCCGTCCACCGGCCGACTGAACGCCGGCCACAAGCGCTTGACCAGCACGGGCGTCACGTCGGCGGCATAGGCTGGTCCAAAGAAGTAGAGTATGCGGGCCACCTCGAGGAGCATTCCCCCTACTTCAGCAAGAGTTGAGCCAGCTACGGGACGTAGGGATCGACCTCGAGCCTGTCGTCGACGGAGCGAACGCCTGCCGTGTGGGAGATGGCGCCGAGCACGGCGCGCTTCTCCAGCCAGGAGTCGACCTTCCCGGACAGGGTCACCACATGGTCTTGCACCGTCACGCGAATGTGCCGAGCACCATGCTGCGCGCGGCGCTCGAGGATGCGGACGATCTCCTCGTGTAGATTCTGGGCACTGGGCGCCGGGCCGACTACCTCGATCGAGTTCGTGACTCCACGGACGCCGACGAGATGGCGGACGGCACGCTCGGCATCTTCCCGCTCGCGGATTCGATCGAGCGTGCCGCCGAGCGTGACCCAGCCGTTCGATACGGTGGAGTGAATCCTCTGGTCGTCCACCAGGGCGTCCCATTCGAGGGCACGTCGCACGGCATGCGCGAGATCCGTATCGCTGCGCGCCGCCTTGCCCGCCATCTTCACTTCGATGTGATTGGCAACGTCGAGCACGCCACGCACGCGATGGGCATCCTCTTCCGCGGCCAACTTGGCCGCGTAGCTGTCCGTCGTGCCGATTAGCGTGACCACGCCGTCGCTCGCCGTGGCGCTGATCTCGGACGAGACGAGGCGACTATCCCAACCGAGCTCGTCGATCACTTGCTGGCGAATCTCGTCGTCATTCTTTCTCATGATGGTGTTGTCGAAAGCATGGAACATGCCATCCAGGCTACAGCAACGTGGAAAGACGAATCACGCCGACGATTCCTCGCGAAGTGTCGCCCGCCTGAGAAAATCGACTATCTTTCTTTTTCAAATCTGAGAACTATCCCCCTTCTCGATTCGACGCCCGCGGCGCGCGGGTATATGGTTCGTGAATTGCTGCAAGCGATCTGCGTGCCGCTCAACCGTGGGGAACGAGATCGCCGAGCGACTGATCGCGATGCAAGCGAGCGATCGCCGAGGCGAGCAGCGAACCGAGGCTGACGATCTCCGCCGGCAACGCGATGCCGGCCGGTGGCGGCACGCTGTCGGTCATGATCAGCCGGCGAACCCGCGCCGCCCGCAGGCGCTCGACGGCCGGACCGACCAACAGGCCGTGGCTGACCGCCACGGTGACCTCCGCCGACGCCCCCACCGAGACCAGCGCCTCGATCGCCGCCGCGATCGTGCCGCCGGTGCTGATCATGTCGTCGACGATCAGCGGGCGGCGGCCGCGGACCTCTCCGGTCACTCCGCGGACACTGACCGCTGAACCGCTCAAGCGAGTCTTGTGGACGACGGCGACCGGCAGGTCGAGAAGTCTGGCGTAGCGATCGGCGAGCTTGGCGGCTCCGAGGTCGGGGGCGACGATCACGCTCGCCGGAGTCGCCAGCCGCCGGAGAGCCTCGGCGAGCGGCGGCACGGCGCTCAGGTGCTCCATGGGCATGGCGAAGAAACCCTCGAGCGCGGCGCCGTGGAGATCGACGGCGACGACGCGATCGAGCTCGGCCGCGGCGAGCAGATCGGCGATCAGCCGGGCGCCGACCGAATCACGGCCCGCGGCGCGACGGTCCTGGCGCGCGTAGCCGAAATACGGGATCACCGCGGTCAGGCGCCGAGCTCCGGCCCGCCGGCAGGCATCGGCGAGCAGCAGAAGCTCGAGCAGGTTCCCGTCCACGGGCGGCCCGGTCGGCTGGACGAGGTAGACGTCGTGGCCGCGGACGCTCTGCTGTATCTCGACGTGGATCTCGCCGTCCGGAAAGCGCTCGATCCGGCGTGCCGCCAACCCGATCCCGACCGAGCCCGCGATCGCCGCGGAAAGGCCGGGATTGGCGGAGCCGGACAGCAGCGTCAACTCCATCGCTGGCCGCCGCGCGCCAATAGCCAGCGGCGCTTCACGCAGGTGCGCGACTTGCCGGCGAGATGGTAAGCCCCTGAGACCATGCGTCGCCCCTTACACGTCCTGCCGCTCGCCCGGCCCTTCTTCGCCAGCCTCGCCGAGCTCGAGGCGATCTTGAAAGCGCTCCGCGGCCTCGGCGCGCCGGTCGCTTCGATCGGCGCGCCGGCACCTTCGATGGCATCTTTCTCACGGAGATCCTCGCGGTTTT
>CAVPWJ010000006.1:0-6680 GCA_963708955.1 uncultured delta proteobacterium
CCACGCATTGCTTGTCCGGCGGCGATCGAGCAGCTCCGCATTCTCGGCGAGCAAGTGGGCTGCGCCGTTCATCCCTCGAGCGCCGAGCAGAATCCGGTCGACATCTGTCGTGAGGCGCTGACGGTCGCGCGCAATCACGGCTACGACGTCTGCCTGTTCGATACCGCGGGTCGGCTGCACGTCGACGAGGAGCTCATGCAGGAGCTCGCGGACGTGAAGAGCGCGGTCTCGCCGCATGAGATCGTGCTCGTCGCCGACGCCATGACCGGCCAAGACGCCGTCAACGTCGCGCGCGGTTTTCACGATCGCCTCGGTGTGACCGGCGTGATCCTCTCCAAGATGGAAGGCGACGCGCGCGGCGGCGCGGCGCTGTCGATCCGGACGATCTCTGGAGCGCCGATCCTGTTCCTCGGCGTCGGCGAGAAGCTCGACGCCCTCGAGCCATTCCATCCCGAGCGGCTGGCCTCGCGCATCCTCGGCATGGGCGACGTGTTGTCGCTGATCGAGCGAGCCGAGCGCGTCCTCGATCAGAAAGAAGCCGAGAAGCTCGAGAAGAAGCTCCGCCGCGACGAGTTTTCGCTTGACGACTTTCGCGATCAGCTGCGCACCATGAAGAAGATGGGCTCGGTCGGCGAGCTGCTCGGCATGATCCCCGGCCTCGGTAAGATGGCCCGTGCGGTCGACACCGGGAAGGCGGAAAAGGACCTCGCCCGCGTGGAGGCGATCATCAACTCGATGACCGGCCAGGAGCGGCGCAACCCGAACCTGTTGAACGCCGGCCGGCGGCGGCGGATCGCGTTCGGCAGCGGCACCTCGGTCGCCGACATCAACCGCTTCTTGAAGCAGTACGCGCAAATGAAGAAGATGATGAAGAAGTTCGCTGGCGGCGGTCGGGGGCTCCGGCTGGGCCTGCCGATTTGAACGCCGATACCCAAGGAGATCATCATGCCCGTCACCATTCGACTCTCTCGCCACGGCGCCAAGAAGCACCCGTTCTACCGCATCGTGGTGGCGGACTCGCGATTTCCCCGCGACGGCCGCTACCTCGAGCAGCTCGGCACCTACGATCCGGCGCCGAGCCCGGCCCGCGTGACCGTCAAGCGCGAGCGGCTCGAGAGCTGGCTCACGCGCGGCGCGAAACCGAGCGACACGGTGGCGCACGTGCTGAAGCGCGCGGGGTTCCCGTCGCGCGCCCCGGCGGCGACCAAAGCGGCTTGACGCAGCGCCTCGAGCCATGAAGGAACTCGTCGGATACGTGGCGCGGTTCCTGGTTCGGAGCCTCGATGCGATCAACGTCACCGCGACGGTGCGTGACGGTATCCCGATGCTCGAGCTGCGAGTCGCCGCGGAGGACCGGCCCACGGCGCGCGGCGCATGATGCTTCTCGGGCCGGCCGGTGAGCGCTTGATCGCCGTCGGCAAGCTGGCGGGAGCTCACGGGATTCGCGGCGAGGCGCGGCTGCGGCTTTTCAACCCGCAATCCTCCTTGCTGGCGGAGGTTCGGGAGATCTTTCTCACCCGCGGTGCCGATCCCCCGCGGCCCGCAAAGCTGGAGAGCGCCCGGCCCCACGGCGGAGTGTGGCTCGTCGTCATCGATGGCGTGGCCAGTCCCGAGGCCGCACGCGCGTTGTCGGGAACCCAGGTGGCGGTGCGGGAGAGCGCGCTGCCGGGGCTCGGCTCGGGGGAGTTCTACTGCTACCAGCTGGTCGGCCTCGAGGTAGTCGACGACGCGGGCGGGCCGCTCGGCACGGTCTCCGAGGTTTTCTCCACCGCCGCCAACGACGTCCTGGTGGTCACGTCGCCCGGCCGCGAGCGGCTGATTCCGATGATCGATCGCGTGGTCGGTGAGGTCGACTTCGATCGGCGCCGCATCGTGGTCCATCGCATCGAGGGGCTGACCGACTGAGCGACGGCGAGCGCATGCGGTTTCAGATCCTCACGCTGTTTCCCGATTTCTTCCCTTCGCCGCTCGCGGCGAGCCTGATCGGCAAGGCCATCCGCCGCGGGCTCGTCGACGTCGAGGTCGTCAACATCCGCGACTTCGCCGCGGGGACCCATCGCGTAGCGGACGACGCGCCGTACGGAGGCGGGCAGGGAATGGTGATGAAGGTCGATCCGCTGGTCGCGGCAATCGAGGCCGCGGCGCAGAAGGCGCCGCGGGCGTCGCGGCTCTTGCTGTCGCCGAGGGGCCGGCCGTTCACCCAGCGCCTGGCCGAAGATCTTGCCCGGCAGCCGGCCCTCCTACTGGTGTGCGGTCACTACGAGGGCATCGACGAGCGCGTGCGCCGCTTCGTCGACGACGAGCTGTCGATCGGCGACTACGTGCTCGCCGGTGGGGAGGCGGCGGCGCTGGTGGTTATCGAGGCGGTTGCCCGGCTGGTGCCGGGCTTCGTGGGCAATGCCGGCTCGCTCGCCGAGGAGTCGTTCGAGGACGGTCTCCTCGAGTATCCCCAGTACTCGCGGCCGGAGACGTTCCGCGGTCTGCGCGTGCCGCCCGTGCTGCTCTCCGGCGATCACGCGGCTATCAACCGCTGGCGACGCAAGGAGCGGCTGCGTCTCACTCGGGCTCGTCGTCCCGATCTGCTGGCCCGGGCGGCGCTCGGTGAATCGGACCGGGATCTGCTGCGCGAGATCGAGGGCGAGGACGAGTGACTGGTCTGCATACCTCGCCAGGTCTTCTACTGCGCGCGCCGATTGCGTGTCGTCTCGGCCCGTGCTCGCGCCTCGCTCCTCGACGCACTGTCGTGTGCGCCTGCGTCGCTCGGCTCTGCGCTCGGGCCGGACGACGCCCACTGGGCGCGCTCGCGACGAAGACCGGGTGAGACATGCAGGCTAGGGCTCCGGTCTACGTCGTGCTGCTGCATCACCCGGTCTACGACAAGCGCGGCGAGGTGGTCGCCACGGCGGTGACCAACATGGACGTCCACGACCTGGCGCGCATCGGCAAGACCTACGGCGTGCGCGGCGTCTTCATCGCCACCCCGGTACGGGCGCTCAGGCTGCTCGCCGAGAAGATCCTCGAGCACTGGCGGACGGGATTCGGCGCCCAGTACAACGAGACCCGCCGCGAGGCGCTCGCTCTGGTGCGCACCGTCGTCGATCTCGACGCGGCGATCCTCGAGGTGGAGCGCGATGCGGCGGAGCGCCCGGTGCTGGTGGCGACCAGCGCGCGAGAGGGAGACGGGCGGATCTCGTTCGCCGACCTGCGCGCGCGTCTCGGGGCGGGCGGCAGCCCGCACCTGCTCGTCCTCGGCACCGGTTGGGGCCTGACCCGCGAGATCGTCGCGCGCGCCGACCTGGTACTCCAGCCGATCCACGGAGTCGGCGACTACAACCACTTGCCGGTTCGCGCCGCGGCGGCGATCATGCTCGATCGCCTGCTCGGCGAGCGCGGCTGATGCGGCCCGAGTGGCGGCGAGGCCCTGCCACCGCCCTTTCCTTTCCGGGGATTCCTCGCTAAGTTAGTGGGCTTTGGATCACCCAACGGGGAAGAGGGGCACCGCCATGGCGAATCTCATCGACAAGATCGAAGCCGAGCAGTTGAAGCCGCAGGTGCCCGAGCTCCGGCCCGGTGACACGGTTCGAGTGCACGTCAAGGTCGTCGAGGGCGAGAAGGAGCGCATCCAGGTGTTCGAGGGGATGGTGATCCGTCGGACCCGCGGCGCCAACCGTGCGACGTTCACGGTGCGCAAGGTGTCCTATGGCGTGGGGGTCGAGCGGACGTTTCCGCTACACACGCCGCGCATCGATAAGATCCAGGTCATGTCGCACGGCCAGGTGCGGCGCGCCCGCCTCTACTACCTGCGCGAGCTGTTCGGCAAGGCGGCGCGAATCGAAACGGTTCAGTAGCCGATTCCCATCAACCCTTCGCGCCGGCCCCCGTCCCGAGAGGCTGCTCGGCGAACGAAGCGTCGGGCCCGATCCGGCATTCGCCGTCGAAGAGGCCGCCCTCGCGCAGGACGAGCAGTCGGGCGCTGACCTTACCGACGAGCTTCCCGCGCTCGCAGACTTCGACCTTGCGTGTCTGCGCGACCTCTCCGCTGACGATCCCTTCGATGCGCAGCTCGTCGGCCTTCACCCACCCTTCGACCACGGCGCTCGCGCCGACGATCAGCAGCGCCGTGCAACGGAGCTCTCCCTTCAGCTTGCCTTCCACGCGGGTCGGCGTGGTGAACGCGAGCTTGCCGGTGATGACCGCATCGGCGCCGATCGACGTCCGCACTTCGCTCTCGCGCAGGAACTGCGGCGGCGCGCCCGGCGGCGGGATGGGCTGAGGCTGACGCTGCGGACGAGGCGGCTGGCTCGCTGCCAGAGGGTTCGCGGGCGATCTCTTCTCGGACATCGACATATCGGGATTCCTCCGGTTCACGGCTACGGGTCTGCGGTGAAGACGTGGCACGCCACGGCGTGGTCGCGCGCCCCGCGAACCAGCTCGGGGGGGTCGCGCCGGCAGATCTCCTGGGCATGCGGGCATCGCGGGTGGAAGGCGCACCCGGACGGCGGCGACACCGGGCTCGGCACGTCGCCACGGAGCGCGATCCGCTCTCGTCGCCGGCCTGGCTCGGGCTTCGGCACCGCCGACAGCAAGGCGCGGGTGTAGGGGTGTCGGGGGGAGGTGTAGATCTCTTGGCTCGGAGCGATCTCGACGATCTTCCCCAGGTACATGATCGCCACGCGATGGCTGATGTGCTCGACGACCCGCAAATCGTGCGCGATGAACAAGTAAGCGAGGCGGAGCTGCTGCTGCAGATCCTGCAGCAGGTTGACGATCTGCGCTTGAATCGACACGTCGAGCGCCGAAACCGGCTCGTCGGCGACGATGAAGCGCGGCTGCACGGCAAGCGCGCGGGCGATGCCGATGCGCTGGCGCTGGCCGCCGCTGAACTCGTGGGGATAGCGGTCGTAGGCGCTCTCGTGGAGGCCCACCCGGGCGAGCAGCTCGACGACGCGCTGGCGCCGTGCGGCGCCGCGCGCCAGGTCGTGGATGGCGAGCCCCTCGCCGACGATGGCACCGATGCGCATGCGCGGGTTCAGCGACGAGTACGGATCCTGGAAGATGATTTGCAGATGGCGCCGCGCGCGGCGCATCTCGCCGGCGGACAGCGAGTAGAGGTCCGTGCCGTCGAACCGTACCGTGCCCGCCGTCGGCTCGCTGAGCCGCAGGATGCAGCGGCCGAGCGTGGATTTTCCGCAGCCGGATTCGCCGACCACGCCGAGCGTCTCGCCTTCGTGGACTTCGAGGTCGACTCCGCGCACGGCGTGCACGAACTCCTTCTTCCCGAACAGTCCTCTGCCGATCGGAAACTGCTTGACGAGGCCCCGGACCTCGACCAGCGGCGCGGCTGTGGCGACGCTCGGCGCGCTCATGGTCTCGCCTCGACCGCCTCCGCGTCGCCGTCGGCGGCGACGCGGAGGCACGCGGCGAAATGCCCCGGCCGCTTTTCTTCGAACGGCGGATCGACGCTCGCGCAGTCCTCGATCGCCAGCGGACAGCGGTCGCGAAAGTGGCACCCGCTCGGCAAGCGAGTGAGCGGCGGCGGCGTTCCCGGGATGGCGCGCAGGCGCTCGCCGCGCGCGGTGCCGACTTTGGGCAGCGAGTCGAGCAGCCCGCGAGAGTAGGGATGGAGCGGTCGGCGGAAGATCTCCTCGACCGCGGCGTGCTCGACGATGCGGCCCGCGTAGAGGATCACCACCCGGTCCGCTTGCTCGGCGACGACGCCGAGGTCGTGAGTGATGAGCAGCAGCGCCATTCCCAGCCGCTCCTGAAGGCTCGCCAACAGGTCGAGAATCTGCGCCTGGATGGTCACGTCGAGAGCCGTCGTCGGCTCGTCGGCGATCAAGAGCTTCGGATTGCACGACAGCGCCATGGCGATCATCACGCGTTGGCGCATTCCGCCGGAGAGCTGGTGCGGGTACTCGTCCACTCGCCGCGCCGGCTCGGGGATCTCCACCAGGCGCAGCATCTCGACGACTCGCTCGCGGGTCTCTCGGCGCGAGGTCTTCTGATGCAGGCGGATGGCTTCACCGATCTGGTCGCCGACCGTGAACACGGGATTGAGCGAGCTCATCGGCTCCTGGAAGATCATGGCGATCTCGTTGCCGCGGACCTTGCGCATTTCCGCCTCGGGCAGATCGAGAAGGTTCCGTCCTTGGTAGAGGATCTCTCCGCCGACGATGCGCCCGGGCGGCGAGGGAATGAGCCGCAGGATCGACAGCGCCGTCATGCTCTTGCCGCAACCCGACTCGCCGACCATTCCGAGCGTCTCGCCGGAGGCGATCGAGAAGCTCACTCCGTCGACCGCCTTGGCGACCCCGTCCTCGGTGAAGAAGTGCGTCTCGAGGTTCCTGACTTCGAGAAGCGCCGGCATATCGCCCGTAGCTATACTTCCGGCTTCGCGCCGACAAGGCACGGGACGGAGATTCAGCTTGCTCCGCGGCGCTCGAGCCGGCATGACACGCTGGTGCAGCGTTCCTGGAGACGATTCCTGGCGGTTTCTCTCGGTGTCTTCCTGATCGTCGGCTGCTCCCGCAAGCCGCCGGAAGAGCCGGGCGCAGCGGCCGACGGCGCGACCGAGTCGCAGGAGGCTTCCGGTCCGCCGGTTCGCGGCGACTGGCTCGTGCAGTGGCTGCTCTCCGACCCGGAGAACCTGAACCCGCTGACGTCGAACGACGCCGCGGCCA
>CAVPWJ010000007.1:0-5061 GCA_963708955.1 uncultured delta proteobacterium
AGAAAGAGCCCCTGCGGCCTCCCGTCCTCGAACTCGCTCCGGGGACGGCGCTCGCCCCGAAAGCCGCGCCGGCACAGCTCGGTGAAGAAGCGCTCGGCGTCGGAACGAAAAGCGTCGGTCAGGTGGATCACGCCGTCGGCGTGCAGATGCCGCGCTAGGAACTCGCAGAGCGGCGAGTAGCTCGACGGGTCGTAGACTACTTCGGCGCCGAGAATGACGTCGAATGAGCCGTCGAGCGCCGCGCGAGTGAAGTCGATCTCGATGACGTGAGCGTGCTCGAGACCGTTTTGCCGAGCACTTGCCGCGGCGAACTCGAGCGCGGCGGGCTCTCGGTCGGCGAGCCAGACCTCGGCCCCGAGCTGGGCCGCGACCAGACCGGGCAGGCCGAGGCCGCATCCGAGGTCGAGGACGCGTCGGCCCGCCAGATCCCCCGACTCGATCAGAAAGCGAGCGAGCGCACGGGCGCCGATCCATAGATGGGCCCAGTAGGGAGGCTCGGGCGGCGCGTCCTCGCGGAGCAGCGCCTCGCGGTCGACGAGCTCCTCGAGCCGCGCGACCTGAAAGAGACGCACGCGGAATTCGCGGTGCACGAAGTCAATGATCTCGGCGGGGTAGCCGGCGATCTCTCGCGGTTCGCTGCTCGCGCTTCGTTCCTTCACTCTCTCTCCGCCCGCCGCCTTACAAGGGCAGGTTCTAGCCCGCAAGCGGAGTATCCCGCGCGATCTTCGAATCGATCGAGCCCCATCAGCACGAGCGGACGGTGCCGCGACACCTCCGACGCGATCGGCGCGCCGAGCGCCCTGTTCTCTGGTCTGATGCTCCCCGGCATCGGCCGTTTCGATCTGGGCGAGCCCACCAGACGATTCCCGGGCCGACGGGCGCAGACGAGCTTGACCCCCGGTGGGGGCTGAGATAGCGACGCAAACGGTGTTCCGCGTGACTGATCTGAAGACCCTGACCGTCGCTACGCCCGACGTGGATGCGGCGGTTGACGCGTTCCGCACGAGCTTCGGCTTTCCGATCACCCGATCCACCCAGGACGGGGCGGCCGAAACGCGCAGCGAGTTTCTCGCCATCGGCACCGCCGAGATCGAGATGACCGCGCCGACGGCAGCGGGCGGGCCGCTCGCCCGCGCTCTTGGCGAGCGCGGCGCCGGGCTGTACCGGCTCGAGCTCGAGGTCAACGACCTCGAGCTCGCCCGCGCCGAGCTCGAGGCCCGCGGAATCGAGGTGAGCCTCGGGCCTCGCCCCGACGGACGGCTGGTGGGGTCGCTCGATCCCCGCCACACCCATGGGGTACCGATCGCGCTCGTAGAGCGCTGATCTTCGCGCGCAGCGGCGCCGGCATGAACTCCGGGTCCCCTCTCGAGATCCTCTTCGAGGTCGGCGGCGTCAACACCCTGGGGCGTACGCTGCTCGACCTGGGGCTGCTCGGATTGTCCGGCATCCTCTGGATCCTGGTGCATCGTCATCCCGAGCGCCGGCGGTTCGGCGGCGCGATCACGTTCTTCGCCGTCTCCTTCGCCGTCGAAGCAGTGATTCCGTGGCTGCCGGCGACTGGGAAGCTCGCCATCACGCTGCGCGCGGTTGCGCTGCTCGCGTTCCTGTTCGGCCTCGTGCGCGCGCTGGCGATCACCGCGGACCTGGCCGCGCGGCGGCGGCAGGGCGACTTCTCGACGATCTTCCGCGACCTGGCGACGCTGTTCGTCTACGGCGTGGTGATCCTTGTCGTCGCGCGCTTCGAGCTCGGCGTCAACGTCACGCCGTTGCTCGCCACTTCCGCGCTGGTGACCGCGGTCGTCGGCCTCGCGCTGCAGGAGACGCTCGGCAACGTCTTCAGCGGCCTCTCTCTGCAGATGCAGAAGCCGTTCGAGCCGGGTGACTGGGTGCGCTTCCAAACGCACCTCGGCCGGGTGCAAGGCATCGGCTGGCGCTCCACGCGGCTGGTCACGCGCGCGCTCGAGCTCCTCGAGGTGCCGAACGCCGTACTCGCCCGCGAGGTGATCACCAACTATCGCGGCACGGCCGTCGGCGACGATCTGTTCGTCGGCGTCTCCTACGACGCGCCGCCGAACCGCGTAAAGGAGATCGTGCTGCGCGTCCTGCACCACAACCCAGAGATCGCCAAGAGCCCCGCGCCGGAGGTCTGGGTCGTCGACTACGGCGACTTCGCGGTCAGGTACCGCGTTCGTTTCTGGATGATCGACTACTCGCGGCAGGACAACGTGCGTGACGAGATCATGACGAGCCTCTGGTATGCGCTGCGCCGCAACGGCATCGAAATCCCCTTCCCGATCCGCACCGTGCGCCTGAGCCGCCCCGAGCGAGCGTCGTCGGCGCTGGACCAGCGCCAGCGTGATCTGATGGCGGCGCTTCGCCAGGTGGATTTCCTTTGCGAGCTCGAAGACAAGGAGCTCGCCAGCCTGGCCCCGAGCCTCTTCGAGGTGGAATACGGTCGCGGCGAGACGGTCTGTCGCGAGGGCGAGGCCGGCGACACGTTCTACGTCCTGCGCAAGGGCACCGTGGAGATTCTCGCGCGAGAATCTCCACGGTGCCCTTTGCAGGACGTAGAACGTCTCGCCGGCCTCGCCCTCGCGACAGACCGTCTCGCGACCGTATTCACCTCGAAGAGGCTCGGGGCCAGGCTCGCGAGCCTCCCTTGTCTTCAAGCTGGCAAAGGAAATCCACCTGGCGAAGCGCCGTGGGACATCACACTGGCGCTGGTCGGCGCCGACGACGCTCGCTCGGGGCCGCTCAGGCGCACGGTGCAGATCGGGAAGGGGATTTCGATGCCGCGGCGCAGCGCATACCAGAGGCTCGTCATGATCTCGTCACGCACGTTGTCGTCCCGCGAGTAGTCGATCATCCAGAAACGAACGCGGTACCTGACCGCGAAGTCGCCGTAGTCGACGACCCAGACCTCCGGCGCGGGTGCTCTTGGCGATCTCTGGGTTGTGGTGCAGGACGCGCAGCACGATCTCCTTTACGCATCGTTAGGCGGCGCGCTAGGAGATGCCGACGAACAGAATCGTCGCCGACGGCCGTGCCGCGATAGTTGGTGATCACCTCGCGGGCGACGGCGTTCGGCACCTCGAGGAGCTGGAGCGCGCGCGTGACCAGCCGCGTGGAGCGCCAGCCGATGCCTTGCACCCGGCCGAGGTACGTTTGGAAGCGCACCCAGTCACCCGGCTCGAACGGTTTCTGCATCTGCAGAGAGAGGCCGCTGAAGACGTTGCCGAGCGTCTCCTGCAGCGCGAGGCCGACGACCGCGGTCACCAGCGCGGAAGTGGCGAGCAACGGCGTGACGTTGACGCCGAGCTCGAAGCGCGCGACGACAAGGATCACCACGCCGTAGACGAACAGCGTCGCCAGGTCGCGGAAGATCGTCGAGAAGTCGCCCTGCCGCCGCCGCGCGGCCAGGTCCGCGGTGATCGCCAGCGCGCGCACGAGGCCGAACAGGAACGCGAGCAGCGCAACCGCGCGCAGCGTGATGGCGAGCTTCCCAGTCGCCGGCAGCCACGGAATCACTGCTTCGACGGCGAAGGAGACGGCGAAGAACGTGATCGCGCCGCCGAACCGCCGGCGCTCGGGATGACGATGCACCAGGATCCAGAGGATGCCGGACAATCCGAGCAGCCCCAGGTCGAGCAGCGTACGCCCCAGGGTGTTGACGCCGCCGACCTCGAAGAGGATCTCGAGAGGGGACCCGGAGTTCATGCCGGCGCCGCTGCGCGCGAAGATCAGCGCTCTACGAGCGCGATCGGTACCCCATGGGTGTGGCGGGGATCGAGCGACCCCACCAGCCGTCCGTCGGGGCGAGGCCCGAGGCTCACCTCGATTCCGCGGGCCTCGAGCTCGGCGCGGGCGAGCTCGAGGTCGTTGACCTCGAGCTCGAGCCGGTACAGCCCGGCGCCGCGCTCGCCAAGAGCGCGGGCGAGCGGCCCGCCCGCTGCCGTCGGCGCGGTCATCTCGATCTCGGCGGTGCCGATGGCGAGAAACTCGCTGCGCGTTTCGGCCGCCCCGTCCTGGGTGGATCGGGTGATCGGAAAGCCGAAGCTCGTGCGGAACGCGTCAACCGCCGCATCCACGTCGGGCGTAGCGACGGTCAGGGTCTTCGAATCAGTCACGCGGAACACCGTTTGCGTCGCTATCTCAGCCCCCACCGGGGGTCAAGCTCGTCTGCGCCCGTCGGCCCGGGAATCGTCTGGTGGGCTCGCCCAATCGAAACGGCCGATGCCGGGGAGCATCAGACCAGAGAACAGGGCGCTCGGCGCGCCGATCGCGTCGGAGGTGTCGCGGCACCGTCCGCTCGTGCTGATGGGGCTCGATCGATTCGAAGATCGCGCGGGATACTCCGCTTGCGGGCTAGAACCTGCCCTTGTAAGGCGGCGGGCGGAGAGAGAGTGAAGGAACGAAGCGCGAGCAGCGAACCGCGAGAGATCGCCGGCTACCCCGCCGAGATCATTGACTTCGTGCACCGCGAATTCCGCGTGCGTCTCTTTCAGGTCGCGCGGCTCGAGGAGCTCGTCGACCGCGAGGCGCTGCTCCGCGAGGACGCGCCGCCCGAGCCTCCCTACTGGGCCCATCTATGGATCGGCGCCCGTGCGCTCGCTCGCTTTCTGATCGAGTCGGGGGATCTGGCGGGCCGACGCGTCCTCGACCTCGGATGCGGCCTCGGCCTGCCCGGTCTGGTCGCGGCCCAGCTCGGGGCCGAGGTCTGGCTCGCCGACCGAGAGCCCGCCGCGCTCGAGTTCGCCGCGGCAAGTGCTCGGCAAAACGGTCTCGAGCACGCTCACGTCATCGAGATCGACTTCACTCGCGCGGCGCTCGACGGCTCATTCGACGTCATTCTCGGCGCCGAAGTAGTCTACGACCCGTCGAGCTACTCGCCGCTCTGTGAGTTCCTAGAGCGGCATCTGCACGCCGACGGCGTGATCCACCTGACCGACGCTTTTCGTTCCGACGCCGAGCGCTTCTTCACCGAGCTGTGCCGGCGCGGCTTTCGGGGCGAGCGCCGTCCCCGGAGCGAGTTCGAGGACGGGAGGCCGCAGGGGCTCTTTC
>CAVPWJ010000008.1:0-7796 GCA_963708955.1 uncultured delta proteobacterium
AGGACGCGGGCACCGCGGTCGGCTGTCGGATCGAGGTGCGCGACCTGTTCTTCAGCACCCCGGCGCGGCGAAAGTTCCTCAAGGCTGCGGCGACCGAGGCCGGTCACGTTGCGCAGTTGCTCGGCCGCCTGGCGCTCGCTCGTCCGGAGATCGGCTTCGCGCTGCGACAGGACGGGCGCGACACGCTCTCCCTGCCCCCGGACGGGCGCCGCGCGCGCATCCGGCGCGTGCTCGGCGCGGAGATCGACGCCCACTTGCGGCCGGTGGCCGCGGACGGTGCGGTCGGCGTTTGCGGATTCGTCAGCCACCCCCATTTCACGGCCGCCAACGCGCGCAACGTGCTGTTCTTCGTCAACGGCCGGTGGGTGCGCGACCGGCTACTGCAGCACGCGCTGCTCGCGGCCTACGCGACGTTGATCCCGCACGGACGCCATCCGGCGGCCGTGCTGTTCCTCGATCTCCCGCCGGAGGCCGTGGACGTCAACGTGCATCCGACCAAGCTCGAGGTACGCTTTCGCGACGGGCAAGCCGTGCACGAGGCGATCCGTCGCGCCGTGCGCGAGGCGATGCGCGGGTCGATGGCCGCGGCGTCCGCGCCCGTCGCACGGGAGCCGGGGATCGCCGAAGCGCCGGCGCCGTATGCCGCCGACTCACTACCCGCATCGGACGGGCCCGCGGGCCGCCTGCGGCTCGTGCCCGCCGAGTCCCCTCGGGTCCTGGCGTTCGCGGTGGACGGCCTGTTCACCTCGCTGCGGATCGTCGGTCAGGTATTCGACGGCTACCTGGTCTGCGAAGGGGACGGCGAGATCGTGCTCATCGACCAGCACGCGGCGCACGAGCGCGTGGCCTTCGAGCGGCTGCGGGCCGGGCGAACGCAGGGCCGCGTCGAAACGCAGGCGATGCTCGTTCCGCAGCCGGTGGAGGTCGTCGCCGGGGATGCCGATCTGCTCGCCGCGGCGGCCGAGGATCTCGCCGGCCTCGGCCTCGAGATCGAGCCGTTCGGCGAGCGATCCGTCCTGGTGCGGGCCGTGCCGGCGCTCTTGCCCGCCGGCTCGATCGTCCCGCTGGTTCAAGCGATTGCCGCCGATCTCGCGCAGACCGAGCGGTCGCGCGCGCTCGAGGCGCGCACCGACGGTCTGCTGGCGACGATCGCCTGCCATTCGGTGGTGCGCGTCGGCCAGCGGCTATCGGACACGGAGATGCGCGCGCTGCTCGCGGCCATGGATTCGATCGACCTGAACGCGAGCTGCCCGCACGGTCGTCCGGTCGCGCGCCGCATCGCCCGCGGCGAGCTCGAGCGGCGGTTCGGCCGTTGAGCAGGGACGCTCCGCGCTGGCTGGTGATCGCCGGCCCGACCGCGTCGGGCAAGAGCGCGCTCGCCCGGGAGGTGACCGAACGATTCGACGGCGAGATCGTCAACGCTGATTCGCGACAGATCTACCGCTACCTCGACGTCGGCACCGCCAAGCCGACGGCCGCCGAGCGCGCGCGCGTGGCGCACCATCTCTTCGACGTGGCGCTGCCGGACGAGCGCTTCGACGTCGCCCGCTATCGCAATCTCGCGCGCGGCGCGGTCGGCGAGGTGGCGGCGCGAGGGCGGCTGCCCGTGGTGGTGGGAGGCACCGGTCTGTACGTCCGCGCGCTGACCCGCGGTCTCTTCGCCGGACCGCCGGCGGCGCCCGCGCTCCGCCGCTGTCTCGATCAGGCGGAGGAGCGGGCCGGGGGCACGCTTCACCGCTGGTGCCGGCGGCTCGATCCGCCGATCGCCGAGCGGATTCACCCGAACGACCGCGTGCGGCTCGTGCGCGCGCTCGAAGTCGCGCTGGCGACCGGCGAGCGGATGTCGGCGCACCAGCAGCGGCACGCCTTCGGCGAGCGTCTCGGCACGTTTCTCTACCTGGTGCTCGATCCCGGCGTGGAGGAGCTGAAGCGCCGTATCCGCCGCCGCTCGATCGAGCTCTTCGAGCGCGGCTTGCTCGACGAGGTGCGCTCGCTCTGGGAGCGCGGGTACGGCCCCGAGCTCCCCGCCATGCGCAGCATCGGCTATCTCGAGGCCGGCCGGGTGCTGTGTGGCGAACGGACGCTCGCCGAGGCAACCGACGACCTGGCGCGCTCGACGGAGCGTTTCGCCAAGCGGCAACGCACCTGGTTTCGCGCCGAGCCGGACACGGTGTGGCTGCGGCCAGAATGCGATCGCGAACGGCTCTTCGACGAACTGCGCCGATTTCTCGACCGGCGCGCGCCATTGTAAAGCCCTACCGGTTCGTCGATCATCGACCGGTCCTGCAGTCGACGTATCTCGACTTCGAGCGCCCGCTCGAAGACTTCGACCGGCGGATCGAGGAACGGTCTGGTCGCCGGCCACGCCCGGCGGAGCTCGATGATTGGCTTCGACGTGCGCGCTACGGAAAGTTTCGCCGCATGGGTCGCTTCGCCGGCGGGTGAGCCGCGCGCGGCGAGGCCGGCCGGGCGACCTTGCAGTCGATCCCGGCATGGGTTACGCAATTCGGTTTCGACGGAAGGCTGATTGCCGATGCCCGCCAAGACCATCGACCGGCTGCGGCGCCGGATCGACCGAATCGACGACGCGATGCTCCGCCTGCTCGCCGACCGAGCGCAGGCGGCGCGGGCGATCGGGCGGGCCAAGGCGGTCGATGGCCGCGGCGTCTACGTTCCCGCGCGCGAGAAGAAGATCCTCGATCGGCTGAACCGCAAGCGCGGCAGCGTGCCGGCGCCGGTGGTGCGCGCGGTGTTCCGCGAGGTGATCTCGGCCTGCCGTTCTCTCGAGCGGGGTATCCGCGTCGCCTACCTCGGCCCGGAGGCGACCTATTCGCACATGGCCGCGCGCGAGCAATTCGGCGCCGGCGTCACGTTCGCGCCGGCGGATTCGATCCCGCAGGTCTTCGAGGAAGTCGAGCGCGGCGAAGCCGAGTTCGGCGTCGTGCCGATCGAGAACTCGACCGACGGAGTGGTCACGCACACCCTCGACCGGTTCCTCGAGTCGGATTTGCGCATCGCGGCCGAGATCTGCCTCGACGTCAACCACTGCCTCTTGTCGAAGCGTGGCGACCCCCGCCGCGTGCGCCGCATCTTCTCGCATCCCCAGGGTCTCGCGCAGTGCCGGCGCTGGATCGCGCTGCACTACCCGAAGGCTTCGTTGCACGAGACGCCGAGCACCGCGAGCGCGGCGCGCGAGGCGGCGAAGCTCGACGACGCGGCGGCAATCGCCAGCGGTTTGGCGGCCGAGGTCTACGGCCTCGCCGTGTTGGCCGAAAACATCCAGGACCTTTCGTTCAACGCCACCCGCTTCGTAGTGATCGGCCCCGACGACTCGGCCGAGCCGTCGGGCGACGACAAGACCTCGGCCGTCTTCTCGATCCGTGACGAGGTCGGCATCCTCCATCACATGCTCGAGCCGTTCGCCGAGAACCGCATCAACCTGACTCGCATCGAGTCGCGCCCGCTCAAGGGCAAGCCCTGGGAGTACGTCTTCTTCCTCGACTTCCTCGGGCACCGCCGGGAGCCTCGCGTGGGCCGCGCGCTCGCCAAGCTCGACAAGCTTTGCCAGATGCTCAAGGTGCTCGGCAGCTACCCGGTGTGGCGATGAGCATCCAACATCTGATCCCGCCGTGGCTGGCGTCGCTGGTTCCGTACCAGCCCGGGAAGCCGATCGAAGAGGTGGAGCGCGAGTGCGGCATCCGCGACTCGATCAAGCTGGCGTCGAATGAGAACCCGTTCGGCCCGTCGCCGCGGGCGGTGGCGGCGCTGCGCGAGGCGCTCGGCGGGGTGCATCGCTACCCGGACGGCGGCGGCTTCTACCTGAAGCAGAAGCTCGCACGGAAGCTCGGCGTCGGCGCCGACCAGATCGCGCTCGGCAACGGGTCGAACGAGATCCTCGAGCTGCTGGCGCGGAGCTTCCTCAGGCCGGGCGAGGACGCCGTGATGTCCGATCAGGCGTTCGTGGTCTACGCTTCGGTGGTGCAAGCCGCGGCGGGTATCCCGCGCGCCGTGCCGCTCAAGGACTTCACGCACGACCTCGACGCCATACGGGCGGCAATCGGCCGCTCGACGCGCGTGGTGTTTCTCGGCAACCCCAACAATCCGACCGGCACGATCTACCGGCGGGGTGCTTTCGAGCGCTTCCTCGATCGCCTCCCGCGCGACGTCGTGGTGGTCGCCGACGACGCCTACGCGGAGTATGTCGAGGACCCGGAGTATCCGCGCACGCTCGACTACCTGCGCGCCGACCGTCTGCTGGTCACGCTGCGCACGTTCTCCAAGATCCACGGCCTCGCCGGCCTGCGCATCGGTTACGGAGTCGGACCCGCCGAGATCGTCGCCGTCCTCGAGCGCGTGCGCCAGCCGTTCAACGTCAATTCCCTCGCGCAGGCGGCGGCGCTCGCCGCGCTCGACGACGAGGAGCACGTGGAGCGCAGCCGCCGCGGCAACCGCGAGGGCATGCGGTTCCTGGAAGCCGAATTCCAGCGTTTGCGGCTCGACTACGTGCCGAGCCAGGCGAACTTCGTGCTGGTGCGGGTCGGCGACGGCGCCGCGGTCTACGAGAAGCTGCTGCGTCAGGGTGTGATCGTCCGCCCGGTCGCCGGTTACGGCTTCCCCGAGCACGTGCGCGTGACGGTCGGCACCGCGGAGGAGAATCGCCGCTTCGTCGACGCACTGGAAAGGGTCCTTAAAGGATCCTTAGATGAGGCACCACGCTCTTCGTAAGTGGGAAAGGCACTCCGATGAGGCTCCGATTTCTTGGCAATGAATGCTGGACCAAAGCCGTGCCGCAAAGCGAGCGGATGAGCGGCCGGCCCGATCCGCTGCGGATGGAGCCGCGCGCTGCGCGCCGCCGCTCCATCCGCGAAAAGCGCGGATGAGCTGCGGGCGCAACATGCCGCGAGCGAGACAACGCGCCACGCGCCCGTCCGCTCCATCCGCACGGGCGCCGTCCCGGTGAACCGCCTCTTCGATCGCATGGTCGTCGCCGGCGTCGGCCTGATCGGCGGCTCGCTCGGCCTGGCCGCGCGCCAGCGCTCGCTGGTCGGCGAGGTGGTGGGCTACGGGCGCGGCGAGGCGAATCTGGCGACGGCACTCTCGCGCGGCGCGGTCGACCGCTACAGCCGCTCGGCAGCCGAAGCTGCCCGCGGCGCCGACCTGCTCGTGCTCGCCGTCCCCGTGCGCTCCACCCGCACCGTCGCGGAGCAGCTCCTGCCGCACGCCGTGCGCGACGTCGTGGTGATCGATGCCGGCAGCGTGAAGCGCGAGGTAGTCGCCGCGATGGAGGCGCTGGTGGCGCCACCCGCGGCCTTCGTAGGCTGCCACCCAATCGCTGGCACCGAGCTGTCGGGCGCGGCGAACGCGGCCGGCGAGCTCTTCGACGGGCAGCTCTGCGTGCTGACGCCGACCGCGAAGACCGATGCTCGCGCTCTCGAGCGGGTGCGCTCGCTTTGGGAAGGGGTGGGGATGTGCATCGAGTCGATGCCCGCCGACGAGCACGACCGGCTGCTGGCGCTCGTCAGCCACCTTCCGCACGCCGTTGCCTATGCGTTGATCGCGGGGATCGAGGCCGAGCGCGTCGGCGGGCGCGACCCGCTCGCCTATTCAGGCGGGGGACTGCGCGATACGACGCGTATCGCCGCGAGCCCCGCCGAGATGTGGCGCGACGTCTTTCTCGACAACCGTGCCGAGATGCTGAGCGCGATCGACGGGTTCGGCGCCGCGCTTGCGCGTTTGCGCGAGGAGATCGAGCGCGGAGACGGAAGCGCCCTCGACGTCAGCCTCGGCCGCGCCCGCGCGGCACGCTCGCGGCTGAAGGATCGCCGTTCGTGAACGCCGCGGGAGCGGCGCCGCTCGAAATCCGACCGATCGGCGGGCCGATCCGTGCCGCCCCGTCGCTTCCCGGATCGAAGAGCCTCACCAACCGCGCGCTGGTGATCGCGGCGCTCGCCGAGGGCGAGAGCGTGCTCCGCGGCGCGCTCGACAGCGATGACACCCGCTACATGGTCGCGGCTCTCGAGCGGCTCGGCTTCGCGATCGACTGGGACCGCCGCGCCGCCACCATTCGCGTCGGCGGGGGGGCGGGACCATCCCGTCGCGCGGCGCCGAGCTGTTCGGCGGCAACGCCGGGACGACCGTGCGCTTTCTCACCAGCCTCGTGGCGCTGGGTCACGGCCGCTTCTCGATCGACGGTGACGCGCGCATGCGCGAGCGGCCGATCCAGGATTTGCTCGACGGGCTCGCCGCGCTCGGCGTCGCGGTGCGCAGCGCGCGCGGCAACGGCCGTCCGCCGGTCGTCGTCGATGCGGCGGGCCTCGCCGGCGGCGAGTGCCGGGTCGCCGGGCACACCTCGAGCCAGTTCACCAGCTCCCTCTTGCTCGTCGCGCCCTACGCGGCGAAGGACGTAGGGCTGACGGTGACGGGCAATCTCGTCGGCGCTCCCTTCGTCGACATGACGCTCGCGCTGATGGAGCGGCACGGGGTGCTCGCAGCGCGCTCCGGCAACCGGATTCGCGTCGCGTGCGGACAGCGCTACCGCGGCGGCGAGATGCCGATCGAGCCGGACGCGACCGCCGCGTCGTATTTCCTCGCGGCCGCCGCGCTGCTCGGCGGAGAGGTGACGGTTCCCGGTCTTGGCGCCGGTTCGCTGCAAGGCGACGTCGCTTTCGCCGACGTCCTCGCCGAGATGGGGGCGGAGGTCCGCGTCGGCGCGACGGGCATCACCGTGGTCGGGCGGGCGCTGGGCGGCGTCGATCGAGACTTCCGCGCGATCTCCGACACGTTCCTCACGGCGGCCGCGCTGGCCCCGTTCGCGTCGTCGCCGACCCGCATCCGCGGCATCGGCCACACCCGCCGCCAGGAGACCGACCGGGTGAGCGCGGTGGCGCGTGAGCTGTCGCGGCTCGGTGTGCGTGTCGAAGAATCCGAGGACGAGCTGCGCATCGAGCCCTCGCTGCCGCACGCGGGCGAGGTCGAGACCTACGGCGACCATCGTATGGCGATGAGCTTCGCGCTGATCGGTCTACGGGTGCCGGGGATCCGCATCCGCAATCCCCGCTGCGTGGAGAAGACGTTCCCGGACTTTTTCCGGCATTTGGAATCTCTGCGTCCCCCTGAACGGCTACGGTAGAATTTTTCGTCTCCACACGAAGGCATGAGATCTGAGGTATCAGACCCTCGGCGACGGTTGGTTGCAGCTGCGAGGTCGCGCCGAGTAGACTGCGTCGGATGCGGTCGAACGGCTTGATCGTCGCCATCGACGGCCCCGCGGGCGCTGGCAAGAGCACGGTGGCTCGCGAGTTGGCTCGCCGGCTGGGGTACGTCTACGTCGACACCGGCGCCATGTACCGCGTGGTCGGTTTGCTGGCGCGGGAGCGCGGCATCGATCCCGAGGACGGGCCGCGTCTCGGTGATCTCGCCGGCAGCGTGGCGATTCGTTTCGAGGCGCTCGCCGATGGAATGCAGAAGGTCTTCGCGGATTCCCGCGACGTGACGGCGGCAATTCGCGAGCAGGAGATCGGCGAGTGGGCGTCGAAGGTTTCGACGCGGCCCCAGGTCCGCGAGCGGATGGTGGCGGCGCAGCGTGAGATCGCGCGCGGCGGCGGAGCGGTGCTCGAAGGCCGCGACATCGGCACGGTGGTGTTCCCAGACGCCGACGTCAAGTTTTTTCTGGAAGCCACCGCCGAAGAGCGGGGACGAAGGCGATATCACCAGCTTCTCGGGCGCGGGGAGACCGCCGAGATGGCGCACATCGTCGCGGAGATCGAGGGGCGCGACCGCCGCGACCAGGCGCGCGA
>CAVPWJ010000009.1:0-22075 GCA_963708955.1 uncultured delta proteobacterium
ATGCGCTCCGGCGCCCGGCTCCTGTTCGATCGAGACCCGGTGAGCGGCTCTCTCTTCAGCGCGAGGACGATCTCGCGCTACCACGCCTACCGGAGGTTCCTGGCCGCGCATGCTCCCGTGCTGAAGAAGCGGGCGGCGGAAGGAAGACATGGGATCTCTGGATAGAAAGGCCGTCGAGGAGCGGCTCGTGCGGCTCGGCCATCTGCTCCGGCGGCTCGAACGAGACGCCCGGTGCTCGCTCGAGGAATACCTGGCGGACGACGACCTTCAGGCGCGCGTCGAGCGCCGCCTCCAGCTTGCCGCCCACGTCTGTCTGGACGTCGCCAACTACGCCGTCGCACGCGCGAAGCTCGAGATCCCGGAAGAAGAGGAAAACGTCTTCGTCGTGATGACCAGCGGCATCCTCGAGCCCGCGCTCGGCGAGAGGATGAAAGGGCTCAGCCGCTTCCGGAACATTCTCGTCCATGACTATCTGACGGTCGATCCGGCGATCGTTCATCGCCTTCTTGTCACTCGGCTCGGCGATTTCCGGCGTTTCGCTGCCGCGGTCGTGCGGTTTCTCGAAGCGGAAGAGCGGAGATGAGGTAATCTTGTCCGCTCTTGTCCATGGCCGTGCAGGTGGCTCTTGGCGCGCACGAAAACAGTTCAAGGCAAAAGGCTCTCGTCGAATACGCGACGCGCCCACTTCGGGAGATCGGCAGTTCTATAGACCAGGTTGCCACGCTCGAAGCCGAGCACGTCCCTGAGAGCGCGACCGATGTAGCTGTTGTCGACGACGAAGGTCTTGTCAGCCAACCGAATCCCCTCCTTCACCATCTCGGGGAGGCGTTCATAGCGGTCGCGAATCTTTTCGACCGGTACGTCGTGCCCACCTTGATCCACCCGCTCGCGTACTCGAGCAACGGCGAGCTCATCCGATTCGAGATAGATGAACGTCAACCAGACGAGGTATCCGTGCTCCTTGGCTGTCCTGATGAGGCCGATCTTACTCGGATGCGAAAATACCGTTTCTGCGACGAAGGAGCGGCGTCCCTGGATTAGCTTCTGATGCCTTTCGCGGGCGATCCTTGCGGCATCGTACGCGTGCGATGCCGCCTCCCGTCCCCACCGTGCGTGCGCAATGAGATCCGCGTTGACGAATTCGAGCTCGAGGATAGGCTCGATTTTTCTCCGGTAATAGGTCGTCTTGCCGGCACCGTTCGGACCCGCCAGCACCCAAAGAAAGGGATCGGCGGGGCTCAACGGCCGCGCGGTCGCGCTGATCGGCGCACGGCCTTTGACGGCACACGCTCGCCGCTCGGCAGCACCTTGACCATCGAGCCGTGCTCGTCGACGGCGGAGTAGGATCGGCCGGCCTTCCGAAACTCTCGATGAAGGCTGGAGCCCCCCCGAGGGTCGAACACATGTGCCTCGACACGCCCCAGGACGACCGCCCGCTCGTCGGCGTTCAGGGCGTCATAGTCCAAGCTGGCCTTCAACGCGGCTTGAACCCTCGACATGCTGACGGAGGGGCTTCTCTCCAGCGCGCGGCCGATCCTCGCCCAATACTCGATCTGCTGAGTCATGGAGCGAGCGGATATCGCACTTTCCCGGCGAGCCGCCTCCGCCAATTCCGGAGAAATCTTGACGGCACTCGAGCTCGACATGGCTTCACCCCTTGCGAGATGCGGGTCGGACGCAGAACAGCCGTTTCGCAACCTTTGGTTGCCATGGTGGCATTATGCAACCCCATGGGCAAGCATCAGCTTACGGCAGCCTGTCAACTCTGTAAGCTCAGGGTGTCCGTCGAGTTTACGATCCGCCGGTTCCGGATGTACGGGCGATTCGCCGGAGGCTCGGGTTGTCGCAAGGCGCCTTCGCACGCCGCTTCGGCCTGAGCCTTCGCACCCTTCAGCAGTGGGAGCAGGGCCGGGGTGTCCCGGACCGCCCTGCGCGGATTCTCCTGCGGGTGATCGAGGCCGCTCCCCGAGTGGTGGAGCGCGCCATCGCGGGATAGACCTCATTCGGAGTGTGTCCGAGGTCGCGTTTCCCTCCGATTCCAGCAGCCATTCGAAACGTCGCAATCGCCTTCTCGGAGTCGCAGCCGCGACCCCAGATCTCGGATCCATGGTCGCGAAGAAAGTGCTCGACCTGGCGGCGGAACGCGAAGAGCAGCGGAGAGTGCGGACTCGAGCGTAGCGCTTGCCCGCACAGCCGGACGAGCGGCAGGCATGGCACCCGCTGCTTGCGGAGCACCGCCTTCAGGTCTTCGACATCCGAATCGAGGTAGCGGGCGAGCTTGTAAACGGCCCAGCAGGCCGGATCGAGCAAATGAACCGAAAGTCGAGGCAGACTGCGCCACGGGCGGGTCTTCCTTCGGCGCTGGGGGATCGAGATCGGCGACCAGCGGTCGATGTCTTCCGAGTATTGCACCGTGACGCCCGTCTCCGCGGCTGCCGCTTTGACGGCCGCTTCGACCTCCGACCAATGCCGCGAAAATCGTGTCGGCACATGAAGCGCGAAATCCACGTCGGCCGTCGGTCTCGAGCCCCCGAGCAACATGGCCTCGCCACCACCGGTCAACACGAGCTTCGTCGCGCACGGCAGCCGCTCGGACAGCGCCACGAAGAAAGCGTTCAGGTCAGCCTTGGAGAGCGCCGCGGCCAAGCTCTTCCTCGAGCGCCAGATGACCGAGGTGCTTCGTCACCCGGTCCATGACCCTCTGGACGAGTGCCGGGTCGAAAGGGGGCCGGCGGGCGTCGCGGCTGCGAGCCGCAAGCCGGGCACGATTCTCGCCCCGCGCGCCGAGGGCGGCCAAGCGGTTGGTGATCAGGCAGGCGACGGCGTCGGCGAGCCGGTTTCCATGCCGCCCGAGCCGCCGTTCGCCCGAGACGACCGCACGAGCGATGTGATCGAGTATCAGGCGATCCATAGATACCTTTCTATGAGTCCACAGGCAGCGAGTTGTCAAAGTCGGAGGTTTCCCGTGCGTTCCGTCCTCAACGGCGCACGGACGGCCACCTGCTCGAGATCATCCATCGCTCGGCGTCCGGCAGCGGGGGCTGACCCGCCCGTTCCGCCGCTACCAGATGGTTTGCAGCGGCCGGTGCTCCCGCATCGCGACGCGGATCTCGATCTCTTCTTGAAGAGCCTGGTGAACGCGTGGAGAGACGGCGAAGTGCGACCAACTCATCGCACCGGTCCAAAGCCTGCTCGCCATTGGCGGACGCGCGCAGATCCCTTCGAAGCCGTCTGGCCACGAGTCGTGACCTGGCTCGAGTCCGAGCCCGATCGCACGGCGCAGGAGCTACTCGAACGCTTACGACGCGAGCATCCGACCGATTTCACGAAGGGACACCTGCGAACGCTGCAGAGGAGAGTGAAAGAGTGGAGACGGATGGCTGCTCGCCGCCTCGTTTTCACAGAACCCCTTGATTCCGTACCAGGGTGATCTCTCGCCCAGGAACTGCGAGCGCAGCGAGGCTCCGTCCGCCGCGCCGCGCCGTCGCAAACGCGGTCGGCCGCGCGGTCCATGACCCACACTCCCCCCAGGGACCGAAGGGGGAGATCCCCCTCGGGCTCCCCCTGAAGAGAGAGACGCTTCCATCAGCTCAAGAAGGAAACCAGCAGAACAAAACCCAAGCCCTTCACCGTCCACGGAAACGGGGCAGCTCCAGACATGCTTGGGTACGATCGGAATGAAGAATTCGGGTAGCATTCTCGAATGAGGCAACACGACCGGCAAAAGTAATTGTCGCTGATCACGGCGAGCCGCTACCTGAGGGCGGCGGGGATCTCGATACGCTCGCCCGGGGCCTGGGGCCGGCGTCGGCCGCCGCTGGACGTGAGTAGGTCGCTCTTAGTATATTGCAGCGTGGATCGCGGCGAGCCGGAAGCGGGGTCTGCTCTGAAGCCGGTTCGCTGGATCGGCCGCAGCCGCGAGGATCTTCGGGCGTTTCCCGAGGAGGTCAAGGACACGATCGGATACGCGCTCTGGCGCGTGCAGCTCGGCGAGAAGTACCAGCATGCCAAGGCGCTCAAGGGATTCGGAGACGCGAGCGTCATCGAGGTGATCGAGGACTTCGATCGAGCCACCTATCGCGCCATCTATACGGTGCGGTTCGCCGAAGCGATCTACGTTCTCCACGTCTTCCAGAAGAAGTCTACGCGGGGAATCAAGACTCCCGAGAGCGACCTCCGGCTCGTTCGGCTGCGGCTCCGGAAGGCCGAGGAAGAGCACGTCAAGGCAGAGAAGGAGAGAAGCCGATGAGGAAGAAGATCCCGGTCTACGAAAGCAGCGGCAACGTTTTCGCCGACATCGGCGTGAAGAATCCCCAGGAGGCGCTCCTCAAGGCGGAGCTCGTCCGGCGGATCACCAACATCCTCGACGAGCGGGGCCTCACTCAGGTCCGGGCAGCGAAGGCCCTCGGCGTCGATCAACCGAAGGTCTCGCTCCTCTATCGCGGGCGGCTGAGTGCTTTTTCCGTGGAGCGCCTGATGCGGTTTCTCAACGCCCTCTCTCACGACGTTCGAATCGTGATCGAGCGCAAGGGCAGCCGCCGCAAGGGCAGGATGATCGTGGAGGCAGCGTAAGCATCGACTCGACGTGCGAGATCCACAGACTCGCGCGTCAGCGGAGATCCGTGCGTTCTCCGATTCAACGGCGAATGACGTCACCCGCCCAGAGCGCGGCGCAGAATTCGTACCAGGGCCACGCCTCGATGCCGCCTCCCAGCTCGCGGCGCCGAGGATCGAGCCCCACGATGAGGGCGCGCCGCACGCTCTGATCCTCCCGCAGCGCCCGCAGCCCGCGACAATCTCCGTCTCCGACTTTGTCCAAGCCCTTGAACTCGATCGCCAGCTCGAGGTCGCCGACGATGAGATCGACTTCGTAGCCCGTGCTCGTACGCCAGTACGCGAGCGGCAGGTCGATCTCCTCGGTGACGAGCGGATGAAGCTCGAATCTCCAGGCTCGGCCGCCCATCAGGTTTGCCGAGCCGAGCCGGAGCTTTCTTGCGCTCGAGCCGCACAAGATGAAGCGGGTCGGTGTCGTCTCGAGGAGCCCGTGGACTTCGTCGAGAAGGCTTGGAACATTCTGGAGCTCGTCGATGACGACCAGCGCGGGCTTTCGCGCCAGAATTTCCTCGCGCAGAAGCGCGGGCCTCACCAGCAGCCGGGTCTACAGGTCCGTGTCGAGGAGATCGTAAGTGAACGCGGCGGGAAACCGGTCTTTTTCGATGAGCCGCAGCTACTACCCGCATTCTACGCGGCTAGCGCTGCGCGTCTCAGCCACGGCCACCGCTTCGCGAAGCATTCGGGGGGCCGCGAGTCGGAAATCCGACTTTGAAGCTGACCGAGGCTGCCGAGGTCCTGTCCTTGCCGCCGCTGGGTGTGAGTAGGTCGCTCTTAGTATATTGCGGTCCGTGGTCATTGCCGTTCTGCATGCGCATCGTTGGCCCGATGCGTGGAAGGAACGGGTCTGAGCGGGCCGCCGATCGAACGCTGGGGAGTCATGCTCGACTTTAGCGCTCCCGAATGGGAGCGGCGCTCAGGAGCGGCCCGCGCCCGAGCCCCGGCCGCCGCGTCAGGTCATCTCACGAATCTGACGCGCACCCCTTGCGGCCTTGCCCCGGATCGCGAGCGCGCACGCCGCGGAGCGGAGGCGTTACGAGGTTCTCTCTCTCGACGGCGGCCTCGTATCTCGAATCTTGGTGTGGAAACGACGAAATCGTGCCGTGGTCCATTGACTTGATCGCCGGCAGATCTCCAGTATAAATGCCGGTATGGCCGTCAGGTCGATCCCGCGGTGGCTGGAGCCGCCGCGCCAATCGTTCTTTCTGTTCGGGCCACGGGGCACCGGCAAGAGTCGCTGGTTGGGGGAGCGCTTTCCGCGCGCCGCCGCGACGTTCGATCTGCTCGACGAGGCCGTCCGCGTCGAGCTGCTGGCGGACCCGGCGGCTTTCGGTCACAAGCTCGAGGGGCTGCGCGCCGGTAGCTGGGTGGTCGTCGACGAGGTGCAGCGTGCGCCCGTACTTCTGAACACCGTTCACCGATTCATCGAGCAGCGGCGGCTCCGGTTCGTGCTCTGCGGCTCGAGCGCGCGACAACTCCGGCGCAGGGGCGTGAACCTGCTCGCCGGGCGGGCCGTCGAACGGAGACTGCACCCGTTCACCGCGAGCGAGCTCGGCGAGCGATTCCACCTCGAGGAAGCATTGTCCGTCGGCACCCTGCCGCTGGTCTGGAGTGCCGACGATCGAGCGGAGAGCCTGCGGGCTTACGTGCAGACTTACCTGGCGCAAGAGATCCAGGCCGAGGCGGCGGTTCGCGGATTGCCGAGCTTCGTCCGCTTTTTACCGGTTGCGGCCCTATTTCAGGGGCAGGTCCTCAGTGTTTCGGCACTCGCACGTGACTCGGGAGTGCCACGATCGACTCTTCAAGCCTATCTCGAGATTCTCGATCAGACGCTTCTGACCTTTCGCCTCGAGGCGTACCGTCCTCGTCTCCGCGTCAAGGAGGTCGCCCACCCGAAGCTCTACTGGGCCGATGCCGGCCTCGTGCGCGCCTTCAAGCGAAACCTCGGGCCGGTGCAGGAGGAAGAGCGCGGCGCGTTGTTCGAGGGCTGGGTCGCGCAGAGCCTGCGGGCGATGAACGACTACGTCGGGCTCTTCGACGACTGGCACTACTGGTCATCACACGGCAGCAGGGGCACGGTCGAGGTGGATTTCCTCCTGCGCCGGGGAAAGCGCCTCGTCGCCATCGAGGCCAAGGCCGCCCGGCGCTTCAAGCCCGAGATGCTGAAGGGGCTCCAGGCGATCGACGAGCTATCGGGCGTCGACCGCCGGCTCCTCGTTCACGGCGGCGCGGACTCGTGGCAGACCGACGATCGCATCGAGGTCATGTCGGTCGGGCGGTTCACCAGCGAGATCGAACGCGGCCTCTGAAGCTCACGAGCCCCCTCGATCCCGTTGGGACGGTTCAAGCGAGATCGCTCTCGTGGAAAAACCGCCGCTCTTCCTCTAGGGTCGTCTTCGTCATGCCCGGGAACGGAATCGAGGCTCTGCTCGTGCGCGCCCGAGAGGATCCCGACGTGCTGGCGGTGATCCTCTTTGGAAGCCGCGCCCGTGGCGAGGCCGCTCCGTCGTCCGACACCGATGTGTGCCTCGTCCTCGAGGGTCGACATTACGAGCCGCTCGTGCTCTCGAAGAAGAAGCTCGATTATCTCGCCATCGGCGATCTCGACGTGCAGGTGTTCCAGCAGCTCCCGCTCTACGTTCGCTCCCGCATCCTGCGCGAGGAGCGCTTGCTCCTGGTCAAGGACGAGGAGCGTCTCTATGACCTCGCGTTCCGGACCGCTCGGGCGTTCGAGGGCTTCCGCCACCATTACGATGCCTACCTGAAGGAAGTCGCCGGTGGTTGATCGTGACCGCGTGCTGGCGAAGCTCGACGAGCTCGACGGTTACCTGAAGGAGCTCGCCAGCATCGCGCCGAAAAGCTTCGCCGAGTATCGGCGCGTCGAGAAGAAGCGCTCGTGCGAGCGCCTCCTCCAGGTCGCGATCGAGTGCGTCATCGACGTGTGTTCGCTGTTCGTGCGCGGCTTGCGCCTCGGGATCCCGGGCGAGGAAGATGATCTATTCGAGAAGCTCGCCGGGGTCGGGATCCTCTCGGAACCGCAGACGGACACTCTGAAGCGCATGAAGGGCTTTCGAAACATCCTCGTGCATGCGTACGGAGCGGTGGACGACGAGATCGTGTACGAGATGGTCTCCTCGGAAGCGCCCGACTTCGGGCGATTCAAGTCAGAGATCCTGTCAGCGCTCGCTCGCGAATCCCGAGGTCCGGCCCGTTCGTGAACTTCAAGCTCAGAATGCGCGCTGACGCGCCGCCCGCCGCCGGCGGATGGCCGAATCCGACGTCCCGCGTGCGACCGAGCTTTACGGAAGGCTGCCGATGGCAACCGGCGTAGACCTCGACCTCGACTCGGTTCGCCGCTTCGGCGCGCTCGCGAAGCAATATCGCCCCGAGGAAGGGCAACCCTGGTCGCAGGTGCGCGACCGGCTGCCGCGGGAGTTGGCGGATCTCACGAGACCGCCGACGTCGAGCGCGTATGTCGACATCAAGCTCCTCCGCATTCATTCGGACGGCCGGAACGTCATAGCGACCCATGAGGTCGAGAAGCTCCCAGCGCGCGCACCCCAACACCGTCGCGGCCTGCGCCTCCGAAAGCCGATCGAGGCGCAAGAGCTCCATCACGAGCGCCTCGCGCACGCGCCGCGGCACTTCCGAGTCGTTCCAGCCACACCCGCCGACGACTTCTTCGGGCAGGCTTACATGAAAGTCTTTCTCGGCCATGGAGCTTACCCCCCCGTTGCCTATCCCGTGGCGCACCTCGGTCGGTCGCACCCCAGCATCATACGCCCCTCGGAAACGGAATGACTACGGGAGACTGAGGGGTTACATTGCCGTGTCGCCGTTTCTCGAGAGCCGTTACCGCCCACGGTAGCGTCAGCCGTGGGGAAGGTCCGCCGTGGAAACTTCTTCTTCGTGAGCTGGAAGGGTGATCCTGGCCCTCATCGGTGAGCCGAGTGCTGCGTGAGGATACCGTGTTTGTAGACGCGCCGGGCTTCTCTGCCTGATTCACGCGCGCGATCGCCCCGCGGCTCGCACCGAACCGCGGGGCCGCGACGACCGATGCGTCCATCAGCGACTCGCACGCGCGTCTCGATCGGCCCGGATCATCCGCACCGCCTCGGCCGGGGTCTCGCCGACGAGCGCTTCGGGGACGTTCCTGATCGATGGGTTCACGGGCATGATCGCGCTTCCGGTTTTGGCTCCAAGAGTGCGCGAGAACACTTGCATCAAGCCATCATAAACACCATCATGCCATCATGATACGCGCGCAGATTCAGCTTACGGAGAAGCAGGCGGAGATTTTGCGCCGGCGGGCAAAGAGAGAAAACGTGTCGCTCGCCGAGTTGGTTCGTCGGGCCGTCGATGCTTTTACCCGGACCGAACCGCCGAGCAGGGCCGACCTGAGAGAGCACGCGATCCGCGTGGCAGGGCGATTCGCCTCCGGATCCCACGACACGTCCCGCCGCCACGACGAGGTGCTGATCGACGCTTTCCGATCGCGATGATCCTGCTCGATACCTCGGCCCTGTACGCCGTGCTCGACCGCGACGACGAGAACCACGAGACGGCGAAAACGCAGTGGAAAACCCTGTTGCGCGGGGACGAGGCGCTTCTCGTGACGAACTACGTCGTGCTCGAGACGGTCGCCCTCGTGCAGCACCGCCTCGGGCTGGATGCGCTCCGCACTCTCTGCGCCGACGTGCTTCCGGTTCTGGACGTCCATTGGATCACCGAAACCGACCACGCCCACGCGCTGAACGTTCTCCTCGCCGCCGGCCGGAGAAAGCTCAGTCTCGTCGATTGCAGCTCCTTCCACGTCATGAGAAGCCGCGACTTGCGAATCGCGTTCGCGTTCGACCCCCATTTTCGGGAGCAGGGATTCGACGTCATCCCCGACACGTGACCTCGGAATGCTTCCGACCGGGCTCGCGCCAGTAGCCGCCGGATACGCTTTTCCCGCGGACAGCGAGCTCGCTCACGCTGCTAGGAGCTTTGCCGATCTGAAGATCCGAGCGACGCCCAGGTTGGACGCGTTTGCGAGCCTGATTCGCGCGAGGGCTTGGTAGGGGCCGCTCTCGGACACCGCGGACCCCTACCTTCGTCCTTCTTCGAGACACTCGCTTTCCGCTCAATCTGCTTCTGGAAGACCGGGACCACGCTCCCGTTGCTACCGAGCACGTTCCCGAAGCGGTGGTCGTGCAGGCTTCGCCCCCTCTCCGCCACCAGACTCCTCGACCGTCGCCTCCGCGCCCTGCGCGAGCTGCCACCGCTGGAGGAGGTCGTGCGCCGGAGCGTCTTCACCCGAGTTCGAACGATGATCTTGAGACGATGCGATCCTCATGGTACTAAATTGCCATGGCGAAACTGACACCAAGGACACGTTTGGCCATCGACCTCCCGACTGACGTTCGCTTGCGGGTTCGTGTCGCCGCGGCGCGAAGAGACATGAGCCTCCAGGAGTACGTGCGGCGCGCCCTGGACCGCCAACTCGAAGATGACGGTTGCGATGCCCTGTACGCGGCCGAGGACCCGGTGCTCGCGGAGCTCTGGTCCGATCCCGAGAACGATGTCTACGACGGTCTATGACCGAGGGCAGATTGCTCTGGTCCGGTTCGTGTTTGCGGACGAGCAAGGCGTCAAGCGAAGGCCGGTGCTCGTTCTGTCGACGAGGGCCTACCAGGGCGGCCGGGCGGAGGTGATCGTCGCTGCGCTCACGAGCAATGTCGCTCGCCTACTGCCGGGGGACTATCTCGTCGAGCGATGGCAGGAAGCCGGCTTGCCGAAGCCCTCCGTGGTGACGGCGATCCTGAGGACCGTCAAGACCCCGATGATCGAGCGTGCGCTCGGGGCTCTCGATGCACGGGATTTGCAAGCTGTATCGAGACGCCTCCGACCCCTTCTTGGTTTGTAGACGCGCCGGCGCGAATAGAGGGCTTCCGCCCATTACCTGGGGATCGGTGGAAATCCTCGTAAGGTTCGTCACGGCGTCAGACCGCTCCCTGCCTGGCACAACCGTTACGCTGCACGCTCTTTGACGACGAGCTCCACGTCGCAATCCAGAACCCCGAGAAGTGACAACAGCTGGTCGACCGACTTCTTGTAGTTGGTCTGGTCAAGAATGCGGTAGAACTGCGTAGCTGAAGTACCTAGCCTCCGGACAATCTCGCGGCGGCTCAGCGGGCTCTGCTCTACGCGCTTCTGAGCTTCCAGCGTAAGCTGGTAGAGCAGGAGGTCTCGCATGTAGCCAGGGTCGCGGTTGTACTCGAGTACGGCATCAACGTGGATCGTCCCCTCCTCGCCGGATTCGAGTAGATACGTGAACCCCTCGTGCCCGATCTCTTTATCTACGAAGGCCTTGGTCACCTTGTTGGTCGAGCTCGGACGGATCTCGAGCTTCGCATACGGGAGGATGTAGGTCCGGCGTCCGGCCACGACTTCGAACGCCTTACGTCGATTATTGGCGAGCACACGAGAGATCCTCATAGTTTACCTTCGCTCCTCAGCTCAGCGATGAGACGTAGAATCCTGCCGGTTATCTGGCCCTTCATGGGCTTCTGACTTTCGAGGTCCCACTTTACGATGAGCTTCGACTCCTTGAAGACGTGTACGTGGCGCGGCCCATGATCGCCCTTCCAGGTTACGAAGACGAAGTTGCCACGGCGCAGCTTCCCCACGGGAAACGCTACCGCTGGGGGTAGCGGTTTTCAAGCGGCGCCTCCGCTCCTTCCTGGAGCCGCCTACGATAGATCGCCGCGCGCCAGGGGCACGGGGAGGACACGCCGTCATTCAAGGCACAGAGGGGAGCGGCTGGTGGAGGCGAAGGAGCACCCTCGCGCGATGGTGGGTCGCGGCGCAGGCCAGGAGGAAGGCGTGATGCTGAAGGTGGAAGCGCTGCCGGTAGCGGGAGAGGGGGGGCTTCTCGAGGTCTTGCGAAGCCTCACCGATTCCCGCCCGAGAGCCGGGTATTTCGGGGCCGGCCGTTGAGGCATGACGTTCGAAGGGATAGAGAATCTCATCGACTAAGAAAGAGTAGATGAGCGGCATGAGGAGTGTGCGATCCTCCTTGGTTGTCGCATCAGCAGCCCGCGCGCGTGCGGATCGAGACGCGGGCAGAGTCCTCTCCACCATGAGGGGCAGGGCGACGGGAATCGGGAAGGGGCGTAGCGATACGCCGGAGCGAGAAGCCCGCGGGTCACCCGAGGGCGGTAGCGTGCGCGAGCTCCTCAGGCGAGCGGGGAACCGCGATGCAGGTCCAAGGTCGTCTTAACACGGCCGGTGCTCGTTCCGATCGCGGCGCTCCATGCTTTCAGGCTAACCTGGTCGCCCGGTTCACTGTTGACGCCCGTGACCGAGCATGGGAACCCGTCACCCGATGACTAATCCTCATTGCCCAGCGTGCGGCGAGATTGGCGCCCCCATCGTTCGGAGCGTTGCAGGCTACGACATCCACCGGTGCGCGACCTGTGCACTTCGCTACGTCCCAGTAGCGGGGTTGCACGGTACGGTTGACTACGATGAGCTCTATCAAGAAGGGGGGCTGTTTACCGCACACGTTGACGAGGCGCAGAGCCTTCGAGCGGGGCAACGGCCGCGGTTCGCCCGCGCCCGGCGCAGTGCCCTCCAGCAGATCCGCGCACTACGCCTACGCACGTTGCTCGAAGTAGGATGCGGGACGGGGGCTTTCCTCTCGCGTGTGGTGGAGATCGGGGTCGAATGCTACGGGACCGACCTCAGCGCCGAGGCGATCCGCCTCGCACGTGCTCACCTCGATTCTCCCCTCCACGTCGGGCCTCTGGACGAAGAAGTCTTTCCGGGCATGCGTTTCGACGCGGTGTGTAGCTGGGAGGTCCTCGAGCACGTCACGGAGCCCGGGGCATTTCTCGGCAGCCTCGTCGCGCGGCTGAACCCCGGGGGCCATCTTTTTCTCTCCACGCCCAACTACGAAAGTCGCTGGCTATGGGATGGCATGGAGGCTGACCCAAGAAGCCAGCCGCCGGTGCACCTCACGTTCTGGGATGCGACATCGATTCGCCAGTTTCTGGAACGCTTCGAGCTTGCCGACATCGTGATCCATCGTTACTCGGTACCCGCCAACGCAGCCCAGAGGATCTCCAGCGCGTTCTTCAGTTATCTGGTCTATCCCGACGCTCTCCTTCGGCCCAGTCAACGAACGACGCTCTTGGCCCATGGCCGGAAGGTTTCCGAGGGATCAGCGCAGTCGATCCGGGTCCAGGGCGGATCTCCATAGCCTCGCCGGTGCGAAGTCCCCCGTATTCCATGGGCGCTGCGTCCGGAGATTCGGCTCCAGGAAATCAGTCGCGTCACGAGCGCTCCCCTATTCGTGTGCTGCTTTGGTCTCCCGCAGGTGCAGGCGAGCACTACCATGGTCCCGGGATTCTTGCGTACCGTCTGTACTCGCTGGCTGAGCCGGCACATCTGACGGCGAGCCTGGCGCACGGTTACCCGGAGCAAGCACGCTACGCGGTCTTTCGCGATCAACACTTCATCCACCCACTGCGATCGACGCCGCTCAGCGTTTGGATGTTTCTTCGCCGCGCGCGGGCATGGATCGACGAGCACGCGCGCGAATTCGACATTTTCCATGGAATCGCCGGATTCCACCCGACGATGATGCCCGCGCTGTGGGCGAGTAACGCCAACCTTCCGGCGGTCGTGTATCTCGCCAGCCATGAGATGGATCTGGCTGATAAGTACGGATGGAAGGGCGTCTTGGGCTTACCCGGCCGCCGCAGGAAACTCGCGCATCGCCTCGATGCGATGGTGGCGATGAGCGGAGCGATTTTCGAAGAGCTCATCTCGTACGGCATTCCAGAACGAAAGATCGCCCGCATCCCGACGGCCGTGGACGTCGCCATGTTTCGTCCGGTCGAGGAGCACGAGCGCAGAGCTCTACGGGCTCGATTCGGATGGCACGATGCTCTGACCGTCATCTTCGTCGGTGGGCTCACTCCCCGAAAACGTCCGCACCTCTTGATCGAGTCGGTTGCACTCGCCAAGCGTCGAGGGGTGGATTGTCAGGTCGCGTTCGTGGGTCCAGAGCACGATCCCGCGTACGTCGCACAGATGAAGGCGCTCGCGAGCTCGCTCGGCGTCGAGTCGATCGTTCAGTGGGTCGGCTTCACGCCGGACGTCTCGCCGTTCTTTCAGGCCTCGGATTGCTTCGCGCTCCCTTCGAGTAACGAGGGCATGCCCGCAGCGCTCGCAGAGGCAATGGCCACGGGCATCCCTTCGATCGTGACGGCGATCTCGGGGACGATCGATCTCGTCACGGATGGCGTCGAGGGCCGCATCGTCGATCCTAACGCCTCGGAGATCACCGACGTCCTGGTCGACTATTTCAAGACCAGTCCGAAGGTCGCCCGCGCTCACGGCCAGGCGGCGCGACGGAAGGTCGAGCAGCGGTGCAGCTTGCCTGCCGTCCTCGACGCCTATGAACAACTCTTCCATCGCCTACTCCGGGGAGGCGACGCTGCCGCATAGAGCCATGCACGAGCTCGACCGTGTGGAAATTGTTTCCGGCGCATCAATCTTGAGCCCAGAGGCGGGCTTGCACCCCGCACCACCGATAGCGCCCTCTCCGCGAGCCGATGCCTTGGGTAGACCGCCATCTCGAGGTGATGTGGCGGTGCGCGGTGCCATCTGGGCCGGCAGCGCCCTCATCGCTCAAAAGGTTGCGGGGCTGGCCTCTCAACTGGCTCTCGGCTGGTTGCTCTCCGAAAAGGACTTTGCCGCATACGCAATCGCGATCACTCTCGCCGGCATCGTGGGCGTTGTCCGTGATGGGGGCGCTCAGAAGGTCCTGATCCAGGGGGGCGATGACTACGCCCGTCTCGCCCGGTCGGTCTTCGCCTTATCGGCCGCTTGTAACGCCCTCGCCGCTTTTTTTCTGGTCGTCCCGGCCAGGTGGGTGGCGAGCGCGACCGGTACCCCTGATCTCGTTCCGATGGCCTGGGTGCTGGCGATTTCGCTGCTCTTGAGCTCTCCGTTGATGCTGCGAAGGGCCCGCCTGACGATCGACCTGCGCTTCGGTACTCTGGCCCGGATCTCCATGGTTTCAAGCCTGTTGCGCTGTGGCACGATGGTGTCCCTCGCGGCGCTCGGCCTCGGGCCACTCAGTTTCGTATGGCCGCTCGTCGTCGTGGCTCTCTACGAGTGGGCGGCGATGGTGCGCGCGGTCGCTGCCTTGCCACCCATGGCCGCCAGTGCGCCCCTGTCGCGCCACGTCGTCAGCCAGGTCTTGGCGTCATCGAAATGGGTGATCTTCTCCGGCCTCGCCAGCACGCTCATCAATCAGGGCGACTACCTGGCGATCGCCGGTCTTCGCGGCGACCTGCTGGGGGTCTACTTCTTTGGTTACCAGCTCGCCGCTTCTTTCGGCGGCCTCTTTGCCGTTGCCATCCCCAGCGTGATCTTGCCCACACTTGCTCGTCTCGTCGGCGACCCTGCACGCTTTCGCGCCGGGTATCTCTCGACCGTCGGAACCTTGGCGGTAGTCATAAGTCCGCTCTGCTGTGCGGCCGCTCTGGCGATACCGCTGGTGGTCAAGCTCCTTTGGGCCGGCAAGTGGGGCGCCGCGATTCCCGTCGCGCAAATCACTGCCCTGGGCCTGATCTTCAGAATGCAGACCCCGCTGGCTATCACCGCCCTGGAGTCCCTGGGCCGCTGGCGCCTCTGCGCAGCGCTCCTCACGGTCGATGGGATTGGAACCGTGGCCGCGGCCGCGCTCGGCTGCTGGTTGGGCAGCCCAGCAGGCATAGCGTTCTGCGTAACCGGCCATCACGTCTTGATGGCATTCGTACAATCTTTTGCGACGGCCCGAGCTTCCTCGGTTCCCCCAGCCGCCGTCATTCGACAGATGGTCCCCTCCGTGAATCTGTCTTTTCTGGCGGCAGGAGGAACGCTCTCCATGCTGTGGCTTTTGGCGCCTGTGTCGCCGTGGGGGCAAATTGTGGTCGGCGCGACGAGCTTTTCCCTGCTCCTGCTACTGGGTTGGAGAACGGTTCTCCCAGCGCGAGGGCGCGCCGACCTGCTCCGTATCCGCTCGCAGATCGTCTGCATGGCGGGGTGGGGGTAGAGGTGAGAGCAGGGAAGGGGTCCACCCCATCGAGAATCGCTTCTGTCGTGCTCGCCGCCTCGATCGCAGGCTATGCCATCGTTTCGCCCGTCTCGGTGATCCTCGAAGTCGAGAACCGCCCTATCTCGGTCGGCTTTCGAGTGGTTCTGCTGATCGCCAGCATGTGGGTAGCCAGCCAGGCGCTTTTCGGAGGCACGCGGGGCTTCCCCGGCCGGGTGTGGGTGCCTTTGTTCTTCTTCTGGTCGATCTATCTGGCACGTTTGGTGGCCGATTTGCTGATCGCGCCCATCGGCACGCTCATGAGCTCATACGAGTACCTATCTCTGTGTATCAGCTCCACGGTTGCGCCGATGGTTGCCATTCTCTTCGCCCCGTCCGAAAGCTTGCGCCGGTCGCGATGGCTGATCTGGGTGTTGTTGGTCGTCGCCTCCGTTACGAACCTTCTCCTCGGGTTCGGCCCTGGGGCCGAGGTCGTCGAGCTCACGGGCAGGCTGCAGAGCCCGACGTTGAATCCGATCAGTCTCGGCCACGTGGGCGCATCGCTGGCGATCTTGGTTGCCTCGCGCCTCATGGTGCGCGATCGGTACAGTTCCAGAAGGGTCGGCCTGGCGGAAGGAGGCTCGTTACTCGTCGGGCTGCTCGTGATGAGCGCTTCGAATTCCCGCGGCCCGATCGTCGCCTTCCTCGTTGCCCTGGGCTTCATGTCGATGAGCACCGGCCGAGGCAGCTCGGTGGCACGCATCGGCGGTATCTCCATCGCTCTCCTGGGGACGCTCTCGCTCGTGGTTTTCTATTTGGACGAGCACCTGCACTTCCAGGTGTTCTCCCGCCTGCACTCGTTGCTCGATCCCGAGACTGACGTCACAGGGAGTGATCGTCTCGCCTTGATCGGTCAGGCGTGGAATCAATTCCTCGAGTTCCCGCTCTTCGGAAGCGCATTCGTCGAGCTGGAAAGTCGAAGCTACCCGCACAACCTTCTGGTGGAGAGCTTCATGGCGACCGGGCTCGCCGGTGGCGCCCTCTTCGGCTTTCTTCTCGCCTCGGCCGTCGTCCAATCCATCCACCTCGTCCGCCGAGTTCCAGAAGCCAAATGGATCGGGCTGCTTTGCGTGCAGTACACCGCCGGGGCGATGTTCTCCGGATCCTTGTACTCTTCGACTGCCATGTGGTGCCTATGGGCGGCGGTCTTCAACGTCGTTGGAGAGAGGGATCGCCGGGTGGCGCGAAAGTCTGACGACGGGAGGAGCGCACCAGCCAGGCCGCGACAGCTACAGCCTGTGCCCGTCCGGCAGTGGGCTTGATGAAGATGAATCGACAGACGACGGGATCAAAAGTCGAGAAACGCATCCGGGTCCAGATCGTGCAGCCCGTCATTCCACACTATCGCGTAGCTCTGTTCGACGCGCTGGCTCGAGACCACGGCTTCGACGTCTGCGTCTCTGCCAGCCCGGCCGTCGAGGGCATCGTCTCCTGTTCCCTCGCGGCGGCCCGCGCGGATCTAGAACACCCGAGCGTGAGTCTCTTCGGAGACCGCATTCGGTGGCAGCGGGCGATGAAGCTTCGCTCCGACTTCGTCCCTGGAGACGTGCTGGTGCTGCCCGGGAACCCGCGGTATCTGAGCATGTATCCATTGCTCATCAAGGCTCGGCGAAGAGGCGTTCGCGTCGTCTCGTGGGGGCACCGCCGGCGAGAGAGAGCCCGTGGCCCTTCGAAGAGCCTCGGTGAATGGCTCGACCGGGCGGTCGATGTCGTCCTGCTGTACACCGACGCTGAGCGCGAGGCTATCGTGGCGTCGGGCCACGATCCCGATCGCGTATTCGCCATCAACAACACGATCGATCCCACGCCCATCCGCAAGGCGACGGCAGGATGGAGCCAGGCGGCGCTGCGTGACTTCATCGCCGGCGAGGGCCTGCAGGGTCGGAAGTTGCTGCTATTCTCGGGGCGTCTGATCGCGAAGACCAGGCTCGATGTCGCCCTCCGGGCCCTTGCCGAGATCCGTGCGTCGAGGCCGGAGTACGTTCTCGCGGTCGTGGGTGACGGTCCGGAAAAAGAGCACCTCACGCGGCTGGCCGTGGCCCTCGGGGTGGCCGAGTCGGTCCGATGGCTGGGCCCGATCTACGACGAGGATCGGCTGGCCCCTTGGTTTCTGTCTGCGAAGTGCATGGTGTATCCGGGAGCGATCGGCCTCGCTCTCTTGCATGCTTTCGCGTACGGCCTCCCGGTGGTCACGCATGATCGGCCTGCCGGGCTCGGGCCAGAGATCCACGCCCTTCGTTCCGGGGAAAACGGAATCTGCTTTCGCGACGGAGATGCTCGAAACTTGGCGCGACAAGCCGTGTTCCTGTCGGAGGATTCGGCATCGCCGAAGAAGATGAGGGAAGAAGCGCTTCGCACTATCGCAACCACGTTCTCCTTCGATCAGATGGTTTTCCGCTTCGCATCTGCAATTCATGCCGCCAGCCGAGCCGACGGTCATGAGCATCTGGTCGTCGGCTCCCGCTCGACGTGTATCTGATGCCAGCGCCGGCCGGTAACAGGTCCCCGCGAAGGCCCGCCATGCGGATCACTTGTGTGCTGCTGAGCCTGCTTCTCGGGCGGCTGTGGTCGGCGCACGCCGGGGCGAGCCCGCCTGACTGGGCCGAGGTTCCGGTCGTGTCGATGTCCGGAAAGTTTCACGTCTTCTGGAACGTGGGCGGGGGCGACAACGCGGTGAACGACCGCGAAGCGGAGGCACACGGCTTCGAGCTCGCGCGTTTGGTGAACGCCTATGCGGACTACGAGGGTGGCCAGCGCCGTAATCTCTACAAACACCTCGAGCGCAGCGGGCCGAATCCCTGGTCGAAGCCCGGCGACTTCGAGGAGGTGGTGAAGCGCAACATCGCCCGAGCGGGGACCGGCGCGATCGTCGTCAATGACATCGAGCTGCCGTTCGCACTCGACGCCTCCGAGGCGTGGATGAGTCCCGAGATCCGCAAACAATCTGGCGCCACGATGCTCCAGGCTTTCGCCGAAAAATCCGCCTCCAAGTGGGCCGAGTGGTACGTGCCCCCCTGCGCATGGGCCAAAGAGAGCAGCGGCGGCCGACCGATCGGCATTTATGGTCTGCAGCCGGTCCCGGCCGATTACTGGGGTATCTTGCATCCGTCCGCTAAATCCGGGCAGGTGAGAGCGACGGTCGAGCAGATCTGGCGACACGTCGATCCTGTGGTCGATTTCTACGTGGCCAGCGTCTACGCTCACTACGACGATCCCGGGTTCACGTACTACGTCGCTGCGAACGTCGAGAGCAATTACGCGGCAACCCGGCGGTACGGGGACAAGCCGATCTATGCGTACGTGTCTCTCAAGTACCATCCGTCCAACGCTGCCCTGGGTGGGAAAGAACTGTCGCCGGAGATGGTAGAGGCCAGCGCCATCGTGCCCTTTTTCTTCGGCGCACGCGGGGTCGTGCTGTGGGGGTGGGAGCCAGGGCGGAAAGGCCAGTACTTCGAGCGGCTGCCACTCTTCGCAAGGCACCTCTCGCGCGTTGCCCAGGTGTCTGAACGGCTTTCCGGTGCGAGGCCACTGCCGGGCGAGTCGGCCGCCGCGGCGTGGAAGAAAAAGAGCCCCCTCGTGCGCGCTTGGGAAACATCAGCAGCCGGTGCGTGCTTGATCATGGCGGTGGATCCCTGGCAGGAACCGTCGGTCAGCCGCGCCATCCGCGTTGCCTGCGCGGACCGCTCGGCCGAAATTCAGCTCGATGGCCGGCACGTGGCGATCGCCGAGCTCGATGCGCGCGGCGTGAAGCGTTATTAGCGTTATTAGCGATGGGTGGCCGAACGCCGAGATCGTGCGCATGAAAGTTCTGATGGTTCTTCCCGGGATTGGGCCAGCGCTCGGTGGTCCGCCCAGGGCGGCGATCGAGATGGCTACCGCGTTGGCCGATCGCGGGGTCGCGGTGGACATTGTCACGACCAACGCGAACGGGATCAGTCGCCTCGACGTCCCGACCGAGACCTGGATCGACCGTGGCTCTTGGCGCATCCGGCATTTTCGCTGCCGTGGCCCGACGAAATATGCGCTGAGCGGGGCCCTTCTCGCATGGCTCGCGCGCAACGTCTCCAACTACGACGTCGTTCACACGATCGGGATCTTCTCGCTCCCCGTGACGGTGGCGAGCCTCCTCTGCCGCCGGCGCGGGATTCCCTATGTCATGAGCCTTCACGGCATGCTCGAGCCCTGGGCGCTCACGCACAAGGCATGGAAGAAGCGCCTCTACTTTCCACTGTTCGAGAAGCCCGCGCTGATTCGTGCGGGCGCAATCCAGGTGCTCACCGCGGCCGAGGCGAAGGCAGTTGCTGCCATGGCGATCGACACCCGGGTCGAGATCGTTCCGAATGGCATCAACCCGTTGGAGCAGGCGGCAGCCGCTGGGCCCGAGCGGTTCCTTGACGCGTATCCTAGGCTGCGCGGCAAGAAGCGAATTCTCTTTCTTGGACGTCTCGACCCGGTGAAGGGGATCGACCTTCTTGCGCCCGCGCTCGCGCGGGTGCGCGTGCAGTGTCCCGCCGCCCATCTCGTCGTGGCCGGGCCCGACAACGTCGGTTACCGGACCCAGGCTGAATCGTTCTTCTTCGCCGAAGGCTGCGCCGAGCACGTCACGTTCACCGGCATGCTGACGGGTGATCTGAAAGACTCCGCCCTCTGCGCGGCGGACGCTTACGTTGCGCCTTCCCGAACGGAAGGCTTCAGTGTCTCGATCCTCGAGGCGATGGCCGCGGGCCTGCCGTGCGTCATCACCCGCGAATGCAACTTTCCCGAAGCTGGTGCCGCGGGCGCTGCGCACGTCGTCGAGCTCGACGCACGAGCCATCGCGGATGCGCTGTTGACCTGCCTGCGGGATCCGCAGAGCGCCCGCGAAATGGGAAGTCGAGCCCGGACCCTCGTCGAGAGAGATTATTCGTGGGCGCATATCGCGGCACGCATGGAGGAGCTCTATTTTGCCGTGATCGAAAGCGCCTCGGTGCCGGGGACGCGGTTGCTCGACAACCGTCGAACCTCGTTTCAGGATGCTTCGAAGACGCGCTAGGTTGTCCTCACGTCCGATGAATTCGAAGTTGAGGGCGTTGATCTCAGGCCGGCTCGGTTGTAGGCACGGTTTGACCACGTCGCGACATCATCTCGACAGGATGGTTTGCGAGTTTGCGGCCTCGGTGCCTGAACGAGCAGTGGTTCTAGACGCAGGTGCGGGCGATTCGCCCTATCGCTATTATTTTTCTCACACGATTTATGAAGCGGCGGACCTGTGTGATCGCGACTCTCACGATTACACGCACGTGAATTACGTTTGTGATTTGGTGGCGATCCCAGTGCCATCGTCTCGCTATGACGCCGCCCTGTGTACCCAAGTGCTCGAACACATGCCGAATCCACAGCAAGTCTTGAGCGAGCTGTGGCGCGTGCTCAAGCCTGGCGGAAGGCTCTGGCTCAGTACGCCGCTGTACTTTGAAGAGCACGAAGTTCCGTCTGATTTTTTTCGATATACGCAATATGGGCTGCGCCGGCTGATGGCAGGCGCGGGCTTTGACGTGCTCGACCTCGGCTGGATCAGCGGCTATTTTGGAACGTTGGCGCATCAACTCAACATCGCCCGCCATGAGCTACCCTGGCACCCGCGCGACTATGGTGGTGGCCTGCGGGGTGCGGCAGCTGCTGGGCTCTCGCTCCTGATTCGGCCGCTCTGGCTACCTCTCGGGCTGTTCTTCGCGTACCTTGATCTCCGGCACAGGTATACGCAGGGTGGTCATACCATGGATTATTACGTTGTGGCATCGAAACGTAGTAAGTGAGTAGTAAGTGAGGCCCTTCTCGTGCCACCCGGCCCTTCCGGCTACCGATCGAGCATCCGCTGACTTCGCTGTGCGGATTGGAAATCGCAGGAAGAACCTCTCGACCGTGATCTCGCCGCAAGAAAGGTTTTATCCGGAGAGCCGCTACGGCGGATTCACGGACATCGACGGCACCGTGGCCTTCTTCGCTCGGGTCAACGCTCTGCTGAGGCCTTCGTTCACGGTTCTCGATTTTGGTTGTGGGCGAGGCTCTCACATCGACGACCCGGCGCCCGGCGTGATTTATTCTTTGATCGAGCGTGGCTGTCAGACGATCACGGAATGGCATGTGAAGAGGGAGACCGGGAACCTCGCGCGAGCCGAAGAAGTGACTCTCCTTGACCCAGTACCCGAGCGTGCCCGCCGCGCCCCTTCCTGATATGCGGCGAACTCGGTCCGTGTGCTGCGCCGATCGCTTCGGCGCGCGGGCTTCGTCGCGGTCGTTTATGAAATGGGGGGAAGGAGAGCTGCCTTATCTCGCAACCTCGCGCCTCTTGTTTTG
>CAVPWJ010000010.1:0-5130 GCA_963708955.1 uncultured delta proteobacterium
GGAGGCGGGGTCGCTACCCCTGCATACGCAAACTGTTGATATTAAAGGACAATGTAATATCGGAAGTCCTGCCATGCCCCCAAAAGTACCACAAAAATTCAAGTTTTCGGATCTTCAGGGTTTTTCGGCTTTTTTTCGGGAGTCGAACCCCCGTCCACTCGTCGTTCAGGCGGTCGCCGACGCCACCTTCGTACCCCTGCGGGAAGTTCTTTGTCGCGCACGGGGGGGGACCTTTCTGGCGATCTGCTCGATCAGCAAGGGCGGACGATTAGGAAAGCGGGCGACGAGGTCGAGCGTTCCCCCCATCGCTTCCACGTACCGCTTGAGCGTTGAAAGGAGCATATCGCTCCGGCGCTCCAGACGCGAAATGGTATCCTGCCCAACCCCAAGGGAGGAAGCGAGTTCCTCCTGCGTCTGCCGGACAGCCAGACGGAGATCCTTCAGCGTCGCCAGTTCGGCGGCACGCCGCTCCACCTTCGCCCGGCGTTTCGCGGGCAACTTTGCCAGAACCTGCTCAAGATTTCTTGCCATGACTGCCCCCTTTCCCCGAACGACGGATCTTCCCTGCAGCCATTCCGGCCAGATGCCGATCGAGCCGTTCATCGGCTACGGCGATCAGACGCCGGTAAAACCGCTTCTGATCCGTCCCGCGCTTGTCTCCGCCCACCAGCAGGATGGCCCGTCGGCGGGGATCGAATGCAAAGGCAACTCGCCACACCTCGCCTGACTGACCATCCGAACCGGAGTTCCTTCATGTTCGTGTGTCGCGAGCCCTTCAGGGAATCGACGGTCGGACGACCGAGATTCGGCCCGAACTCCCGCAGTAGTAACGCATGGGCAAGCAATTCGTCCTGGAGATCCTGTTCAAGTGCCCGGAACTCGGCGTCGAACTCATCCTGGAACAGTACCTCCCATTCCATGGTCACATTATGCCCCAATCCAGTTATGGATTCAAGATCATATGGTCTTAAAACCATATCACTCGGAGACACCCTTTTCGACCACCAGCGCCCCCTGCTTCAACCCGTCCAGGTAATCCGCCCACCGCTGCATCATCAACTTTCGTTCGGCAAGGTGCGAGGTCCGGTTGTATGCCCGGCCGAGCGGATCGCGGACGGCGTGTGCAAGCTGGTGCTCGATGAAATCCGGGCGCTGCTGCAATACCTCGTCGAGAATGGTCCGTGCCGTCGCCCGGAACCCGTGGGCGGTCTGCACTCCCTTGTATCCCAACTTGTGCAAGGCGACAGGGACCGCCGCTTCGCTCATCGGCTTGTCGGGCTGTCCGTGGCAGGGGAACACGTACCTGCCGCGCCCCGTCAACTCGCGCAGGTCCCGCAATATCGCTACGGCCTGCAACGGCAAGGGGACGATATGCGGTGCCTTCGTCTTCATCTTCTCGCCCGGGATGCTCCAGATCGCCTCGTCAAGATCGATCTCGGCCCACTCGGCTTCGCGCAACATCCCCGGGCGCACCATGAGCAACGGAACCAGCATGAGCGCGCATTTGACGACGTGCGTTCCTTTGTACAAGTCGATGGCGCGGAGCAGGGGGCCAAGCGCCTGCGGGTCGGTGATTGCCGCGAGATGCCCCTTCTTGTACGGCTTCAGGGCGTCCCGGAGGTCTGACGTCGGATCGCGCTCGGCCCTCCCCGTCGATATCGCGTACCGGAACACCTGCCCGCAAATGGTCCGCACCCTGTGCGCCGTCTCAAGCGCGCCCCGGAACTCGATCACGCGCAGCATCTTGAGCACCTCGGAGGCGGTGATCTCTGCGATCGGGCGCGCGCCGAGCCGGGGGAACACATCCAGATTCAGCCGCCCGATGACCGTCGCCGCGTGGGAGGCGGACCACCCCGACGACCAGCGGGCGTACCATTCGCGGGCGACGACCTCGAACCCGTTCTCGGTCTCCGCGCCCTTCGCCGCCTTCAGCGCCTTCTGTTGCTCGCGAGGATCAATGCCGTCCCGCAGTTTCTTTCTCGCCGTCTCCCGCTTATCCCTCGCCTCGGTCAGCGACACCTCGGGAAAGACGCCGAAGGCCAGCGACCCCATGTCCTTTCCGCCGAAGCGGTACTTCATCCGCCAGTACTTCCCTCCTGCGGGTACGACCAGAAGGAACAGTCCACCGCCGTCCGACAGTTTGTACTCCTTGGAGCGGGGTTTGGCGTTCCTGACCCTGGAATCCGTCAATGGCACGGCCTGGCGGGGCACGGCGACTCCTTTAGGGACATCTCCCTCGGCGTAGGGACATATTCGCCCCAAATATGCCCCTAAAAACTCTGGCTGTCAGCGGATTTCTTCGGACTATATCGGACACCAGAAACGAAAAAACCCCGGTTTCCCGGGGCTTTTTGCTTTTCTCGGACTGCCTTGGATCATCACTTGGTGGACACGGTCGCAAAGAATTCGAACCGAGGGGGAGGTGCCGTTCGAAGCGGCCCTGACCGAGCTCTTGAAGGTGCCGGTTTACAAAGCAATCGCCGAGCAAGCCGTACACTTACACCGGTTGGGGATAAACCCCAACCGAATCGCCAGTCACCTCGGCGTCGACCGAACGACCGTAACCAGATCCCTACGCTTGACCAGGTCGCATTACCTCGGAATGTGAAAGCGGACAGCGTCCGCCAGCAGCGGCCGTTTTCTCACCCGGTAGTGCCCGTCAGACCGGTCTTTCGTGGTCGGCTTCACCTCGGCCAGGCCCAGGAAAACGGCAAAATTCACCAGAGCGCGCCAGGCGTAGCATGAGCGCAATGAGGAGAATTGCCGCCCCTGCAAGCCTGACGGATCTCCGCGAACACGCCCGCCGGACCTTCGTGAGGCAAACCCGAGCCCTGGTCTTCAAGGCAACAGTTCTTGTATTTCCGCCCGCTGCCGCAGAGGCAGGGATCATTCCTGCCGATCTTCATGCCGGTGCCGTCCTGTTGTTAATCGGGAAAGATACGGAACGCCCCCCTCGACGCATACCGGTAAACGGAAAACCCCCTGCGGTCAAGCGTCAGAACGTCCCGAATGCCGAGCGTCTCGCCCACGGCGACCAACGTGGCATCCGCGTAATCCATTGGGACATCGGAATATTTCGACATCAGGTGAACACAACGATTGATAAGCGCGGGCATCATCGGAACCAGTTCGGCTCCGCCCGCAAGGATGAAATCGAGCGCCGGCTTCTGGCGGGGGAACGACGGGCCGAGCAGATAGACCGCCTCGGTCAACACCGACTCGGTCGTAATCAGCCGCCCCCGGAAATCCCGGAAAAACGAGGCGCACCGCGTATGATTCCGTTCACTCCTGTCGAGCAGGGCCACGAACGGGCCGGTGTCAAGGAGAAGATCAGCCACGCCGGAACCGGCTGTGCAGATGTTCGCGGTGGGCTTCCCCGAGGTCGGGAATGCCGCTTTCCACCTTTCCGATGAGATTCTTTACCCTGCTGTAAGGCGACGGCGTTCCTTCACCCGCTTCTTCCCGGATAAAGCGAGCCAGCGCAAGACGGACGATCTCCGAGCGGCGGCGACGAGTGCGCCGCGAAAGCGCCTCGATCCCCTCTTCCAGTTCCGAAGTCAAGCGTACGGTCAGTTGGCCCGGCATGTCATTATCTCCTTCTTCCCGTTCATCCCTTGTAATGCAATACTACCGCATTTGCATTGCATCGTCAAATGCAACACGATCAACATTTTCATGCCTTCGGTGTGGAAGTGGACTCCGGACTCGACGGAGACCGTCGCCTGCCGGCCGGAATCTTGACGGTTCGAATTCTTTGCATGGTGGACACGGTCGCAAAGAATTCGAACCGAGGGGGAGGTGCCCTTCGAAGCGGCCTTGTTGGAAACTGAGAGGCAGCCGATATATCAGCGGATCGCGGAGAAGGCCGCACACCTGCGCCTGTTGGGAATGAACGCTAACCGCATCGCGGCTGCATTGAAGGCCGATCGGACCACGGTGGTGCGGGCGCTTCGCTGGATCAAAGGAAAAACCACATCCCCAGACCGGCGGCAAAAGAATACTTGACGCAATAAACCCGATTAGACCAGCGCCTCAAGCCCCTTGCGGTCGAGCAAATGAAGGAGCTTCAATGATGGTCCGCTCGGGTGCTTCTCCCCGATCTCCCACTGCCGGATCGTCGACAGGCTCGTGTTCAACACCGACGCCAGCACGGCCTGGCTTAACTTGTAACGCTCCCGCAATGCGCGAATCTTCTCACTCGAGTAGTCCGGCACCGGCTCAAGGCACAGAGCGTCGTACTCGAGCATCCGACGCTTGTCGATGAAGCCGGCCTTATTCAGGCCGCGGGCGGTTTCGTGGACCGCTTCCAGAATCCGGCTGGCCGCTTTACCCTTAGTCGTCATAGCAAATCTCCTGTAACTCGCCCCATCCCACATGAGCGTCAAGGCCCTTCGACGTCAGTTTCAGCAAGTCGGCGGCGATCTTCTGCAACGCTTCCAATTCCCTGGCGGTCACGTTGGGCCGCTCGTTTTTCTCGAAGCCGAAAACGAAGAACCACCGATTACCCTTGTTCGTCGCCACCAGCGTCCGCGCCCCGCCGCTCTTGCCCCGGCCGGGCAAAGCCACCCGCTTCTTGACGACCCCTCCCCCAAGATCGGCATCGATCAATCCCCGCTCCATCTCCACAACGGCCGCGCAGAGCGCAGGATCGGACAACTCCGTCTTGCGCATCCAGCGCGAGAAGTGGCGGGTTTTGAAAACTCTTTTCATCGCCACAGACTATATCACTTAGTGATATAGTACGCAAGGAGATATGGCAGTGAGGGTATTGTCAACTCCCAGGATAGATTGATAGATTGGGGTCTGCGACATGAATATGGGTTTGGGTCTTGATCTGCATTTGAAGGGCTGCTATTGTAGAGTAACATCTACAACAGGAGGCCCACATGAACACGTTCCCGGATCTCGAAGCAAAGAGGAACGCCGTCCTCGACGAGATGCGATCCATCCGGTCCTTGCGACGGGGAACCATCAACGAACAGTATTTACGGGTGAATCTTACAGGGCGTAAAGGCTCGGCCCTTCGTGGCCCTTACTACGTCTTATCCCGCCGGGAAGGTGACAAAACGGTCAGCAAGCGCCTGACCAGCGCGACCGACGTGGAGAAAGCACGCAAGGACGTGGAGGCGC
>CAVPWJ010000011.1:0-7302 GCA_963708955.1 uncultured delta proteobacterium
CTCGTCGGTTGCCGGATTCCAGGCAATAGCAGCCTTTGCTCGTGCGCCACCGGCCGATGTTCCAACCTGAATGATCTGGGCCAGAGCGGCTTTGGCGAGGTGGTCCGCGCCGAGCTCGCCATGCACAGCCTGCCGGACGCTCTCAACCAGGCGGGAAAGCTTGATGGCCGTACTGCTGGAAATGGCGGGAGTGCGGGCCGGTTTGAACTCAAGCGCCCCCATGCCGCGCTTTCCCATATAGGCCAGACGGTCGAGGGGCGTCACCTGTGCCTTGTCGATACCCTTGCCGGCCATCCACGCATCCATCAGGGCATTGCCGAAATCGTCCGGCAGGGCATCGGCGAGCATCGCCGGCAAGCGCTTGAAACTCAACTCGGGGAGATCGACGAAAACAAACGGCTCGCGGGCTTCGGACAGCGGCATGGCAAGCGGCGCGAGCTCGATGCCGGATTTGACGAACCGGCTGTCGTACTCGAAGGCGTAATAGCCCAGATTCGGCGCCAGGGCTACCGCACCAGCGGTCTTGCCCCAGATGCGAACCTCAATCGCCTGGACCGGTTTATACATGTGATGGTCCCTTGTTTTTCGAAGCGCGTTGTCGCGGTTGCTTGGCTTTCAGCATCTGCATCGGGCTGATGCCTACCGTCGGCGCCAAGGTTTTCAGCCAGTCGGCCCGCCCCAGGGAGCGCAGGACCTTTACCAAGGAGGACAACGTCGCCCCTCTGCCGTTTTCCAGATTTTTCACGGCGTTGAGTGCGACGCCCGCCTGCTCGGCAAGCCGGCGTTGATCGATGTTCCGGCGCAGACGCAGATCGCGCAATTGCCGACCGAACTCAACTTCCATCTCTTTTTGTGTATGTGAACTCTGCATAAAAATCCTTTTTAGGTCTTTTAATACGATTATTATAACCAATAGACTTAAAATAGTCTACTATAAGTTTATGTTATGACATCGACTCGCTCTCGATGTCCTTGAATACGTCAGCGGTCATTCAGAGGTTGATCTTCCGTTTCCCGTTGTCAATCCCGGCCCATGATAAAGCTTCCGCCCTTTACGCCGCCCTTGAATCCTCCGGGGGACGGATCAGACACTCGGCCGGAATGCCAAGTTCTCGATGAAGACGCCAGGCCATTTTCATCGTCAACGGACGCTTCCGGTTCAATACCTCGTAGACCCGGTTGCGCCGACCGATGATCGGCTCCAGGTCTTTGGGGAAAAGACCCATCTGTTCCATGCGAAATTTGATCGCCTCCACCGGATCGGGAAGGTCAAGCGGGAAATGCTTCCGTTCATACGCCTCGACCAGCGTGACGAGGACGTCGAGCCGCTCCCCCTTCCGTGACTTCGGGGCGGCGTCCATCAGCGTCTCGATTTCCTTAAGCGTCCGTCGGTAATCCGCCTTGGTCCTGATGGGCAGGATTTCCATGGCCTCCCCTTTCACACGGTCTGCGCGTCGATTGCATCGTACTGCGCGTGGGTCCCGATGAACCGGATATAGACGACCCGATACGGGTAGTTGATCCAGACCACGATCCGGTATTTGTTCCCCGCGATGTTGAAAACAACCCGCCCGTCCTTGAGGATACTCGCGGTCGCGAAGCCCGTCTTCACGGTTGCCGGTGAGTCCCAGTCCGCCTTCAGAACATGGCGGTACCACGCCAATGTCGGCTCCCGGGATTCCCGAAACGCCGGGGATCCATCCCAGAACCTTTTCAGAGTGGACAGGGCGATAATCCGCACAACCGCACTATAGTCCCATATTGGGACTACCGCAAGGGAATATCACGGTTCGGCGAGCGACTCGTCACTGTGTGGAGATGATCCCGGAAAATAAAGATGACTATTGTGGCCCCTCGCGTTTCCAGTCACTCCGGACATACCTCCTTGGCCTTCACCGTGAACTCGCACGGCTTCGGCTGGGTCTCCTTCCAAAGGTGTTTGTCCATCTCCGAGCTGCACCCGGCGTCTTCCAATAGCCCGACCTTCCCGTCCTTGTCGCAGACAAGCACGACGGCGTGCCCGTCTTGGCGGGACACCCAGAGTCCGTAATCGGCGAAAGGATCCATAAGTCCCGGATCGTGTTTCGTGGACAGGTCGAGCAGTTCCTTATCGCTGATCCCCTCCGGCGGATTTTCGTACCGGACGGTCGCCTCGACGGACGCGCTCAACTTCGTCAGCGCAGAGCCGAGGACGTACATCTTTTCCGCCTCGGCCGCCCGGCTGACCACGCAGCCGGCGGACGCCACGAGGAGGAACAAGAGGGCGATTCCTCGGATGACGTGGTTGCGTTTTATGCGACCCCCCAGAAGACAAGCCGTTTGCTTTCGTCGCGACCCGTGTCGAGGTTCCAGTTGCCAATGCGCGCAAGGTACGTCTTCTGCCCCTGCGTCGCTCCGCTTGCCGCCACCTGCCAGATGTTGCCGACGTTCCCGATCGCGGCGTCGAAGATCTCGTCGTAGTTCTTCTTCCCCGAAGGGGTCGCCAGACCCTTTATGAACTGCGGGTCGATGTCCTCCTGTGCAGGGTACAGTAGCCCCGAATCGACGCCCAAGTGCCTGGCGAACGGAACGAGGTGGTCGCCTTCCTCGGCGATCTTGTCGATGACGAAATTGAACCTCCGGTGCCACTTGTCTATGTCCGGGGGATTCGTGGCGAATTCTTCCGGGTGGACGTCCTGGAGCATCCCGGTCCAGAGGGAAACGATGTTGCGGTCGAGCAGGTCGGGAACCGCAGCCTCGCGGCAGGCGGCGATGCCGGAGTCGAGATGCTCCGACAGGCCGACCTCACCCAGGTTGAGTCGCTGGAAGATGTGAGCGTCCTGGTGCATCTCGCATATCCGGTGGGCCTCCTCGTGGCCCTTGTATTCCCCGACCTTCAACTCCACGACCGGGTGAATGGTAACGTCGGTCGTGACGTGAGCCGTGTAGCCCAACAGCCACGCGAGGCCCTTCTTGCGCGCATCCCCTTTGATGGCCTGCAGACGCTTCACCCCTGCGTGAATCATCTCGCCCGTACGGGTGTAATGCATGATGTCCGCCCACCGCTTGGCCCTCTCGTCGCCGATCGCCAAATACGGGTAGTCCGGGCTGACGGCGCCCAGCTCGCAGAACTTGAAGTACTTGAGAACCGCGGCGATCGCGGCGCGGGGGAACCCGGGAATTCGTTCGAGCCGCTGCGGTTCCTTAAGCTCGTTCACCATCGTTATATGTGCGTATGCGCCGGGCATGTCTTCCTCCTCCTGATCATCTCAGGCCAAGGGTACCGTGGACCTGATGGCTTCCGTGACCCCGGGATTGAAAGGCTCCAGCCATTCGTCGTTTCCGACCACCTCCCGGCGCTCGATGGAACGGAGGGTTCCGTCCACGATACCGTATGCACGCCCCCCATGTACCATTCGGAGCAATTCCGCGATGATGAGTGCGGAGGTGGCGGCGCCAACGAAGCAGGCGCCGACCGATCGGCCCGCCAGGGTTGTTAGGCCGCAGTCGTCGAGACCTTCGCGTGCAAGGGCCTCGTACGCGGGTTTCCGGTCAACGGACGCTGCCGCAGGCTGCTCGGCCCCGCCCCACCGTTCGCGCGCCTTCCGAGGCCCCGGGAACGTGTGTACTTGGAAGGCGAGATACTCCTGCTCCCCTTTTCCCAGCCCCGCCTCGATGACGCGGCCGAATCCTACCTCTTCCAACGCGGCCCGGGCGATCGGGTTGTCGACCCCGCATACCCCGACCATCGGTTCGTCGCCGAGGACCCGGAGGTTCTCCGTGAACGGCCTTTCGGTTATCGCGGTCCGGAAGCCGCGCTCCTCGCACCATCGTCGCCATCGCGCGGGTCTTCCGCTCTATACAGACGGGAGCAAAGGTGAGAGGCGACGTGCTGTCGTTGGCTTCCGACAGGAAATCGAAATCCTGCAGGACCAGAAGGACCTCCTCCGGTGTGGCATACGGCAGGAAACCTAGCGTCCATAGGAAAGCTTGGCCGAGGTGCCCGAGGCCGATCAGCCAAAGCCGTGAAGGGAGCAGGCCGATCGAAGGCCCCGCGTTCTCGGGATCTCGCCAGGGTGCGTCCGGCTCGGGCCGCCACAGGGACAGACCGGCGTCCCTGCGGCCGGCCGTCGGATTCCCCCCGCGAACGTGCTGGAACGCCTCCGAGACGGCAAGGGCGCCGGCTAGTACCCCCGCCGGGGTGAATTCCTGCTTTTCCGGCAGGCGTCCGCCATCGTCCAGGGGTATGACGCCCCCCGACCATCCGTTGAACGTCGCCCGCACGGCGAACTCGCCGATCCCGTCGGGCTTCGGGACATCGCCGATCACGATCCGCGGAAGGCCGGGCGGGATTTTTCCCACCACGTTCCCCCGAAGGTCCCGGATCGCCTCCGCCAGCGTCCGGCATTTCTTCCACGGGCACAACAGGTCGGCGTCGAGATTGCCGACAACGGAAACCCCGCCAAGGAAACCCCTGCGGCCTGTGTTAACAGCGGTAAGCAGCGCCGCCTGCAAGGTGGGTGAGAAGGCGACGTCCGGCCCAACCTCGATCGTGAGTTGGTATCCCCGGAAGATCCGTTCAGCTTCCTCGACCGTCGCCGCCTCGCCGCTGTCCATGGCCATCTTCACCGTGCGGCTGAGTCTTTCCGACAAATTCTGTTTATCCATAACTCACCCCCACATCCCGATATAGAAGAACCTGGCGGCCTTCCTGCCGCTGTGGTTGCGCCACCGGTGCGCGCCCTCGTACTCGTAGATCCCGAGATCGTGGGGTTGCACCACCCGCCTTGCGAACTCCGGCACGATCAGGGCGATGTGCCCCTGGACCGCGACCATGGGATGGGTGCGGTCCGCTCCGCTCTGGATCGGCGCGCCCGGGTGCGTGTGGACGTCCGCGACCACGGAGAGCCCCGTCTCCCGGCACATCTGCCAGAGCGGGCCGTAGCCGGAGCCGTCGAACACCACGATGCCCGTATCGAGGCAGCGGGGATCGAGATCGTCGTAGTAGACGAACCGGCTGACACGCCGCTTGCCGCGTTCTTCCTTGCCGAGGAGGAAGGCTCCGCTTTCCCGCCTCCCTCCTCCCCGGCGTCGAAGTTCCTTGAGGCCCGCGGCCCAGAGCTTGGCGGGGCAGCTCAAGCAATGTTCAGGAGCCACGAGGCCCCGTATAGTCGCCCGAATTGAGAAGTTCATGGACAATCCTTAGGTATTGGGTGATGTCTCCGTTCGGTTTCCACAGACTGTGACGGATGCTGGGTCCGCCAAGCCTCGTGCCCCTCCATGGCCTCGCGATCGCACGGAAGATAAAGAGCCGTGCCGTTCTTCCAGTTCGTCCGGAACGCCATCGGAACCCGGGAGGTACCGTGCGGTCGCTTGGCATCCTCCAGAGGGGAGTTGCGTTCCGCATCCCAGGGCCTAGCCGTGGGCGCCAACTGGGGGTAGTTGGTAAGGTTGAACCGAAGCGCGTATTCCTTCGGCCCGTTCGGGCGGGGGGCCGCCGACACGGCGATGACCGCGTAGGGCCATTCGACCGAGATCAGCCGCCAGCGTTCGCGGGCCACGCCGCTCTGGAACGGCCCCCGCCCGATGTGATCGAGAAAGACACGTTCGTCCGGCTTCGGAATCTCCGACACGGTCAACCCTCGACCCGGACCTTCGGCACGAGGTCGAAGGAGACCCGGCAGGCGGGGTGCGTCACGAGGGTCCCAATGTGGATGTCCTCGTCCGGGCGTGCTCCCGAGCCGGTGATCTGGAGGACATGCTCGGCCGCATCCTTGTCGGACATGCCGAAAGTCTTTGACCGCCCACTTCTTGACCCGGCCCACCGTAGCCGACGGAGGGAACACCTTCGTCTCCGTCCTCGCGTTGAAGTTCACGGAGACGTCGATCCGATGGCACCGGTGGATGTGGACGTGTCCCCGGTGGCGGATGCCGGCCTCGTCAAGGGAGGCGTTGGGGTCGACGGCCTCTTCGGCGTCCTCGATGTAGATCGCGGAGGGGTCTCCGTCGCCGCCGAGGGTTACGCCGTGTTCCTTTGCGGCATTGAGGAGGTCGCGGACGTTTCCGCCCTTGGGGACGTGCACCAAGATAATGTCCTTGACCCCCTCGCCCTGTAAAAAAATCTCGATCCGTTCCATAGTCCACCTCCAACAGTTATATGGTAATCCGCTAATCTGCTAATAAGCGTAGCATATGGCCAAAAAAAATGCACCCCTTTTTTACCGAAACAGCATTCCGGCCCCGCTCCGGCCCACGAGGTGGCCCAGCTTGAGTAGCCGTACTCTGCCGGCGTCGCGGGAAACGTCATACTTCTCGGCCAGCTTTCCGATAAGATCTGCCGCTTCTGGAGTTCCGTCAACGATGTCTTGTTGGAGACGATTACCCTTCCTGAAGTCCAGGACATCCCGCCTAAATGGGGAGATCGGCATCAGCAACGCCCCACACATATACCCCGCCTGCCACTCCATCCAATCGTAACGAGGGGCGTTCAATATAGTGTCCCGTTTGCACTTCGTGACGACCATTTGCGGAGAACCTGCAAAGATGGACGGGGAGCCATGTTCCAGGTCAAACAGGTACCCGTGAAATTTGACGTGTCCGTACTCGTGAGCAAGGGTCGTCCGCAGCCTATGTTCCCTGTGTCCCTGTTCGGTTAACTCCTTCGAGATCCTAACTTTTGGCTTTTCGTTCGGGATGAACACTGTGAGGCCCTCAACCTCTTCCCCTTCACCGGTCAAGTCCGCATAGAGGTCAAGATCACTGGCATCACGCTCAATCAGGACCTTCAATGCTTCGGTCGGTAAGGGGAAATCCAAACCGCCGCAATGCTCTCTCATGAACTGCGTGATGATCCCCTCGCACTCATTGTCGAGTTCCGCTGGTTCATAATGGGGTCTTTGCGAGAACCTGCCCGTGGTATCGCGGACGTACTTCACCCTTGTTTCCCTTTTATCGCTTTTCTGAATGCCGTGTATGCCTTGATGACATTTGCATCGTCAGCAGGATTTTCCTTGATATCCTTTGGGAATCTTCCCGCCCATAGCCACCGGGTGGCGTCGTCGGCATGAATGATCACGTAGCGCTTGCCATCGTTCTCGGCGGCAATCGCCGACAAAGCAACAAGCACCAACACAGCAAACACAAGCGATCGAACGGCCATCAAATCCACCTCGGTGCCGGGCGCATCTCTAACCCCTAAACCCCAATCCCTAACCACTACTTCGCGTCACCGGCCTTAATCCAGTCTTCATTGAAGGCGGCGTGCTTCATCGACTTGCCGTCGTCGACGAAGTAGCTGTAGATGGCGTGGATCGTGCCGTCTTT
>CAVPWJ010000012.1:0-12356 GCA_963708955.1 uncultured delta proteobacterium
GCCGCCGACGCGGCTTCTCCTCGATGACGATCCGGAGGTCTCGATGGAACGCGGTCAGGAAGCGCATGAGACGCTCGATCGAGAACTGGCGGATCCGCCCGTGGAAGAGCGTGGACACCCTCGGCTGGCCAACACCAAGGAGCTTCGCTGCGGCGCCCTGCGTCAAGCCACGTGCGCGAATGAGGTCGACGATCCGAGCGGAGAGCTCCGCCTTGACGAGCATCTTCTCCGGATCTCGCACGCCGATGTTGGCGAAGACGTTCCCGCTACCGAGGTGGGCTTTCCCTTTCTTGGTCGGCATGACTCGATCTTCCTGCTGCCCGATATTTTAGGTGGCCTCGGAGGCGTGTTCTTCGTCATCGGCGCATTCCGATGCGTGAGCGCCGATCAGGAAGTCCGGCACGAGATGTCCTCTCGGGCCACCCTGACGCCTGTAGTCCTTGAAGATGCGGCCAGCGAGCTGTGATGCGGCGAGCGAGGTCGGACTGAAGACGATTCCCAAGTCTCTCAGGCTGCGGCGGAACTTTCTGGCGTCCATCAGTACGGCGAAGTATTCCGCCGCCACCACGTCGCAGACGACGAGTTCTCCCTCGGAGCGCGCGGCGATGAGCAGATCGACCCACGCTTCCGCACCCGTTTCACCCTTGGCGATCGCGATCAGGACCGACGTGTCGACGGCGGTCGTCACCGTGGCCGTCGTCTGGGCGGGGGGAGCTCGACCGATCCGCGAAGCTCATCGAGCCACTTGTCCACGCTCCTGCGCGCGAGATCGGACCGGGCGATCCCGATGACGGAGCGCATTCGCGCCGGGTCGACGCTCTTCGTCGCGCGGAGGTGGTCGGCGCGGTCGTCGAAATCGAGCACTGTCCCCGGCTGCAATCCGAGCTTCCTACGGATCGCCTGGGGAATGGTGATTTGCCCTTTGCTGGTCACGGTCGCCTTCGTGATCGGACGGTAAGGAGGCAAGTAAGGAAAGTCAATTCTATTCTTCGGCGATCGTCGCGAGATCACCGACCGAGAGCGGATCGTTCGTCGAGGACTTCGGCGCCGGATCATTCCGCCCACGGTTCGTGGCTTTGTGTGAGGAGCGGCGTGTCAATGGACCGAGGTGTCCTTTCAGAGGCACATCGTTACACACATCTTTCGACCGAAATGGCGAAATCCCCAGATTCCACGTGGTTCGATTCGGTTCGGTCCCACCGAGCAGCCTCCGAAAATCCGCTGAAACTGCGGGAAAGCGGACTTGTGTGTAACGATGTGCTTTCAGAGGGCCCTGGAGGCCGCCGAGCATATTCGCAAAGAGAATTCGGCCGCAGCGGAGGTCATGCGCAACGTAGACCGAGGGAGAAATGCAGGGCGCGCTCGACGTGGGCGAGCTTCGACGGCGAAAGCATCGAGATGCGTGAGGCGAGCGATCGCTTCGGAATCGTCGCGATCGAATCCAGGTTTGCGGCGCAGGCTCTGGGTAGTCCCTCGTCCGACCCCAGAGGAACCTCCGAGGGAATGCCGCGAACCCGTGTCGTCACCGGCGCCACGGTAACGAGCTCACGAACCCGGTAGGCGGCGTTGCGGGAGAGCAGCACGACGGGCCGGCGGCCGACGGGCGCCGGCAGCTCCGCCCACCACACCTCTCCCCGGCGCATCACCAGTCATCCTCTTCTTCGAAGGCGAATCGCGTCGTCGCCACGGCCGCCGCGACTTCGGCCGCGGCCTCCGGCATGCGGCGGTACCCCTCCTCCCATTCCCGGACGAGGGCCGCGTCGCTCTGGTGGCGTAGCCACAGCCGCAGCGCGTCCTGCACGAGCGCGCTCCGCGTCTTGCCCCGCTTCTTGCGTGCGCGCTCGATCTCCCGGAAGAGATCGTCAGGGAGACTGAGGGCGATCTTGGCGGCGCTACGAGGCACGATACCGCTCGAGTATGATCGGATTCATACCATGTGTCAACGCCGCGCCCGCTTCCTGAGCCACCACCGAGCTCAGGTACTCGAACGGCGCGAAGGGAACCAGACGAGATCGATCTCCACGTCTGCGGCGTCTTCCACCCACGCTCCGGGCTTGCCGCCAGCATGCACGTATTATATACGTGTACTGAGCAGAGCGGCCCACTATGCGGAAGAAGCTGACCATCACCCTCGACGAAAAAGTGTACGAGGGCCTGCACGCGGTCGTCGGTCGCCGGCGCATCAGCCGCTTCGTCGAGGATTTGGTACGCCCCCGGATCTCCCGCCAGCATCTCGAGGAGGCCTATCGAGAGATGGCCCGAAACGAAAAGCGGGAAACGGACGCGCTGGATTGGGCGGAGGGCACCGTGGGAGATGTTGCCGATGAAGCGAGGTGAGGTGTGGTGGGTGAACTTCGAGCCCTCCATCGGAGGGGAGGTGCGGAAAAAGCGGCCCGCCGTCATCGTGAGCAATGACGTGGCTAACCGCTACCTCAACCGGGTCCAGGTAGTGCCTGTCACCTCAAACGTCGGCCGAGTGTTTCCGAGTGAAGCGGTAGTCACCGTGGGTCGGCGCCAGGGCAAGGCCATGGCCGATCAGATCACCACCGTGAGCAAGCTCCGCCTCATCAATCGTACGGGGCAGCTCAAGATCTCGGAGATCCGGGAGGTCGAACGTGCGATACGCGTACAGCTCGGTCTGTCTCTCGGGAGCGAGGCCGCCTAATTCGGTTTCGCCGTTGAGATCCGCCAAGCCGCGTGAAGCGGCCGGCGTCGCGCGCGCGCCGAAGCGTTTGCCTCGCTGTCCCACGAGCAGATGCCAGGATCCCTGAGCGATGAAGGCCCGCGCGGGTGGTTCCGCGGATCGAGAGACTGGCGGGGGTGGGAGCGCGTAGCGCGATCGCGGATCAGGAGGCCTTCTTCCCGGCAGCCCGCCCGGAGCGGAGCGTGACGCCGCCGGCGGCGAGCAGAACGACGGCGATCAGAGCGTAGGTCGAGGAGGATGCCTTCTGGCCGGCGACCAGGAAGAACCACGCGCCGAGGAATGAGGAGCAGCCGCCCGAGGAAGACCTTGCCCGAGCCGGCGGCGGGTGCGCTCGCCGCGGGGGCCTGCACCGATTCGGTCATGTCATCTCTCCCCCTGTGGATCCTGCTCCCGCGACAGCGACAAACCGCGCCCGGCGGCTCACCCCTCGGCCACGCCGCTTGCCCGGGCGGCGGCGAGCAAGCTCGCCATCCCCTGGAACATGGCGAGCAGCGCCGACGCCGTCTCCGGCCGAGCCTCGATGACCACGCCACCGCCCGGTCGGGTCCGGACCTCGATCCCTGCGAAGAGTTGCTCCACCTGCTGAGCGGAGACCGCGCCGTCGGCCGCGGCCGGCGCGGCCGACGGCGCGGCGGCTTGCGGAACATCGCCGCCGTCACTTGCGTCGATCACCCTTTCGACCTCCGCGTCCGCCGGCGCGTCGAGCTCATCCTCTCCGTCGGCCGTGACCGAAGCCGAAGTCGCTTCGGTGATCTTCACGAGCTGCCCGAGGAACGAGCCCGAACGGTCGAAGCGCACCTCGTCGCTCATGCCGTCGAAGAGCCCGGTGAAGAGCGCCTTCTTGTCGGTCACCAGACCAGCGATCCTCGCCTCGATGCTCGCTTCGGTCACCAGGTTGTACACGTCGATCGGCCGTTTCTGACCGAGGCGGTGGATGCGCCCGATGCGCTGCTCGAGGACGGCCGGGTTCCAGGGCAGCTCGAGGTTGACGCAGCAGCTCGCCGCACGCTGGAGGTTGAGCCCCACGCCGCCGGCGTCGGTGGCGAAGAGCACCCCCACGGCGGGAGCATCGTGAAAGTCGACGATGTTCTGCGTACGCTGTCGCAGCCGCTCTTCGCCGGTGAAGAACGCGGCACGCAGACCCGCGTCGGCGAGAACGTCCGCCACGGCCCAGTGGGCGAGGCGCAGCATGCGCCGCCATTGGCTGAAGATCACGATTTTCCGCTGCTGTTCGACCGCCACCTGAGCAACGATCTGCCGCAGCTCCACGAGCTTCGGAGTGGAGAGACTCCGCAAGAGCGCCTCGTCGGGACGCGCGACCCGGGAGATCCCATTCCACACGCGCTCGAACTGGTACTGGGCGAGGCCGTTGGCGATCACTCGCTGCGTGGTGAGGAGGCTCATGAGCCGAAGGAATTCCGCCTGCATGAGCGGACGCCGACCGGCGATCGCCACGAGCCGCGCGATCGGCTGATTCAACGCGTCATGCTCCTCGCGCTGCGCGTCGGTGAACTCGACCGACACCACGGTATCGGTCCGCCCGGGGAGCTGCTTCAGCACTTCGCTGCGCAGGCGGCGGAGCATCCCGCCCGCCAGGCGCGTGCGAAGCGTTTGGAGATCCCTCGCACCGACGACCTCGCGCTTCCCGTCGGCTTGCGTCGAATGCCAGGGAGCGAGTCGCCACTTGGGCTCGAGCGCCGTGTCGTCGAGGAAGTCGAGCAGCGAGGCCAGCTCGTCGAGCCGGTTCTCCATCGGCGTGCCGGTCAGGACGAGGCGGAAGCGGGGCTTCAAGGTCTTCACCGCCTGGGCGGTTCGAGTCGCCCAGTTCTTGATCCGCTGCGCTTCGTCGAGGACGACGATTCCGGGCTCGAAGGCGCGCATCAGCTCGAGGTCGCGTAGCGCCTGCTCGTAGTTGACGATCAGAAAGCCGCGGCGGAGTGACTGGTATGCGCGCTTTCGCTCCGCGGGCTGGCCTTCCACGACCGCGACCGGCGCGGCGGTGAAGGACTGCCATTCACGCAGCCATTGGGGCTTGAGGCTCGCGGGCACGATCACGAGCCCGCGCTCCACCTGGCCGGTCTCGAGAAGCGCATGGCAGGACGCGACCGCCTGCGCGGTCTTGCCGAGACCCATGTCGTCCGCGAGGAGAAGCCTTCCGCCGGCCAGGAACCGCTCCACGCCTTCAAACTGATACGGGTAGAGCTTTCGCTTCAGACTGCGAAGCGAGGCGCGCAGTTGCCCGAGGCCTGTGAGGTTGACCGCCACGAGCTCGAGCCGCTGCCGCTCGGCCTCGAGCAACGCGCGGGCGGCCGGCTCGGCCGCGAGCCCGTCGACCCCGTTTCCTCCGAGGCATCCGAGTAGGTTGCGTACGAGATCGAGGCGCCTCGAGGGATCATCCGGGTGCGCCGAGCCGATGCGAAGCGTGCCACCGGGACCGCGGGTGAACCATTTGCGCTCGAGTCGAGCACGCTCGGCAGAGGGCGCTCCGGCTCTGCCACCCACCAGACGTAGGCGCTCGAGCCCGTCTCCTGCGCCGCTCAGGGGACGGACCGGATCCCAGGCGAGAAGAGCTTCACCGGCGGACCAGGAACCCGACGAGCGGCGAAAGCCGCGGTCGCGAAGCGCGAGATCCTCGAGGATCACGAGCAGATGCTTGCAAAGGCCGAGCGAGCTGCGAAGGAAGTCTTCGCAATCGCAGCTGCCGCGCAGCGGGCGAACGCTCGCGAGCAGGCTTCGGTAGGGACGCTCGGTCTCGCCGGAGCGGCGCGTCGAATAGAGACCGAAGGGCTTCCCGCGCGCCGGCCGCGCCGCCACCCGCAGACCGTCGCGTTCTGCGAACCGCAGGCGGCGAAGCAGCGCTTCCATGGCGGCGCGCCGGACCGGCCATCCGGCGCCGGATGTGACCGCCATCACGTGGGCGACGATCAGATCCGACGGGATTCGCCCCGTCTTGCCATGCGCCAACGAGCGCAGAACACGCGCGGCTTCGGAATCGCCATCGGGAAGAGCGTCGCCGCGAAATGAAACCGGAGGGTCGGCGTCGGTTGGCACGACGGGATCGTTTCGAGTGACGTCCATGAGCAGACCCCTCTTCCGCACGCGGAGATCGACGTCACATCGGATATCATATCTCCGGCTCCGAAGGGGTCACTCGCCCCGCACGCGATCGTGGCCGTGCACAGGTCGGTGGGCTTCACTCGCCTCAGGCAGCCGGAGCCAAGCCCTGTATCGAGTTTGTCCGCTACGTGCCGCGCAACCTCATCCGCCACAACATTCGGAACGAGGATCTCGGCGTAGAGCTCTCGGAGCAGATCCAACCGCCCGATCCGCGAGAGGTGAATCACGATTACCAGAACCGCCGCGACCACAATCCCGCGGGGCGAAGGTGCGCGTCCTCTTCGCGGACCGCGAGATCGGGGTGGAGAGCGGATCGTTCGTCGACGACTTCCGCGGCGAGCATCTCTACCCGCGCTACGGGGGCGCGGAGGGCTACGGCGAGGCGCCCGTCGCGGTGCACGTGGACGAGATCCCCGAGGTTGGCGCCGCCCGCTGAGCGGCGCCGGGGGTCATTTCGGGTCGCGGGTGCGCGCGATGGCGGCGCGGATCGCGGCGAGGATCTCCGGGGGCGTGTCTGGGCCGGCCGCCAACTGCCGCTCGATCTGAATGCCCTTGGCGTTGATGTAGCCCACCGAATGTCGCGCTCGCCGGGCGATCTCCGCCGGGGGTACGCCCTCCAGCATCGCCAGCGCGAGCGAGACGTCGTCGGGAAAGAGGCGGCGCGACAGGAATCGCTCGGCGGCAAAGAGGTCGACGCGCGCCGCCCGTGCTGCCGGCGCGGGTGAGGTCGGCGTCGCGGCGGGGCTCGTAGCGCTGGCGCGTCCCTCGACACGGCTCGCCCCCTCGCTCTCCGAGCGAACCGGCGGGTGAGGCGGCGGAGCCATGCCCACGCGCAGGCCATCGATCTCGCCGTGCAGCTTCTCGATCTCGGCGAGTAGACGGTCGCGAAGCTCCAGGCGGTCGCGTTCGATCGCGTCCAGCCGCGCCGCGAGCGGCACCGCCTGCCAGGCGACGTAGGCGGTAAGCAGCGCCAAGGCCAGCAGCACCAGCGGCTGCCGCGAAGAGGGAGGACCCGAATCAGGGGGCACGTCGTCTCCTTTCCCGAGCCGCTCGCAAAACGCGCTCGGCGTGCTCGAATCGCTCGATCTCGCCCCGGACTTCCGGCGATTCCACGACCCGTCGGTGGACACCGCGGAGCGCCGCCTCGAGGAACGGCCAGTTCCCGTCGATCGGGTCTTCCAGCGTGAGGAGCTTCTCATCGCCGTACTGCGGGTCGAGGTAGAAGCCCTCCTCGATCTCCCGCTGAGCGGCCGCGAATTGACCGAAGCCGATCAGCATCAGGGCGTGCTCGATACGGCCGTAACGATTGGCGGGCTCACACGCGACCATGCGGCGGAACTCGCGCTCGCGCATTTCCGTGCTGCGGTAGGCATGTGCGAGCGCGCGATGTGCCGTTGCGCTGAGCGGCGCGGCAACCACCGCCCGCAGCCCCGGCTCGACGGCGGGCTCTCCCGAGCCGATGCGCTGCCAGACGAGCTGCTCGTACACGCCGCCCGCGGCGGCTGGCGGCGTAGCGACGCGCTGCTTGGCGAGGACCGCGCCAGTGGCGGAAGCGTCTCGCCACTCCGACGTGCCGAGATAAAGCACGAACGCGAAAGCGCCGGCCGCCACCAGCCGATCCGGCCAGATCCAGGCGAGGGCGGGCGTCTCGCTCGGGCCGACGGCCGCGAAGTCCCGCCACAGGAGGCCGAGCAGGATCGCGGCGCACAAGGCGATCGCCGGAAGGCGCAACGGGAAATCCCCCGCCGCATGGGCGAGTAGACCGCCGAGGGCGGCGGCGAGGATCGCGCGCTTGCGCCGGTCTCCGCCGCCGGATACCCGGCGCACGAAGACGACGGCGAGGAGGATGATCGGTGCCAAGCCCACGGCGCCGAGATCGCTCCACCACTCGAGCGGCTCGCAGTGGGCGTGCGGAACCGAAGCGAAGAGCAGCGGATAGCGTTGATAGCGCGGGAAGACGCTGCCGTAGGTGCCGAGCCCCGTCCCGAAGGCGAGAAAGTCGCGGATCATCCCCAGGCTCTGGCGCAGGATCTCCAACCGCACCTGGAGCGTGGCGTCGCGCCGCTCGAGCGCCGCCAACACGACGTTGCCTCGCGGCGGATGGAGCGCCACCCATCCCAGCCACGCGACGCCGAGCGCGATGGCGACGATCAGGCCAACGCGCGCGACTCGAAGCCCGAGAAGGCGACGGCTGGTCATCGCGGGCCAGAGCAGGGACAACAATGCCAGGCCGGCGACCGCCGAGCCTATCCCGCCACGGGAATGAGTGCCGATGAGGGTGGCGATGCAAAGGACCAGGACGGCAGCGGCGACCGACCGGTGCGGCCATGCCGGCGCGTTGGCTGGTGCTCCGAGCAACGGCGGATGAAGCAGCGCGCCGAGCGCGAGAAGCCCCGAGACGTTCATCAGCGATGCCAGGTGGTTGGCGTTGAGCAGCGGCCAATGCAATCGCCGGGTGGGCGCCATCGCGTGGTAGGGCGTGTACTCGCCGAACAGCAACGTGTCCCAGCCCGACCACAGGTGCAACCACGCGACCACGCCAGCGATCGCGCCCGAGAGCATCAGAGCCCAGTAGTAGAGGCTTCCGCGGCCGGGGAGCGAAGCGGTCGCGACGACGACGAACGCGGCGGCATACGCTCCGAGTCGGAGCAGCGCCACGACCGAGCCGTGCGGCTCGAGGCTCAGCGGAAACCAACGAGCCGACGGGTCGATCATCTGGCGATGGAGAGAAGCCGCGGTGGGGCTCAGCCAGCCGGTAATGCCGAGCGGCAGCGGTACGAGCTGAAAGAGCAGAACGGCGAGCACGATCGCCGCGGGACGGAGCAGCGGCTCGAGCACGCGCCGCGGTCGGTCGGACCCTTCGAAGGCGAGCAGGAATCCGAGCGCGGAGAACGAGGCGATCTCCAGCATCGACGGCGCCCAGCCGCGCGCGGCGCCGAACGGCAGCGGCGCGAGCAAGGCGACGGTCGCGAGCAGCAACCCGGGCAGCAGGCGATGCGCGGCCTCTTCGCCGATCCGGGGGGCGAGCAAGTCCCTCGGCGAAAGAGAGTCTCTAAGGGGCGCTTCGCCAGTCACGATCGCAGGGTTCAAACGGCAGCCGCGGCTGCCAACTTATTGGACCGTGCGCGCCGTCAGGTCAAATGAAACGGCGGCGGCGTCGTGAGGAGGAGTGTCACGAGCGCCGGCCGCCGGGAGGGGCGAGGAGCAAGGTGTTTCGCCCCACCGTGGGAGAACGGATCAGTAAACGGCCGTGCCTTCGACCGCCGAGCACTTGAGCGTCGCGACCATCAAATCGATGCGGTGGTCGGAGTACTTCGGGCTGAGCAGCGCCCTCGCGCCGGCCTGGCTGAGCGCGGCATGGTAGGCCCGCTCTGTGCGGCTCCAGATGCCGATCGGTATGAAGTCGAGGATCTCGATTCCGCAGGCCGATCCCGACGCCCCCCCGCCGCTGGACGCGCGCTGGATGGGCGTGCTCGTGTGCGAGAGCTGCTGTGGGGACGGGCTCGATCCGGTGGTCGAGCACCCGGAGAGAAAGGCGATGGAAAGAGCGGCGGCTAAAGTTCGTAGCTGAGGTTTCATGGGTCAGGTCCTCCGATTGGAGGCTAAAGCAACCCATGAACCACCTCTGTCGAGTATCAAAAACTCTTTTTGTTTTAGTTTGTTGGCAAATAATTGCTGCAAAAACAAAGCAATTTATTAAGTCAATAATTTGACGTTCGACAATCACTTAACGCTGGTATTTTACATCAGCATCGCCCGCCGCCGAGCGAGCGGCCGCCCGCGACCTTCTCGCTCTTGACGCACCGAGCTCCTTCACCCGCAGGCCGACGGTGGACAGTGGCAGGCGCTCGAGATCGCGCCAGCGGAACCAGTCTGCCTCGTGTGCCGGATCGATGCGGTGCGCGAGGCGCGATTCGAAAACGATGGTCTCGATGCGCTCGTTCATGATCGTGTGCCGGATCGTCGCTCGAGCCTCTGCGGCGGCGCCAGCCGCTCCGAGCTCGGCAAGCGCCTGGCGTGCCGCGGCTTCCGCCGTTCGCGGCGGTGAGGCGTCGACCCAGGGAAATTCCCACAGGCCCTGAAGCCGTCGCCCGTCACGACGGCGCACCAGCAGCACCCGGTCTGCATGCCGCAGCACCAGGCAGGCTCTGCGCACACGGCGCGTCCGCGGTCGGGGCGGCGGCTCGGGAAAGCGCTCGACCGAGCCATGCCGGCGGGCGGCGCAGCCGGTTCGCAGCGGGCAGCGGGAACAGGACGGCACGCGCGACGTACAGACCATGGCGCCGAGCTCCATCAGCGCTTGGTTCCAGTCGCCGGGCTTGCGCGGGTGGACGAGCGCTTCGGCGAGCGCCCACAGGCGCCGCTCGACCGGCGTGGACCGCAGCGGCCCGGCGACCTCGAAGTAGCGAGCGAGCACGCGAGCGACGTTGCCGTCGACGAGCGGCGCGGGGATGTCGAAGCCGATGCTGGCGACCGCGCCGGCGGTGTATCGGCCGATGCCGGGAAGACTCCGCAGCGTCCGCGGGTCGCGCGGCAGCCGGCCGCCGTGGCGGGCGGCGACCTGCTGCGCGGCGCGGCGGAGGTTGCGCGCCCGGCCGTAGTAGCCGAGCCCGGACCACGCGGCGAGCACGGCGCTCTCGGAGGCGCGGGCCAGGGCGCCGATCGTGGGGAAGCGTTCGAGGAAGCGCGAATAGTAGCCCAGCACCGTCTCCGAGCGGGTCTGCTGCAGCATCGTCTCGGCGATCCACACGGCGTACGGGGCGGTCGTCCGTCGCCACGGAAGGTCGCGGCGATGGGCGCGGTACCAGCGAAGCAGACGGCCGTGCAGGCGGCCGGCCTCGGCGGCGGACGGACGGCGAGCCGCGCGGGCGTTCGTCAACGGGGCTTGGCCGCGTCCTCCGCGTCCTTCATCGCCGGGATGTAGAGCTGGTCGACGTAGTCCTTGACCATGCGGCGAGCCGAGAAGCGGGTCGCCACCGAGCGCATCGCTTCCTTCATCAGCTTCACCCAGCCGCGCGGCACGTTGTCGGAGTCGCGGGTGTAGTAGAGCGGAATGACCTCCTCCGCGAGCACCCGGTAGAGATCGGCGGCATCCACGGCGTCGTCGTTGGGGATCGTCTGATCGCGCTCGGGTCCGAACGCCCAGCCGTTCCCGCCGCGGTAGCCTTCGTACCACCAGCCGTCGAGCACCGAGAGGTGGGGGACGCCGTTGAGCCCGGCTTTCTGCCCGCTCGTCCCGCACGCTTCCATCGGCGGCCGGGGCGTGTTGAGCCACACGTCGACCCCCGCCACCATGGCTTTCGAGATGTGCAGATCGTAGTCGTCGACGAAGGCGATGCGGGCACCGAGCTTTCGGTCGAGCGCTCGCTCGTACACCTCGCGGATGAGGTGCTTCCCAGGATCGTCCGCCGGGTGCGCTTTGCCGGCAAAGACGATCTGCAGCGGCCGCCACGGGTCCTCGATCATCGCCAGCAGCCGATCGAGATCGTGGAAGATCAACGTCGCTCGCTTGTAGGTGGCGAAGCGGCGCGCGAAGCCGATCGTCAACGCCTCCGGGTCGAGCAGCGTGCCGGCGGCGAGGAGCTGCGCGGGCTCGGTCAATCCGCGGATCCAGCGCGTGCGCGCGCGCTCGCGGATGAGGCCGACGAAGGTGCGCTTCAACTGCAGGTGAATTCTCCACAGCTCGTCGTCGCGCACGCGATCGAGGCCTTCCCAGAGCGCCGGATCGTCGTGGTGCGCGAGGAATACCGAACTGAACGAGTGGCGACCAGTACAGGTACGTATTGCTGCCGCTGCCACGTCGAGCAGGCGCTGCATCTCGGCGATGTTGTCGCCGGTGAACGCGTTCAGCGACTTCGGCCGGTTGATGGTGATGGTGCCGACGTAGTCCTTGACGTTGTAGTAGATCTCTTGGTCGGACATGCTGGAACTCCGGTTCTGTTGGGGGATGGGAGAAGACGCACAGCCGATCCGCATCGCACGCGGGGTTCAGGCCACCCCGATGCGTGCGTCGCGGATCACTCGATCAAGCTCGCGCGTTCAGCGGAAGCGGCTGAAGTCCGGCTTGCGCTTTTCGAGGAAGGCGTTGGCGCCTTCCTGCTGCTCGTCGGTCTTGAAGTAGTTGGGTGCCACTTCCTTGATCAGGTCGCTCATGTCGCGCGCCATGATGGGCTGCATGTGGTGGTAGAACGAGCGCTTGACGATGCGCAGGCAGGTCGGGCTCAGCGACAGCAGTTCGTCGGCGTACTTGCGCACTTCCTCGTCGAGCTTTTCCTTCGGCACGACCGAGTTCGCCAGGCCCCACTCCAGCGCCTGCTTGGCGGTGTAGCGGCGGCACAGCATCCAGAGTTCGCGCGCGCGCTTGTGGCCCAGCACGTTGGCCGAGTGCGAGACGATGTAGCCGCCCGCCGGGGAGCCGACGCGCGGACCGTTCTGGCCGAAGATCGAATGATCGGCCGCGATCGTGAAGTCGCAGAAGTAGGCGATGTGGTGGCCGGCGCCGATGGCAGCAATACGCTGAACCAGTAGGCTACAC
>CAVPWJ010000013.1:0-8471 GCA_963708955.1 uncultured delta proteobacterium
CCGCGGCGAGCACCTGCTCGCCAAGGAGTGGGACTGGTCGTCGAGTCAGACCACCGACGACGCTCTGGTGACGGTGGGCGAATTCGGCGACGAAGGCTTGCGGCTGCTCGGCTATTCGCAAGCGGTGCGCTTCTACGGTTTAGGCGTGTGCGCGACGCTCGACGCCGCCGGGAACGCTCGGTGAGCGCCATGCTCGGGCGCGGCTTTCGCCCATCTCCGTTCCCCGCTAAGAAGGCGCTTCGCGCCGTCGAGCGACCCGAGGAGAACGCCCCATGTACTTCGTAACCACCAAACGAGCCGGATACGTGCTGTTCTCAACCACCGCCACCGAGCGGATCGCCGTCGGACTCCGCGACGGACAGCAGGAAGTGCATCTGTTGGTTCGCGCCGGCGGCGACTGGACGGTGATTCGCCAGTGGCCGGTGGACGAATACTCTCACACCGAGCTGATGCTCGCCTTCGGAAACGTCGACGAGCCGGCCGATCCGAGCGACGTCTTGAGCCTGGTGCCGTCCCCGCGAAACCTCCACTGAAACTGAAAAGGGGTCAGGTTACATTTCAGCATCCGGAACCCGGGGCTCTTCTTGAAGGGGAAATGCAACCTTACCCCTTTTTCACTTGGCCGAGCACGAACAGCGGAAGCTCGCGGAGCGCCCGGCGCTTGTCGGCGCCGCCCGCCACCAAGATCCCGGCGGTCATCGCAAGATACACGCCGGAAAGCGCGTAGCGGGCGACCGCGTCGGTGAACAGTAGCTGGCAGGCGAACAACAATAGCAATACGGCGGCTTCGCGAACGCTGAAGCGAAGATCGGCGATCACCGCGACGGCGAACACCGACTGCGCCGTGGTCAGCAGCATCTCCTCGACCTGGCGCTCGTCGAGCGGCATGGCGAGCGGCGCCCCGGCCGACACGCTGTAGACGATCGGCAGCATACCGATCAGCAACGTCCACTGGTTCACCGCGGAAGACACCAGCGCGCTGATCCCCGCGCTGGACTTCCCCTGCCACGCGAACAGGATGCAGACGATGAACTCTGGCGATTCCGAGGCGAGCGGCGCCAGCCACTGGACGAGCAGGAACTCTTCGATACCCAGCCGACGACCGTTGGCGATCAATCCCTCGGCGAACGGCTCGGCGGCGAGCAGGATCGCCAGCGCCGAGCACACGAACATCGACACGACGGCCGTGCGGCGCTTCCATGCCGGCAAAGCGGCGATCCACTCGGCCGGTCCGCCGAGCTCGGGCTCCTCGTGCTCGGCCCGCCCGGCCAGGATCATGTAGGCGACGAACAGCGACACGAGCACGGCGGAGTCCCAGAGACTGATCGTCTGCTTCCATGGAATCACGAACGAGTAAATCGTCGCGACCGTCAGGAAGAACACTTCCACCGACTGGGATCGGTCGAGCGCGAACGAACGGGCGCGCGTGCTCAACCAAGCCGTCCCCACCACCGTCGCCCAACCGAGGCCGATCAGCAGTCGGTTGCCGCCGGTCATGTTAGCGGTCGCGAAGGCGGCATACCCCTCGCGGTGCGGCGCCTGCCACGCGAAGTACATGTCAACGGCGTACTCGGGGAGCACCGCGATCAAGGCCAGGAACGCCATGGCCAGCGCCCGTGGAATGTCCATCTGAGCGGCTTCCGCAGCCCACGAAAGCAGGAACGCCGCACCGAAGATCGCCGCACCGGCCGCGATCGTCTCGACCAGCACGTCGGCGGCGGCGAGATGGGTGGCCCGCAAAACGAGCCACTGCAGAGCTAGCAGTGAAGCGAGGGAAAGGTAGAGAAGATTACGCAACGGGTCACCGGCCCTTGTAAGGCGGACAGGGTCCGGCCGCGTGCGAATTTCGACCGGCCCAATCGCCTCCCGCGACTCAACGACGCCTCCCGCACGCTACTGCAGTCGGCTTGAGCGGAGTCGTCGAGCTCCGCGCTTGGTCCCGGTCGAGCCGCGCGAAGATCGAGTTACTTCTTCGCTCCGAGGACTGCTTCTTTGAAGCTCTTGGCTACGGTGAACCGAACCTTGACGCGCGCGGGGATCTTGATGGGCTCTCCGGTCTGCGGATTTCGCCCCATGCGTGCGCTCGTCTTTCGCTTCTTCCAGGCGCCGAGGTTCGGGATCTTGACCGTATCACCCTTCTTCACCGTGCCGATGATCATACTGACCATCTCGGTGAGGACGCTGTCCGCTTGCTTCTTCGACAACCCCGACTGCTCCGCCAGCTTCGCCACGAACTGCGATTTGGTCATGTCTCCCACCCTCCGTCGAAAAGTTTCGCGGACATTAGGGAGCGGTCGAATTTTTGTCAAGCACTTCCTCCTCCCATCCTTGTCCCATGCGGCTCGGCGCGGCATCTGCTGCCCTTGACTTCCGTCGCGCTCCCTGAGTGCGGAGCGAATGCCAGACGGCCGACGCGACCTCAGCGCTCGGGGTGGCGGGCGGCGGGACCGTGCGCGACGTATACGATGCCACCCACCATCCCCGCCAGCATCACCACGGCGAACCAGGAGAGCGCGAAGGCGACGGCCGATTCCCGAGAGACGCCGATGTGCGCGAGGAAGAACACGTAACCGCCCTCGCGGACGCCGAGACCATTCAAGCTCACCGGAATCGCCGCCAGGATGTTCACCAGCGGTCCGAGAATGAAGCAATACGACCAGGGGACCGCCAAGCCGAGCGCCTCGGTGATGACAACCAGCACGCCGATCTGGGAGAGGTGAAAGAAGAGCGAGAGCAGGCAGACCTCGGCGAGTAATCGATGGTCGTCCCAGTAAGGCGCCAAGTCCTCCTCGATCAAACGGGTCAAACGATGGTCGCTTTTCAGCACCTTGGGCAGGATCCGGGGGAACAACCGCCACCCGCCGAGCAGGGTGGATGACAGCGCGATCACGCCCCAGTAGATCGCGCCAGGCAGCTCGTAATGGTGAAGGACGCCGAGCGCGACCAGCGCCACGCCGAGCAGCACGACGAGGCCGCTCACTCGGTCGGCGACGACCGTATTCAGCGCCAGCGCCCGCCGCCCGCCCGCCCCCGCCAGGTAGAGTGCGCGAACGACGTCACCGCCCACGGTCCCGAAGCCGAAGGCGTTGAAGAACATGCCGATGAAATAGTACGCGACGAACGTCCCCGCGCTGCCGCGAAATCCGACCGCCATCGCCAATCGACGCCACTTCAGCGCCGAAAGCACCTGGCCGACGAGGTAGAGCGCCACCGCCACGGCCAGCAGCACGACGTCGACGCGCCCCAGGAAGCGACCGATCTCGGCGAAATCAACACGCCGCGCGAGGTAGAAAAGCAGCCCGACGCTGACCACGACCTTGACGGCCAGCTTCCAGGCCCGACGCGGCTCGGAGGGGTCGGCGGGCACAGGGGGCTTGTAGCGGGAACGCAGCGGAATGGAAACGCGCGACGACGGCGCGCGCGACGGCTTGGCAGGAACCCCAAGTTGGCCTATAGCTCCGCGCATGAGCGCCGCTCGCAGCATCGGTAAGCTCGCGCTCGTCGAGCCGCCGTATGTGTTCTGGGACCGCAGCATGGATCGGCTGCGCCAGACCGAGGAGTCGATTCCGGGCTTCGGCATGCTGATGCTCGCCGCCGTCGCGCGCCAGCACGGCTACGAGGTACGGATCTTCGACGCCAAAGGCAGCGGCGAGACCCCCGATCACACCGCCGCGAGCCTTCTCGCCTTCGCTCCGGACGTCGTCGGCTTCTCGGCGACGACGATCTCGATCACCAACGCCGACCGCATCGCGCGGCGCGTGAAAGCCGCCGCTCCGGACACGATCACCGTGGCCGGCGGAGCCCACGTGAGCGCCGTTCCCGAGCGGACGCTAGCGGCGTTCGCCGGGCTCGACTACGGCATCATCGGCGAGGGCGAGCGGTCGTTCTTCGACTTCCTCGCGCGTCTCGGCGAGGGGCGGGACACCAGCGAGTGCGCGGGACTCGCCTATCGACGAGACGGTGAGATCGTCGCCAACCGCCGCGCCGCGTACATCACCGAACTCGACGTCCTGCCGCTGCCCGCCTGGGATCTCGTTCCGGGATTTCCGCATCGCTTCCATCCCTCACTGCTCAGCTACCGTCGGTCCCCCGTCGCCACCTTGGTCACCAGCCGCGGCTGCCCGTTCTCGTGCTCGTTCTGCGACCGCTCCACCTCCGGGAAGCTTGGCCGGTATCACTCCACGGATTCGGTCCTTCGCCACTGTCGCCATCTCGTCGACCTCGGCGTTCGCCACGTCATCTTCTACGATGACCTCTTCACCGTGAAGCGCCGGCGAGTGGTCGAGCTCTGCGAAGGGTTCCTCGACGCCGGATTCGACTTCACGTGGAGCTGCAACAGCCACCCGAATCTCCTCGACTTCGATACGCTGCGCCTGATGAAGCGTGCCGGCTGCTGGCAGATCGCCTACGGCATCGAATCGGGATCGCAGAAGATTCTCGACGTGGTCAAGCGCGAGGTCAGGCTTCCACGTATGCGCGAGACGTTGCGCATGACACGAGAGGCCGGCATCCGCGCCAAGGGTTACCTGATGATCGGCCACCCCACCGAGACTCTCGATACGCTCGAGGAGACCGCCGAATTCCTCCGCGTGGCGGAGCTCGACCTCTGCCAGGTCACGAAGTTCACGCCCTACCCCGGGACCCCGGCCTACCCGACGATCCGACAGCACGGCGAGTTCACCGAGGACTGGGAGCGAATGAACGCCATGAACTTCGTGTTCATCCCGAACGGCCTGTCGGAAGAGATCCTGGAGACCGAGTTCCACCGGCTGTATTCGATCTTCTACAGCCGGCCGGACGTGCTGCGCGGCATCGCGCAGATGGTCATCGAGGAACCGCGCTTCCTCCGCCAGCTCGGTTCCTCGGCGTGGGTGTACCTGAAATCCCAACTGCCGAACCGGCGCTTCCGTCGCGGCATCCTCGGGCGGCGGGTGTCGACCGGGTCGCTTGCTACCTGAGCGCGACAATTCTCGGCGCTCGACCCGGCGACCCGTCTTCCTCATCGCCGTCGTCGTCGCCGCGGTCGTCGCCGGCCTGGCGCTGCTCGGGCGCTCCGCGGACGACCGCCGCGCCGAGCGCGAGGAAATGGTCGAGCGGCACATCGCCGCGCGTGGCATCACCGACGCGCGCCTGCTCGAAGCCATGCGCTCCGTGCCGCGCCACCGCTTCGTCCCCGCGCAGTGGCAGGCATCGGCCTATGCCGATGGCCCGTTGCCGATCGGCATAGGCCAGACGATCTCCCAATCGTACGTGGTCGCGAGAATGACCGAGCTGCTCCGCCTCCAGCCGACCGATCGCATCTTCGAGCTCGGCACTGGCTCGGGCTACCAGGCGGCGGTGGCGTCGCGCTTGTGCGCGCACGTTTGGACGGTGGAGATTCAGCCGACGCTCGCCGAGCGGGCTCGTCGGACGCTCCACGATCTCGGCTACGACAACGTGACGGTGCGCGCCGGCGACGGATTTCGCGGCTGGCCGGAAGAAGCCCCCTTCGACGCCATGCTGATCACCGCCGCCGTGCTGGAGCTTCCCGAGGATCTGCTGAAGCAATTGAAGCCGGGTGGGCGCGCGATCCTACCGCTCGGCGAGCCGCTCGCGGTTCAGGATCTGGTGCTGATCGAGAAGCAGGCGGACGGCGGAGTGGTGACGCGCAAGGTCTTTCCGGTGCGCTTCGTGCCCGCGACCGGCAAGCCGTAGGCCGCATGGCTACGAATCGGCGCGCAAGATCTCCGGCGCGGCTTGCACCACGCAGGCCACCGAGTTGGCGATGAAGCAGCCGTCGTGAGCGGCCTCGACCAGCGACCGCGCCTTGGCTTCGTCAGCGTCGGCGGCGATCGTGATACGCGGCCGCAGCTGCACTTCGGTGATCCGCATCTTCCGCTCGGCGATCGTCAGCGTCGCTTCCGCGCTGTCTTCGTACGCGAGCACCGCGATACCGGCCCGGGTGGCGAGCGAGAGATAGGTGAGCATCTGGCAGGACGCGAGCGAGGCGAGGAATAGCTCTTCGGGATTCAGCTTGGTCGGGTCTCCACGATACTGCGGCGCCGCCGAGACTTCGACCGACGGCCCCCCCTCGAACTCCACCCGGTGGTTTCCGGTCGCTACCCCTTCGGCGCCGGCGCGCCAGACCAATCGAGCGTGAAAAGAATGCTTCGTCGCCATCACGACCTCCGCTGCTGCGGTCATTGCTACCACAGAATCGCTCGCGACGCTGCCCCGCCCGAGAGGGCTTCTTGGCAATTCCTCACCCCCGCGATAGGAACGCGCGCATGAGCCTCGATGTCTTCAAGAAGCTTCCGCTGGGCGGCCTCGATCGGCGGGCGCTCGCCGCGGCGCTCGCCGCGCACGGTCGGACGACGGCGACGGAGCTGCTCGGGCGGGAACGGGCGGCGGTGACGCCGCGGGGAACGAGCATCGCTACCGATGCCGCGGTATTGATCCTCGGCGGATCGAACGGCATCACCCGCGCGCTGGCAATCCAGTTGCTGTTCGGCGAGCAGGCCGCGGTCTACGGTGTCCACTTCGACAGCGAGAAGCTGCAGATCGGCTTCTTTCACGTGCAGGCGCTACGCGAAGCCGCAGCGAAGGCCGGCCATACGGCGGAGTTCTGGAATGAGGATGCGACCAAGCCGGCAACCATCGATACGGTGGTGGGCGCGCTCCGCTCGCGCCATCGTGCCATCCACCTCGTGAACGGCATCGCCGCTGGCGCGACCAAGCGCTACGCGGAGCACGGACCGACCCAGGTAAAGGATCTGGATGTCGCCTTCCATCCGGTGCTGCAGGTTCCTGACTTCTCGACCCCGCAGAACGTTCGCAAGCTCGGACTCGTCGACGTGGAGGTAGCCACCGAGGCCGAGATCGAGCGTACCAATCGCTTGATGGGAACCTCCTCGCTGCTGTGGGCGGAGGCGCTTGCCGGGGCGGGCCTGATCGCCGCCGACGAGAGCATCGTCGCCTTCTGCGACTACGACTACCCGCCAGATGATCCCGTCTATGCGATGGGCCCGCTCGCCGGGGCCAAGCAGATCCAGCGGCGGACGATGGCCGAGATCCGCGGCCGTTTCGCGGCACGCACCGTGAGGCTTTGTTATCCGGCGATGGCGACCACAGCGCTCGGCGCAATCCCCGGCGGCCTCCTGATGTACGCGCTCACCGCGCAGATCCTGCGCGAGCGCGGCCAGTACAGAGATCTGCCAGATCTCGCCTCCGCGTCGATGAAGATCTTCCAGGCTGGATGGAACGGTCGAGAGCTGCGCCTCGATGCCGCGTACCAGCAATGTTTACCGGAATTCTCCGCTCGCAGCCGAGACCTCCAGCCGAGCGATCTGCCCGCCAGCCTGCGCCTGCTCTTCGAGCCGCGATCTTGAGCCCGCGCGGCCGCGGCTCTTCGCTCTCCTGACGCGCGAAGAAGCTCTGGCCCATGGGCTGCCCGAGATTGCATCGCGGAGGTAATCTCCGGGGCCAAGTCCCGTCACGCCGCGCCACCGCGGGGAAGCGCGCTGTCCAACCAGCGGCCCGCTACTTGCGGATCACTCCGCAAGCGATCCGCTCGCCCGCATTGCCCGCGGGGTCCGTCTTCATGTCGTCCGCCTTCGCATGGATGACGAGCGCCGTGCCGCCGTTGGCGAAGACCGAATGGTCGTCGCTACCCAAGCCGACGTTCGGATCGGCGACGGTCACGCGCGCCGTGCCGTCCGGCTGGACGGCGAAGTTCGGCATGTCGCCGGCATGAGGCCCCTCCGGGTTCTCGATACCGTGGCGCTTGCCATCGGGGTTGAAGTGCCCACCGGCGGACTTGAAGTCGGGCGGATCGCACTTGGCCGTCTCGTGAATATGGATGGCGTGCTCGCCGAGAGGCAGATTCTTCGCGCGGAGCCGGATCTCGATGCCCTTCGCCGCCGGGACCAGGGTTGCCGTGCCGACCTCGCCTCCCTGAGCGTTCCGGAGCTTCACCTTCGTCGCTTTCGTGGCCGCCGAGATCATGCTCGAAGAAGCCCCGAGACAAAACACAGCGGACAGCAACACCAGACCGTACTTCATAATCGATTCCCTCCAAACGTCTGCCCCGGCTGGATCGACACCAGCCGTGACCGCGCATCCTCGCTGTCGCGACATCTTCCGCGAAATCTCGCGGAGCGCAACCGGCCAACGGAGCCAGCGGGCCGTACCGCTCACCCGTTGACGAACGGGGCGCCGCGCACAAAGATGTACAAGAATGCGCGGGTGCGCGCGGGGCTGCGGAAGGGGGGCGAGATGTTGGGAATCGTTGCGACGATCCAGGTAAAGCCAGTGCTCAGCGCCAAGGGAGGAACCTCGGGATGAGATGGCATCGCAAAGTGGCTTTGCTCGGCGGGGGCCTCGCGACCGCGGTGCTGCTCGGCCACGCGTCATGGGCGCAGGCCTCGCAGTATTTCGACAACCAACGCGGAGAAATCGCCGCCCGAATGTCGACCCAGGACACGTTTCAGCAC
>CAVPWJ010000014.1:0-15302 GCA_963708955.1 uncultured delta proteobacterium
GAAGGCGTCCGCCAGGCGGACGCCGGCGGCGAGCCAGGAGAGATTTTCGCGGCTGGTCCAGAAGACCCCGGGCTGCGCGATCCAGGCGAGGTGCAGCAGGTGCGTGGGGCGCGCATCGGCGAGCAGCGTCTCCACCGCATCGGCATCCAGGAGATTGCAGCGGTGCCATGCGGCACCGGCGCCGGCATGCGCAGCCGAGGACACCGCGTGGATCTCGTAGCCCTTCGCCGCGAGGCCGGGCAGGCAGTGCCGGCCGAGGACCCTTGGCGAGGTTCTTCCGGTAGAGCGAGTTCGAAGCTCGGGCCGAAGTATGGCCCGAGTAGGTGCGCATCAGCCAGGGGCGGTCGGCCATGGTCGCAGTATATCTATCGGTGCGGGGGTAGGGGAGGCCGCAATGGCGGGCAGGGTGGAGTACAGCGCCCGCGGCCGGGATGAGCAGCGGGCCGCATCGCGGCGCGCTGCTCTAGCCCGGTGAACACGGGATTGAGCTGCGGGCCAACGCGCCGCTGCGATTTACAACCGCCGTCAACGGCCCGACGGCTCCAATCCGCTGCGTGCTCAAGCGACCCGACGCATGACCTCGAGAATGTCGTAACCGGTGATCGCCTTGGACTTCGCCGCCTGCTCGGCGAGGTACTCGTAGGTCACCGTGCCCGCTTGCGCCGCCTTGGCGAGGTCCATCAGCGCGATCTTGATCGTTGCCTCGTCGATCATCTCGCCCGTCTCGGGATCGGGCATCGAGCCGCCGCCCTTCTGGTGGTAGAGGCCGCAGACGCGCTTGGCGTGGGCGACCTGCTCGGCGTTCGGCGTGTAGCACTCGTTGCAGACCTTGACCTGCGCGGGGTGGATCACCCAGGTGCCGTCCATGCCGAGCGCGGCCGAGCCTTCGTTTTTCTCGCGCAGACCCTTCTCGATCGCGGCGTTCTGCTCCGGCGTGTTCTCCTTCCGCGGAAAGCGCAGGTAGACGTTGTCGACGGCGTGCAGGCCCGCGGCCTTGGCGGCGACCACCATCGACTGCTTGGCGTAGTGGAAGTTCTGGTTCTGGCGCTCGACGATCTCGCGGATGCCCATCGTCGCCGCGAAGTCGGCGATGCCGAAGATGAGGCCGGCCATGCGGTCCGACGCGATGGCGATGTCGTAGGCGCGCACCATCGCCTTGGGGATCTCGATCAGCGCCTCGATCTGCAGGCGATGCTTCCAGCCGCCCTGGCGCTCGAGCGCGTCGAGCAGCTTCGAGAGGTAGACGACGTCCTCCGGGCCCTGCGTCTTCGGCAGGATGATGCCGTGGAAGCGGTTCGGCGCGCCGAGCAGAACCGCCTCGAGGTCGCCGAGAAAGAACGGCGACTGGATGTTGTTCGGGCGCACCGTCACGACCTTCTTGCCGAAGTCGAGCGTGTTCAGCGCCTCGACCATGGTCTTGCGGCTCTTCTCGCCCTTGAACTCGTAAGGGCAGGCGTCCTCGAAATCGGCCATCACGTGGTCGACCGGCGTCTTCGCCGTGTCGGCCGCGTTCTGGTGGAGCTTCATGCTGTGCCCGGGATAGGTGAGCTCGGTGCGCGGAATGACGAAGCGGTTGCCGCCTTCGAGTATGAACATCGTGGGGTCTCCTCGCCGTGCGCCGCTGACGCGGCCATGATGGAAAGCCTCGAAACCTACGACGTTTGCGGAGACCGGTCAACGAGCCCTGCGACTGCGGTAGTCCTCTGGTCTCCCCCAGTTGGCGGTGGTAGAAGCTTCGAGCGTTCTAGCTCCGCGCAGCCAAGGGAAAGACATGAAGGATCGCTCGACCGCGGAAGCCGCCCCGCTGATCTCGACGCTCGAACGCATCGTCGACGCCGCGATCGACCATGCCCGTAAACAGACCGACGGCGGCAAGGCGATCGACGAGCATCAGGTGCACTGCGAGCGCGTGAGCTATCTGGCGACCGAGCTCCGTGCCGCGCGGGCACTCGCCGACTATGCGGCGGCGTGCGGCGCGGACGGCGATCCGCTCGCCGCCGAGACGGCGACGATCTTCGCTGCGAACGTTGCGGCGCGCTGCCGCGCGCAGGTCGCGACCCATCTCGAGGCCTTCGGCTTCAAGGAAGCGTTCCTCGACGACACGCTCGATTCGCCGGACCTGCGCGGCCGGGTCCGCGCAGGAGCGGCGGAAGAGCGGGTGCGGGCGCTCGGCCGGCAGGTGATCGCCGCTGTCGGCGTGAACCACAGTTGGCTTCCCGGCGAGATGGAGCGGCTGTCGCGCGAGTCGGTGCGGAGCTTCGCGCGCACCGAGGTCGAGCCGATCGCCCAGCGCATCCACCAGCACGACGAGCTCGTCCCCGAGGAGCTGATTCAGAAGATGGCCGAGCTCGGGTACTTCGGCATGTCGGTTCCCGAGGAGTACGGCGGCGGCGGAATGGGCAACCTGGTGATGATCCTCACCACCGAGGAGCTCTCCGCGGCGTCGCTGGCCGCGGCCGGCAGCTTGATCACGCGCCCGGAGATTCTCACCAAGGCGCTGCTGCACGGAGGCACCGACGAGCAGAAGCGGGCCTGGCTGCCGCGCGTCGCGCGCGGCGAGCTGATGGTGGCGATCTCGGTCACGGAGCCGGACACCGGCTCGGACGTGGCCTCGGTAAAGTGCCGCGCCGAGCCCACGGAGGTGGGCGGGCGAAAGGGATACGTGGTGAACGGCGCCAAGGCGTGGTGCACGTTCGCCGGGCGGGCGAACGTGATTGCGCTGCTTGCTCGCACCGATCTCAATCCGGCGAGCGGCGCGCGCGGCCTGTCGCTGTTCATCGTCGAGAAGGACGCGTTCCCGGGCCACCAGTTCGAGCTGAGGCAGACCGGCGGCCAGGGGAGCGGCGTGCTGCACGGCAAGGCCGATCACACGCCCGGCTACCGCGGCATGCACTCCTATACGCTCGGCTTCGACAACTTCTTCGTGCCCGCCGAGAGCCTGATCGGCGGCGAGAAGGGCAAGGGCCGGGGTTTCTACCTGCAGATGGCCGGCTTCGCGGCCGGGCGGCTGCAGACCGGCGGCCGCGCGACCGGCGTAGCGCAGGCGGCGCTCGAGAAGACCGCGAGCTACGTCGCCGAGCGCAAGCAGTTCGGACGGCCGATCGGCGACTTCCAGCTCACGCAGTGGAAGCTCGGCCAGATGGCGGTGGATGTCGCGGCCGCCCGCCAGCTCACCTACGCGGCGGCGCGCACGATGGACGAATCGGAGTCCGCAACGCTCGAGGCGGCGATGGCCAAGCTGTTCGCCTCGGACGTCGCGCCGCGGGTGACGCAGGAGGGGCAGCTCCTGCACGGCGGCTGGGGCTTCGCCGAGGAGTTCGCGATCTGCCGCTACGTGGTCGACTCGCTGGTGCTGCCGATCTTCGAGGGAGTGAAGCCGATTCTCGAGCTCAAGGTCATTGCTCGTTCGCTGCTGAGCGAGTAGCCTGCGCCCCAGGGCGTTCGGATCTGCATGGACCCGAAGAAGGCAGTCGTCTTGTTCACCGACGTGAGCGGCAGCACGGCGTACTTCGAGCGCTACGGAGAAGTCGCCGGGCACGCGATGGTCGAGCACTGCTTCAAAGTCATCGTGCCGGAGGTGGAGAAGCGCGCGGGCCGGATCGTCAAGTACATGGGCGACGGGTTTCTCGCCGTGTTCAGCGAGGCGCTGAGCGCCGTCGATGCCGCGGCCGCCCTACACACGGCGCTCGCCGACGACAACGCTGCCCGGCCCGACGCCGCGCGCGTGCGCATCCACTCGGGGCTGAGCGTCGGGCCAGTCGTCGTCGAGCGCGGCGACGGTGACGTGTTCGGCGACGCGGTGAACGTCGCCGCCCGCGTCCAGCACGTAGCGGGGCCCGACCAGATCTACGTCACCAAGGACATCGTCGACGAGCTGAACCTCGATTCGCAAGGCAAGGCGCGCCGCGTCGGCGCGTTCCCGCTGCGCGGTAAGGAAGACGACGTCGAGATCTACGAGGTCATGTGGAAGCTCGAGGGAGCGACGGTGTTGTTCACGCGCGCCGCGCTGCGCGAGGTGGCCCGACTGTCGGTCTTCTTCAGCGGGACGGTGCTGGAGATGGCGCAGGAGCAGAGCCGGCTGACGGTGGGCCGCACGTCCGGCAACGACCTGCTGGTCGACGACGGTGCCGTGTCGCGTGAGCACGCGGAGTTCGTCCGCCGCAAGGGGGCGATCTACCTGATTGACCATTCGACGAACGGCACCTACGTTCGCCCGCAGCTCGGAAAATCGCGGCATCTCCATCGCGAGGAGTTTCTGCTCGATGGGAGTGGCGAGGTGTCGTTGGGAAGGCCGGACGGGCCGGCGATCGAGTACAAGATTTCATAGCCGGCGGCGCGTTTCGACTGGGCGGAGGTGCGGATGGAGCCGCCGGGTCTTCGCGCTGCTCGACGACTCGCTTCGCGGGTGGCGGCTCATCCGCTGGGCTTGGCGGCGCGTCTTCGGGTCGGCAGTCATTGAACCATCCGTGTCGGGTGTGGATCGCCGCCCGGGAATTCACGAAGTCGTAAACTGGCCATCGTCCGCTGGAAACAGCGCCGTGGTTCAATCGCCTCAACAGCGAGAGATGTATCTCGGAGCCTCTCGCGGAGGTGTTTCGAGCCATGGCAGACGCCATACTACCCACGGGGCCGGATGACGTCGCAAGAGCGACGGTTCCGGCTGCTCCCCCGCCGCAGGTGCTCGCCGCCGAGGTCGCGGGGATTCGTCGCGACGACGTGCTCGCGCGGAGCGGCGAGCTCTCGGTATTCGTCGCGGAGGCGGCGACGATTCCGCACGTTCTCTACGAGATTGGGCGGCTCCGCGAGCTGACGTTCCGCGCGGTGGGCGAGGGGACGGGAAAGAGCCTCGACCTCGACGAGTTCGACGGGCACTACTTGCACGTCGTCCTGTGGGATGGCGGGCGGAGCGAGGTGGTCGGGGCGTACCGCTGCGGCGCGACCGATCGCATCCTGCCGCGCTTCGGGCCCGATGGCCTGTACACGAGCACGCTCTTCTCCTACCGCATGGAGCTGCTCGCGCGGTTGACCCCCGCCCTCGAGCTCGGCCGGGCGTTCGTACGGGCGGAATATCAGCGTGCGTACTCGCCGCTGTTCCTGCTGTGGCGGGCGATCGGCCAGTTCGTGGTGCGCCATCCCCGCTATCACCTGCTGTTCGGCTCGACGAGCATCAGTAGCGCGCTACGGCCGCGGGCGCGGCGCTGGATTCTCCGCTACCTGCTCGACCACGCGTACTTGCCGGGGTTTGCGCGATTCGTCCGGGCGCGGCACCCGGTCGGCGAGGAGCGTCTCGTGGATCGCGCGTCGGGGCCGCGCTTCGCCGAGGCCGCCGAGCTCGAGCGAGCGGTAGCGGCGCTCGGCGGCGCCGATGCCGGTGTTCCGGTGCTCCTCAAGCAGTACCTGAAGCTCGGCGGCCGGGTGTTCGGGTTCGGCCGCGATCCGGGCTTCCACGACACGCTCGACGTGCTGACGCTCGTCGATCTGACGCGCGCGCCCGAGCCGGTGCTCGAGCGGTACCTCGGCCGAGCGCAGGTGGGGCCGTTCCTCGAGTACCACCGCTTCCGCTCTCCGGGCGGGCGCCGGATGGAGGTGGCGGCCTGAATCGCCAGGGGAAAGTACGATGAGCCATTGGCCGGCGACGGTCGGTGTCGACGAGCGTCCGCAGGACCGCGCGGGCCGCGGCGCGCCGGCCGCGTTGCTTCGCCTGTCGCGCTGGCTGCGGGCGACCGGACGGCTGGTGCTGCTCGCCGCCGTGGCGTCGGCAGGGAGCTTCTGGTGCCGCTGGCGCGAGGCGCGCGCCGCCGATCCACACGGCGCCGTGCTGCGCGGGCTCGGCGCGATCTCGCGGCTGCTCGTGCGCACGCTCGGCCTGGAGGTCGAGCGCGAGGGAGAGCCGCCGGCCGAGCGCTGCCTGATCGTCGCCAATCATCGGTCGTACGTCGACATTCCCCTCGTGCTCGCGCACGTCGACGCCGTCTTCCTCTCCAAGGTCGAGATCGGCGAGTGGCCGGTGTTCGGGGCGCTCGCCAGGCGCGCGCGCACGGTGTTCGTGCGGCGCGAAGACGCCGACAGCCGCATACAGGCGCTGGCGCGGCTCGGCGAGATGCTCGACCAGGCGCGCTCGCTGGTCGTGTTCCCCGAGGGATCGACGTCGCGCGGGCCCGGGCTGCGGCGGTTTCGCGCCGGCAGCTTCCGGCTCGCCGCCGGGCGCGGCGTGAAGGTCGTGCCGGTGGCGATCGCCTACGGCGATCCCTACGATGCCTGGGTCGACGATGACGACTTCGTCACGCACTTCCTCGCGCGCTTCGCGCTGCCGCGCATGCGGGTGACGATCGCGTTCGGCCCGCCGTTGGAGGGCCGCGACGGCATCGAGCTCTGCACGCGGGCGCAGCGGTGGATCGAGGAGCGCCTGGCCGCGCTCGATCGACACGCGCCGGCGACGAGCCTGATCGACGAAGGATCGAGCGCTCTCGATCGCCGCCGCGGGCTCATTCCTCTCGAGACTTAGTACCCCATCATCGACAGGAAGTCCTGCACGTTGTCGAAGCGGAGGAACGGATTGCGGCGTTTCTGCTCGCCGATCGTCGAGCTCGGCGCCGAGGCGTAATTGTGGCCGGGATAGAGCGCGGTGGTCTCGGGAAGCTGCCCGAGCGTCTTCAGGCTCTCGTAGAGCTTCTTGGGATCGCTACCCGGCAGATCGACGCGCCCGCACGAGCCGATGAAGAGCGTGTCGCCGGAGACCAGCGCGTCGCCGACCAGGAAGCACTGCGAGCCGGGAGTGTGCCCCGGCGTGTGGATGAACTTCACCGGGACGAGCCCGACCTGCACGACGTCGCCGCTCTCCACCATCTGCAGATCCGAGGGCGACAGGTCGGTGACGCGACCCACGTACGGCGCCTCTTCCTTGTGGATGTGCACCTTCGCCTTGACCCCGGCGGCGAGCAGTTCCTGGGCGCCTCGCACGCTCATCCCCATCATCCGCCCGCCGAGGTGATCGGGGTGGAAGTGGGTGACCAGCAGGTGGGTGATCTCCATGTCGTGGCGCCGGGCCTCGTCGAGAATCGTCTCTATCTCCCACGCGGGATCGACTACCGCCAGCGAGCGCGTCGCCGGGTCGCCGATCAGGTAGACGAAGTTCTGCATCGGGCCGAGCTGGAGCTGTCGGAAGAAGATCTTGGACATCGGGGGGCCTCTCCTAGGTCTTCTTGGAGGCGCGCTCCAGCGGCAAGCGCAAGCCCCGCTCCCAGAGGAACTCGTCTTCGCCCGCCTGCTTGGCGGTCCAGCGGGCGAGCACGAACAACAGGTCGGATAGCCGGTTCACGTAGCCGAGCGCGAGCGGGCTCACCGACTCGACGCGCGACAGGCGCAGGATCTCGATCTCGGCCCGGCGGCACACGGTACGCGCCTGGTGGAGGAAGGCGCCGAGCATCCCGCCGCCAGGCAGCACGAAGGACTTGAGCGGCTCGAGATCCTTTTGGCACTCGTCGATCGTGTGCTCGAGGTCGCGCACCTCCGCTTCCGAGACTCGCCACATGCCCTCGTACTCGGCGTCGGCGGGAGTGGCGAGCTCGCTCCCCAGGTCGAAGAGCTCGTTCTGCAGGCGCTTCAAGATATCCAGGAGCCGCGCCGCCGCCGCCGAGGTTTCCCTCGAGGCCAGCGCGCGCACGACGCCGAGCACGGCGTTCAGCTCGTCGATCGTCCCGTAGGCGACGATGCGCAGCGAGTCTTTGGGAATCCTCCGCCCGCCGACGAGGGCCGTCTCGCCACGATCGCCCGTTCGCGTGTAGACCCTGGTGATGCGGATGGCCACGTCAGGCCTTGGCTTTGAGCGCCTCGTAGCCGCGATCGGCCGAATCGCCGGTCTCGACCGGAAGGCCGCTGTCCTGCCATCCGCGAGCGTGCGGCGATCCGCCGAAGCCGCCCTGCACGTTGCGGACGTCGGCGAAGCCGCGCGCCGCCAACGCCTGCGCCGCGTGCTGCGAGCGCACGCCCGATTGGCAGCCCACCAGGATCGTCTGGTCGCGCGCCAGGTTCGCTTCGACGACGGCCGCGAACCGCGGGTTGGCGACTGCGCGGTGCGCGGCGTCGAAGAAGAACGCCGGCACGTTGTAGGCGCCGGACGGGTGGCCGGCGGCGAACTCGAGCTCGGTGCGCACGTCGAGATAAACCGCGCCCGCGTCGCGATCGATGATCGCCGCCGCCTCCTCGGGAATCACCTGCGCGATCATGCTTGCTGGGCCGGACGCTTCGACACCTGCTCGATGATCGCCATCAGCCGCTTCGGGTCGATCGGCTTCTTGAAGATCACTTGGTTGAGCCCTTCGAGGCGCGAGCGTTTGATCACGTGGTCCTTGTCGTAATAGTACGCGGTCATCAGCACGACCGGCGTCTCCGGCGATCGTTCCTTCAGCTCCATGTAGAGGTCGTAGCCGTCCATGTCGGGCATCACGACGTCGGAAAGCACGACGTCGACCGGCTGGCTCTGCAGAACCTTCAGCGCCTCGAGCCCGTCGCTGGCGGTGAACACCTGGCAGTGCTCCTCGCGCAGCATGTCGCGCAGCGAGTGGCACACCCCCGTGTCGTCGTCGACCACCAGAACACGCACGCCGTCCAAGTGGCAGGCGTTGTTGCCATTCGCCCGCCGCCCGAGATCCGTCATCAGCTGTCCCGGCAGGTACTCGCGCGTCCCGTAGTCGCGCTCGCCCGCCGCTTGCTGGATGCGCCCCACCGTGTCGCGGATCCGGTCGAGCTCGCGCTGGATCGCGTCGAGGCGCTCGCCCTCCACCACGAACTCTTCGTCGCTGCACTTGTGCGCGACGCACTTGGCGAGCAGCTCGAGCTGGTTGCCGATCGCCTCGAGCGGGTTGTTGATCTCGTGCGCGAGCGATACGGCGACCTCTCCCAAGGTGGCGAGCTGCTGTCGCTGGCGGATCTCGCGGAGGTCCTTGGCGAAGCCGATCGAGCCGATCTCGTTGCCATCGTTGTCCTTGATGATCGAGCCCGAGATGGCCGCGGGGATGCGCTCGCCGTGCTTGTCGATCACCGTGGTCTCGAAGTTCTGCGTGGTGTCGCGCTCAGCGCTGCGCATCGCCGACATCAGGCGACGCGCCTCGGCGATGTCGCCGTAGATCAGCGTGACGTGGCGGCCGAGCACTTCCTCGGAGCGGTAGCCCAAGATGCGCCGCGCGCCGTCGTTGTAGAAGATGATCCGTCCCTTGTGATCGACGGCGATGATGATGTCCGGCGAGATCTCGGCCAGGTGTTCGAGGTAGACTTTGGGGAGCGTCGCCATCGAGAAGACGACCGAAGCTTCGACGCGTTCGGCTAATCAATCAGGTTAGACTACAGCGGAGCACAACTCAACCACGAAGCGGCAGGAGGGCGATCTTCTTGCTGTCCTTCACCGCGGTGAGCAGGTGGGAGACCGAGACCTGCAACACCGGGTGGATCAATTGCGGAGCCAGCTCGGAGAGCGGCAGCAGCACGAAGCGGCGGTTGGCGAGCTCTTCGTGCGGGATCTTCAGCGTGCGCTTGCGGACCACGAGATTGCCGTAGAACACGATGTCGAGGTCGATGATGCGGCTTCCCCAGCGCTTGCCCTTGACCCGCTTACGGCCCATCGTGCTCTCGATGCCTTTCAGCTTCTTGAGAAGATTTTCCGGCGAGAGCTCGGTCTCGACCTCGATCACTCCGTTGACGAACCAGGTCTTGGCGTCGCCATGAGGCTCGCTCTCGTAGAGCGACGACTCCTTGACGATACGCGTCGCGGGGAGCGCGCGGATTCGTTCGAGCGCGTCGTGGATGTTGGCGCGGCGGTCACCGAGGTTCGATCCGAGCCCGATGAAGACGCCGGGCGGCATCAGAGCCGAAGTCCCTCGATGCGTTCGACCGCTTCGGCCAGGCGCTCGTCGGCGATGGTGAGCGATAGGCGAACGTAGCTTTCGCCGCTCGGTCCGAAGCCGGTGCCCGGGGTGATGACGACGGCCGTCTCCTCGAGGACCTTGGTGGCGAAGTCCGTCGAGGAGTGCCCGCGCGGGGTCTCGACCCACACGTAGAACGTGGCCTTCGGTGGATCGGCGCGCAGGCCGGCCTTGGCGAGCGCCTTCGTCACCAGATCTCGGCGCCGCTGGTAGATCCGGCGAGCGCTCTCCACGCAGCTCTGATCGCCGCTGAGCGCAGCGATTCCGGCCTCCTGCACCGCCTGGAAGACGCCCGAGTCGACGTTGGTCTTCACTTTGCCGAGCCCGGCGACGAGATCCGCGTTGCCGACCGCGAAGCCGACGCGCCAGCCGGTCATGTTGTAGGTCTTGGACAGCGAGTGGAACTCGATGCCGACCTCGCGCGCGCCCTCGACCTCGAGGAAGGAGATCGGCCGCTCGCCGTCGTAGTAGATCTCCGAGTAAGCGGCGTCGTGGCAGAGGATGACGTCGTATCGCTCGGCGAACGCGATCGCCTCCCGGAAGAACTCGCGGCCGGCGACTGCCGAGGTCGGGTTGTTCGGGTAGCAAAGCCACATCAGCTTCGCGCGTTTCGCCACCCCTTCGGGGATCGCCTTCAAGTCGGGCAGGAAGTGGTTTCCGGCGGTGAGCGGCATGCGGTGAACCACCCCACCACAGAATCCGGTGCCGACGGCGTAGACGGGGTAACCGGGGTCGGGGCAGAGCACGATGTCGCCGGGGTCGACGAAGGCGATCGGCATGTGCGCGATGCCTTCCTTCGAGCCGATCAGCGACACGACCTCGCGCTCCGGGTCGAGCTCGACGTGGAATCGCGAGCGATACCAGTCGGCGGCGGCCCGGCGAAACGCCGGCAGTCCCTCGTAATCCGGATAACGGTGGTTGACGGGATCTCCAGCCGCTTGCCGAAGCCGCTCGACGATGTGGGGCGGTGTCGGTAGATCGGGGTCGCCGATGCCGAGGCTGATGATGTCGGCGCCGCGTGCCTTCAGGGCGTTTTTCTTCTTGTCGATCTCCGCGAATAGGTACGGCGGAAGTTCTTGGATTCTCTGAGCTTTTTTGATGATCAAGGAGGCTCTCGCAGTCTGGGATTTCCGGCCACCCTCCAAATACACGGTCTCGAAATCAGTTACAAACGCTGGCTTATCGCCGCCGGCGATCTCGCCGCCGCGCGCAACGGCGCTTGCAAGAGTCCAGTGGCGGGCGCATATAAGCGCCCGCCGGATTTCCGGGGGATCGAGCGTGAGGCCCAGCTACGTGCTTGCCATCGACCAGGGAACCACCGGCAGCACGGTTCTCGTCTACGATCGCGCCGGTCGCATGGTGGCGCACGCGCACGCGGAATTCCGCCAGTACTATCCGAAGCCCGGCTGGGTGGAGCACGACCCGGAGGAGATCTGGCGGGTCACGCTGCGGGTGGTCCGCAAGGCGCTGCGCAGCCGGAGAATCGCGCCGCGCAGTCTGGCCGCGATCGGCATCACCAACCAGCGCGAGACCACGGTGGTGTGGAGCCGGCGGACCGGCAAGCCGATCGCGCGCGCCGTCGTCTGGCAGGATCGGCGCACGACCGAGGTCTGCGCCGACTTGAAGGCGCGAGGCTTGATCGAGACCTTTCGCCACAAGACCGGCCTGGTGATCGATCCGTACTTCTCGGCGAGCAAGATCCAGTGGTTGCTGGAGAACGTGAAGGGGGCGCGCACGCGCGCCGAAGCGGGAGAGCTCTGCTTGGGCACCATCGACAGCTGGCTGGTGTGGAAGCTCACCGCCGGCCGCGTTCACGCCACCGACTACACCAACGCCTCCCGCACACTGCTCTTCGACATTCACGAGAAGCGTTGGGACGACGAGCTGCTCGGCATCTTCCGCGTGCCACGGGCGATGCTGCCGCGCGTGGTCTGCTCGAGCGGGGTGATCGGCGAGACCGATCCCAAGCTGTTCGGCGGACACGCCGTGCCGATCGCGGGAATCGCCGGCGATCAGCAGGCGGCGCTGTTCGGGCAAGGTTGCTTCCAGCCCGGGATGGTGAAGAACACCTACGGGACGGGTTGCTTCCTGTTGATGCCGACGGGCAACCAGGCCGTGTCCTCGACGCGCGGCCTGCTGACGACCCTCGCCTGCGGGGCAGAGGGCCAGCCGGTCTATGCGCTCGAAGGGGCGATCTTCACCGCCGGAGCGGCGATCCAGTGGCTGCGCGACGGCCTGCAGTGGGTGCGGGCCGCGGCCGATACCGAGGAGATCGCGCGCCGGACGCCGGATACGCTCGGTGTCTACGTCGTGCCGGCGTTCGTCGGCCTCGGCGCTCCGTACTGGGATCCCGGCGCGCGCGGGGCGATCGTCGGCCTCACCCGCGGCGTCGAGCGCAAGCACATCATCCGCGCGACGCTCGAATCGCTGGCCTACCAGACGCGTGACGTCGTCGACACCATGGTCGCCGAGTCGGGGAAACCGCTGCGAACGCTGCGCGTCGACGGCGGCGCCAGCCAGAACGACTTCCTCATGCAGTTCCAGGCGGACCTGCTCGGCGCCGAAGTCGATCGACCCGAGATCATCGAGACCACCGCCACCGGCGCGGCGTTCCTGGCCGGGCTCGGCATCGGCTTTTGGAAATCGACCGCGGAGCTCGAGCGGGTGCGCAAGGTCGACCGCATCTTTCGGCCCAAGGGCAAGCGGGAAGACGTCGAGCGGCGCTACGGCGGGTGGAAGCGGGCCGTGGCGATGGTGCGGACGCAGTGATTCACAAGGAAGGGCAGTTCGCCGGCCACGGCGGGCTGCGGCTGTACTGGCAGGCCTGGCTCCCGGAGGCGGAGGTGCGCGCGGCTCTGCTGGTCGCGCACGGCTACGGCGAGCACGGCGGGCGCTACGGAAATCTCGTCGAGCGCTTCGTCCCGCGCGGCTTCGCCGTGTACGCGCTCGACCACCGAGGCCACGGGCGCTCCGAGGGGCCGCGCGGCCACGTCGGGCGGTTCGCCGAGCTCGTCGCCGACCTGCACGCCCTCCGCGTGCGCGTCGAAGCGGTGGAGCGCGGTAAGCCGCTGTTCCTCTTGGGGCACAGTCTCGGCGGCCTGGTCGTCGTCCGTTACCTGCTGATCCACGCCTCGGGCCTCGCCGGCGCTGTCTTGTCCTCGCCGGCGCTCGCCGTCGCCGAAGAGCCGCCGCGGTTCTTGCAGTGGCTCGGCCGGGTGCTGTCGATCGTCGCTCCGCGCACCTCGTTCCAGAGCAACGTGCGGCCCGAGCTCCTGAGCCGCGACTCGGTGGTCGGCGCCGCGTACGCGGCGGACCCCTTGGTCCACAAGCGAGCGACGGCGCGGTTTTTCACGGAGCTCCAGTGGGCGATGCTCGACGCCGAGGAGCGCGCTCCCGAGATCCGCGTGCCGATCCTCGTGCTACAGGCCGGCGACGATCGCGTGGTCCAGGCCGCCGCGACCGAGCGCTTCGCCGGCCAGGTCGGAGCCGAGGTGAAGGAGCTGCGCGTCTATCCCGAGCTCTTCCACGAGATCTTCAACGAAACCGACCGCGAGCGGGTATTTGCCGACCTCGAGCACTGGCTCGAAGCCCGGCTGGTAGCCCCCGGGTAGTGGGTCATTTCGAATCGGCGCCCTCGGTCCCCGTCCGGTACGGGGCGCTGCTCCCATTCGGCCGACGAGGGTGCCCATCAGAACAGCCGGCAGCACATGCACCGGCGCCGATCGACGACACGCGGGATCAGCGGACGAGCTCGACGCGCCCAACCATGCCTGGCGCTCGGGCCAGCTTGCCGTCGCAAGTCAGCAGGGTAGTGTCGAGCGCCTCGGCGAGCGCCACGTACACCGCGTCGTAAGCCGTCAGGTTCTGCCGGAGCGCCCAGATCCGATCCAGGAGTGGTTCGTGGGCGTGTCGCTCGAGGTCCAGCGAGTGGAGATCCTCGAGCGCGGAGGCTGCCGAAGCCGCGTCGAGCTCGCTCTCCCTGACGTATCGCCTGAGGGCCTGGGCGATCTCGACGTCGGCCAGGTGAGGCACGTGGAGACTAAATGCCGGATCGGCGATACGCGCCCCAATCGACCGTCCCTCTTTCGTGCCGAGCAGCAACTCGACGAGGGCTGAAGCGTCCAGCACGATCATCTCGAACCGCGCTCTGCCCGGATTACTTCGGCCGCACTCCGCCCGAGCTTCCGCACCGGTCGCGCGCGCAGCCGCTCGAGGATCTCCTGGCGCATGGGACGCTCCAGCGCCTTGCGAATCTCGCGCAGCACGTAGTCGGACATCGAGATACCCTCCATCGCGGCCCTGGCCTTGAGCCGGCGGTGGAGGTCAGCGGGGACGCTGCGGATTTGTACCATCGTGTACGACATGACGAAAAGATACTTTCATCGTATTATCATGTCAATACTGGTTCGGCGTCTATGCCATCGGCTGCCTCCACCGAGACTCCTCCAACGAAGGCCGCTGACGCCGCGAGCCGCGGCCAGCCGCGATGGCGAGCAGGGCGAGATCGAGAAGCAGGATGTAACCGAAGAGCCCGATCGGGCTGTCCGAGTTGCTGGCAACCAGAAATGGCGTCGCAAAATCGCCGACGAGACCGAGCACGGCGATCAGCCACGAGCCGTCACGCAGCGAGAGCACGCACCCCGCCGAGGTGACCAGCGCCATCAAGCCGAATGTCGTGCCGATTCCGATCAGCTCGTAGAGGTTGCGAGTCGCCCAGAACGACGCATAGAGAATCACCAGCCCGTCGTGGCCCCGTGACCGATTGCTTCCATGAGTATCGGATGGTATAGCCTTTCGTTCCTCGTGACGGGTTCCTGCATATGAAAGAAGGCATTCATCCCGCGTATCAAAAGTCCACGATCGTGTGCGCGTGCGGCCACAAGATCGAGACGCGATCGACACGCTCGGAAATCCATGTCGAGATTTGCTCCAACTGCCACCCGCTATACACCGGCAAGCAGAAGATCATCGACACCGCCGGGCGCGTCGAGCGCTTCAAGCGTCGCTACGGCTACAATCATTCCCGCGACTGGTGGCCGCAGCATCTGCACTCGGTAGGTGAACTGCGTCAGCTGCTGGCCCGCCTGCCGATGCAGGTGGAGGACGTCACGACGGCGTTTTTCCGCCTGCCGCTGGAGCGGCAATGGGCGCTGCAAGGTACGCGCGTCATGGAGCGCCTCGGGCCGCGCCTGCTGCCGCGCAGTGGCGGTCTGTATTGCCTGGCTGCCAGCAAGCGGCGCTTTGCGGTGCGCCCGCTGCGCCTGCAGTGGCAGCGCCTGCCGGTTTACGGAACACGCCCGCAGCGGCTGCCGACCGGACGGGCGGCGGCGTGAGCCGGCCGGTGGAAATCTTTGCCGACGGCGCCTGCCGCGGCAATCCGGGTCC
>CAVPWJ010000015.1:0-6897 GCA_963708955.1 uncultured delta proteobacterium
TGCATCACGTGCACCAGGACCGAGTAGCTGAACGACACGCTCTTGCCGATGCCGTAGACACCGAGGCCGATCTCGCATCCCACCTGGAACATGCCGATGAACCCAGGGCCTCCCGGGATCGCCACCGCGATCGCCACGATCGCGGTGAGGGAGAGTGCGCCGCGGATCCACGGCACCGGCAAGTCGAGCGCCGACAGGCCCCAGCCGAACGTAAGCGCCAGAGTCAGCCACACCGCCAACGAATAGAGCACCGCCAGAGCGACCGACGACGCGCTCCTCAGGCTGCCGAGGCCGTCGGCGAACTGCCGCACGGCACGCAGCGCCGGCTCGGAGAGGCGCTCGGGAACCGGCCGCAGCAGCGCGGCCAGCGCCGCCAGGGTGCGGGTCGGAAACTGCTGCAAGACGACGAGAAGAACGAGAAAGGCGACGAATGTGCCGAGAAACAGCCAGCCGTAGCGCTTCCACTCCGGCGGCAGCGGCAGCGTGAGCGTAGCCACGCCGAAGAAGAGCAGCAGCGTCGCCATGTCGAACAAGCGCTCGACGGCGACCGTCGCCATGGTGGGCGCGAGCGGCAGGTTCTCTTTGCGCGCCAGGAGGAAAGGCCGCAGCACTTCGCCGGCGCGCAGCGGCAACAGCATGTTCGCAGCAAAGCCCATGGCGGTCGCCGAAAACAGCGACCGCCGATCGACCTCGGCCAGCGGCGCGAGCAGCACGCCCCAACGCAGCGCGCGAAAGTACAGCGATACGACCGCCGCCATGAAGATCGGCACGAGGTAGATCACCCGCGCCGACCGCAGCGCGGCCGCGGTCTCTTCCCAGGCGACGTCGCGCACGGCGATCCACAGAAACACCGCCGAGAGCACGAAGCTCAGGCCTATTCGCGCAAAACGCTTCAAACGGCTCGCACGGCCCGAGGAGACGGCTGATCCGCTCAGCCGGGACCGTCGCCGCGAATGAACCGCTCGACCTCGTCGCGCGCGATGTCGTCCGACACCTGCCGGGGCGGGTGCTTCATGAAATACGACGAGACGCCGAGCAGCGGACCGCCGATGCCGCGATCACTCGCCAGCTTGCAACAGCGGATGGCGTCGATCGCCACCCCCGCGGAGTTCGGACTGTCCTCGACCGACAGCCGTGCCTCGAGCTCGATCTTCGCCCCGCCGAAGCCACGGCCCTCGATGCGCAGAAAGCAGATCTTGTTGTCCTTCTGCCACGGCACGTAGTCGCTCGGCCCGATGTGGACGTTGTGGCTATCCATGCGCTCCGGCAGGTTCGATTGCACGGCTTCGGTCTTCGACACCTTCTTGAAGCCGAGGCGCTCGCGGTTGAGCATGTTGAGGAAATCCGTGTTGCCGCCGGTGTTCAGCTGATACATGCGATCGAGCTGAATGCCGCGGTCGGCGAACAACTTGGCGAGCGAGCGGTGAACGATGGTCGCGCCGAGCTGCGACTTGATGTCGTCGCCGACGACCGGGATCTTCTTGCGCGCGAACTGCTCGCCCCACTCGGGATTCGAGACGATGAACGTGGGCATGCAGTTGATGAAGGCCACCCCCTCGTCGAGACACGCCCGAGCATAATGCTCCGCGGCCCGCTGGCTGCCCACGGGGAGATAGCTGACGACGACGTCGGGCTTGGTGGCTCGCAACACCTGCGCCACATCGACGGCCGGCGCCGCCGACGGCATGAAGCGCTCCTCAGGCGGGTATTGCATCATGTGCTCGGAGAACCCGTCGAGCATCGGGCCCATCTCCACGCGCACTTTGTAGCTCGGCAGCTTGGGATAGATCTGCTGCGTGCAGTTGGGCGGCGCCAGAGCCGCGACTTCGAGTGGCTTGCCGACCTTGCGCTCGTCGATGTCGAAGGCGCAGACGGCCTGGATGTCGCCCGGCCGGTAGCCGCCAAGGTCGAGGTGCATCAGGCCACCGGCGGTGCTGGCTTTCGGCCCCTCACCGTCTCGGTAATACTCGATGCCCTGCAGCAAGCTCGAGGCGCAGTTCCCCACCCCCACGATTCCAAGACGAACTTTAGGCATGACCCGATCCTGTCCCCAGCCTGGATAAAACGCAGTTAAATATCAAGCCGGTAGGAAACAAGAGCTCCCTTGTAAAGCACCTCAACACCAAGCCCGCATACATTTGCTTACTATTTTTCATACCTAGACCGCGGCAAGCGCCTGATCGATCGATCGGGCAAGCTCGGCGAAGGACTTGCTGACCGCGTGATCCGGCGCGACGATCGTGATCGGCCGACCCGCGTCTCCACCTTCGCGAACCTCGGCGACCAGCGGCAGTCGAGCGAGCACACTGATTCCGAATCGTCGCGCCAGCGCGTCGGCGCCTCCCGCGCCGAAGATCTCTTCCTGTTCGCCGCAATCCGGACACTCGTAGTAGCTCATATTCTCGACCAAACCGAGCACCGGCACCTGTAGTTGACGGAACATCGCGATGCCGCGCTCCACGTCCGCCAGCGCCACCTCCTGCGGCGTCGTCACGATCACCGCGCCGGACAGCGGAACTTGCTGGGCGAGGGTCAACGCCGCGTCGCCGGTTCCCGGCGGCATGTCGACGACGAGATAGTCCTGCTCGCCCCACTCGACGTCACGCAGGAACTGGCGGATCAGTCCCATCACCATCGGGCCGCGCCAGATTACCGGCGAGCTGTCGTCTAGGAAAAATCCCATCGACATCACGTCGATGCCGTAACGCTCGATCGGGGCGATCTTCTGACCGGCCGGTCGTGGCCGCGCCTCGATGCCGAGCATGAGCGGTGCTGACGGCCCATAGACGTCGGCGTCCATCAGCGCGACCTTCGCCCCGCTCTGCCGCAGCGACACCGCGAGATTGACGGCGACGGTCGACTTGCCCACCCCGCCCTTGGCGCTGGAGACGGCGAGAATCCGCCGCACGCCGGGAACGTCCGATCGCGCCTCGGCGTGCCCCGGCGGTTGCGCCGGCGCTCCGCCCGCGGTGGTCGCGCGCACGGACCGGACCTCAGGAATGGCCGAAATCACCTCGTGGACCCGCTGGCTAATTGCTTGCGCGACCTCGCGGCGGCGACTTGCGGGGAAGAGCTCCACCACCACCGCCCCGCCCTCCACCTGCACGTCGCGCACCAGGCCGTAGCGCACGATGCTGTGCCGGAAACCGGGAAACGCCACCTGTTCGAGGTGGGTGAGGATCTCTTCTCGCAGAGGCACGGCGGTAACGGTCACCCTTATCGTGCACGGCGCGAAAACTCAATCGTGCGCGGCGACCGCCACGCTCGACGGCGGCCTGGACTCGTTGGACCCTGCGTTGACTTTGACACACCTTTGGCCGATATCTCACGCCCTCCACGGACCCAGCGCGGTGAACAGCGTCCCGAAATCTTCTGTCGCGGAAAACCACGCCGCGGGTGACCTTTTGGCGGCCGACATGGCGGCCGTCGAGCGGCGAATTCACGAGACGATCAGCTCGCGCGAGCCACGATTGACCGAGATCGCCCTGCACCTGATCGGGGCGGGCGGAAAGCGGATCCGCCCGCTGGTGGCGATGTCGGTGTTCCGCGCTTGCGGCGGCGAGGATCCTCGCGGCATGATCGATCTCGCGGCGGCGCTCGAGCTCATCCACTCCGCGACACTTCTCCACGACGACATCATCGACGGCGGCGAGGTCCGCCGGGGGCAAGCCTCGGCATATCTCCGCTTCGGCGCTCCCGACACGCTCGTCACCGGCGACTTTCTGTTCTCCCGGGCGTTCGAGATCTGCGGCCGCTTCGAGGAGACGATCGTACGCTGGGCTTCCGAAGCGTGCGTCGCGCTCACCGAGGGCGAGATCATGCAGGCGCGCTTGCGCCGCAACGCCGACGTCACCGTCGAGGACTACTACGAGATCATTCGGCGCAAGACCGCGTGCCTGTTCCAAGCCGGTGCGCGCATCGCCGGCCACCTCGCCGGCGCGCGCCGCGACGTGGTCGAGGAGCTCGGCCGGTGTGGAAACGCGATCGGCCTCGCCTTCCAAGTCATCGACGATCTGCTCGACGTCGACGGCGATCCGGCGCAAACCGGCAAGCCCGTGGGCATCGACCTGCGCGACGGCAATCCATCGCTACCGATCGTCCTCGCGCTGCCGCGCAGCCCCATGCTGATGCGCGCATGGCGCCTCAACAGCCCGACGAACGGCGAGATCGACGCGGGGCTCGCCGAGATCCGCACCAGCGGCGCGCTCGACCACGTCCGCGAAGAAGCGCTCGGCTATACCCGAACCGCGACCGCCTCCCTTGCGTCACTTCCTGGGTCGCCGTACCGTGACTTCCTGGAGGCCCTGGTCGCTGAGATGCGAGACCGGGTCTTCTGAACGCAGGGGGTTCGAGTGCCGAGGGACGGCTTTGGAAGAGAGATCGATTATCTCCGGATATCGCTGATCGATCACTGCAACCTGCGCTGTATCTACTGCATGCCGCTGACCGGTCTGCGGTTCGTGCCTCCCGCCGAATTGCTATCCGCGGCCGAGATCGAGACGGTCGGACGCGCTGCCATCGAATCGGGATTTCGTCGCGTACGCCTCACCGGAGGCGAGCCGACGCTGCGCGCCGACGTCGTCGAGGTCGTATCGCGGCTGTCGTCGATCGCCGGCATGGGCGACATCGCCATGACGACCAACGGCGTCCTGCTGCCCAAGCTCGCGGGCGATCTGAGGCGCGCGGGGCTGCGCCGGGTCAACATTCACATCGACACGCTGAATCCAGATCGCCTGCGGCAAGTCATGCGCTGGGGCGATCTCGCGCGGATCTGGGACGGCATCCAGGCGGCCGAAGCGGCGGGGTTGACGCCGCTCAAGCTGAACACCGTGGTGGTGCAGGATTACAACGACCAGGACGTAGTGGATCTCGCCGCGCTCACGCTCGAGCGCGATTGGCACATCCGCTTCATCGAGCTCATGCCGCTCGGCGTCGACGAGGCGGCGGCCACCGCGCGGCGCCACTTCGTCTCCAATCGCGACACGAGGCGGCGGATCGAGGAAGCGCTCGGTAGGCTCGACGTGCTGCCTTCTCAGAACCCGTCCGACGATTCGAAGAACTTCCGCCTACCCGCCGCGCGCGGCGTGATCGGATTCATCAGCCCGGTGAGCGATCCCTACTGCGGCAGCTGCAACCGCATGCGTCTCACCGCGGATGGGCGCTTTCACCTGTGCCTGCTCAATGACGACGATCTCGACGTCAAGCGCGCGATTCGCTCCGGAGGCGGAGTGCCGGCCGTTCGCGACATTCTCCTGCGCGCCGTCGCGGCGAAGCCAATCGGTCACAAGCTCGATCGCGGACATTCGACCGAGCATCGCGACATGTACCAGATCGGCGGCTAGCAGCGTCTCCAGCCCGAGCGAGGAACCGACGCAAGCGGACGGTTGTCTGAACCAGAACGATCTCTTAAGATCCATCCTCTCATGAACGTCGCTACACTCGACGAGGCACGACGAATCTTCGGCGGCGATCTCCTCGGCTACGCGGAGATCGCCGAGGCGCTGCGGTCGGATCCGTGCGATGCGCTCTCGCCCGCGGAGCGGGCGGCGATCGATCGGCTGCCGTTTTCGAGCGACCTACTGGTGGGGGCGGCGAACGACGGCATGATGCTCGTGCTGCGAATCCCCCGCGTCTCCAACGACGCCGACTTGACGATCCTCGACTTCACGTCCCGCCTTCCGGGCGCCGGACGGCTCGTTACCGCGCCGCAGACGGCATGGTTCGCCCGGGAGCCATTCGCCGCGGAGGAGACCTGTCGGCTGGGCTGGGCACTGGTCGACAAGCAGCCTCGACCCGAGACACAGAACCTTTCCTACGCAGAACAGGACGAGGTCGTCGGTCGGCGGAGTGAGCGCCTCGGGTTCGCCCTTCGCCGCCGCACCGCCGTCGAGATCGTCTACGACACGTTGCTCTACGCGGCGAGCCGCGGCGAGCACCTGCTCGCCAAGGAGTGGGACTGGTCGTCGAGTCAGACCACCGACGACGCTCTGGTGACGGTGGGCGAATTCGGCGACGAAGGCTTGCGGCTGCTCGGCTATTCGCAAGCGGTGCGCTTCTACGGTTTAGGCGTGTGCGCGACGCTCGACGCCGCCGGGAACGCTCGGTGAGCGCCATGCTCGGGCGCGGCTTTCGCCCATCTCCGTTCCCCGCTAAGAAGGCGCTTCGCGCCGTCGAGCGACCCGAGGAGAACGCCCCATGTACTTCGTAACCACCAAACGAGCCGGATACGTGCTGTTCTCAACCACCGCCACCGAGCGGATCGCCGTCGGACTCCGCGACGGACAGCAGGAAGTGCATCTGTTGGTTCGCGCCGGCGGCGACTGGACGGTGATTCGCCAGTGGCCGGTGGACGAATACTCTCACACCGAGCTGATGCTCGCCTTCGGAAACGTCGACGAGCCGGCCGATCCGAGCGACGTCTTGAGCCTGGTGCCGTCCCCGCGAAACCTCCACTGAAACTGAAAAGGGGTCAGGTTACATTTCAGCATCCGGAACCCGGGGCTCTTCTTGAAGGGGAAATGCAACCTTACCCCTTTTTCACTTGGCCGAGCACGAACAGCGGAAGCTCGCGGAGCGCCCGGCGCTTGTCGGCGCCGCCCGCCACCAAGATCCCGGCGGTCATCGCAAGATACACGCCGGAAAGCGCGTAGCGGGCGACCGCGTCGGTGAACAGTAGCTGGCAGGCGAACAACAATAGCAATACGGCGGCTTCGCGAACGCTGAAGCGAAGATCGGCGATCACCGCGACGGCGAACACCGACTGCGCCGTGGTCAGCAGCATCTCCTCGACCTGGCGCTCGTCGAGCGGCATGGCGAGCGGCGCCCCGGCCGACACGCTGTAGACGATCGGCAGCATACCGATCAGCAACGTCCACTGGTTCACCGCGGAAGACACCA
>CAVPWJ010000016.1:0-6514 GCA_963708955.1 uncultured delta proteobacterium
CCATCTCGATACGCAAGGTAAACAGCCGCCAGCAATTGTGTTAAAGAAGGTAAATGCTTACCTTAATTTGATGGAGGGACCGCAACCGCTGATTGTAAGAATTAATGGAGACACGCAAGAAGGCGCGCTAACAGGTAAATTCGATATAGATGCACAACTTAGCGGTATTTCCTCGAAAGAGCTTTTGAAAGATAGAAAAAACATCGCCACCCTTCTAGAAAACAATCCTAATGCCGAATTGAAAATTAAAGCCGTTGTTTCGAAATTTCCGGTAGAAATTATCGATCAACTGGTTTCATTTAAAAAGCCCGAAATGGTGGGCTTGCTGACACAGGCTTTGGGACCGCAACTTGATCTTAGCATTAATCAAAAAGCTACACCAGAGGGTGCGTTGCTTGATTTCAAGGCTACAGCTTTAAATCTCTCTGCCACAGCCGAAACTTTAATTTCTTCGCGCTTTGCCTTACAAAAACCGGCACAGGTAACTTTCAAGCTTACGCCGCCCTTGTTTGAAAAGCTTGCTCCACTTGTCGCCACGCGGCCAGCGGCCGGGATACTTGAGGCTCGCGAAGCTCGCGGCGAGCAGATCGCGGCCCTCGCTGCGCGGCACGAAGAAGCCGAAGCCATCGAGCGGCCGGGCGATGTCTTCCTCCCGGTAGGAGAGATGGACGATCGCGCAGGAAGCGTACTGCTGGCGCCCGATCTCGTCGGCCAGATCGTCGTCGAGGTTGCGCAGCGCCGGGGCCGACGCGTAGGCCGGGCAGGCGAGCAGCACGGCGTCGGCGACGATCGCTCCCGCATCTCCGGCGGCGAGCCTCCAGCGGCCGTCGGCCTCGCGCGCGAGCGAGCGCAGCGCGGCGCCGGTGCGCGCCGAGCCTTCGGGCAGGCACTCGACCAGCCGCTCGACGATCCGGCCGGTGCCGCTGCGAAGATACGCGAAGCCGCCGCCAGCGTGCGGCCGCCCCGGGCCGCCGCCGAGCGAACGGCGGAGACCGCGGCTCACGCTGCCGAACCTCCGCTCCATCTCGACGAAGCGCGGCAATACCGTCGACACCGAGAGCTTTTCCGCGTCGGCCATGAACACGCTGGCGAGCACGGGCTCGGCGACGCGCGCGAGAACCTCGGCGCCGAAGCGGCGGGTGACGAACGAGGCGAGGCTCTCGTCGTCGCGCGTTCGGGCCGGCGGCACGAAGCGTTCGAGCGCCATGCGGAGCTTCGCCCAGGGCGAGAAGAGCGGCGACCGGACGAGCGGCCACCGCCGCGTCGGGGCCATCATCAGGAATCCCGGCGGCAGCTCTCGCAGCCGGTCGCCGACCAGGACGCGCGTGCCGCCCGCGCCGGCGTCGATGCGCGCCAACTCACCGCCGAGGCCGAGGCGCTCGCACAGGTCGACGCCGCCCGGCTTGGCGAGCAGGAACGAGTCCGGACCGGTCTCGAGCAAAGCCTCGCCGCCGCGATCGGTGCGGACGAGGCCGCCGAAGCGCTCGCCGGCCTCGAGAACGACGAGCGACGGCGGCTCGCCGCGCTCGCGGCAGAGCTCGCCCAGACGATGGGCGGCGGCGAGGCCGGTGATGCCGCCGCCGACGACGGCGAAGCGCTTGTGCTCGAGGCTCATCACTCCCCTAGCCAGCGCGTCGCGCCGCGGGCGATGGCGACGACGGCGTCGGCCCAGGCGTCGCTGGCGTTCAGCGACGGCACTAGTCGCAGCATCTCGCCGCCGTTCGCGCGCCAGTCGTCGGCGGCGCGCAGGCCGATCTCCTCGATCGTCTCGAGGCAGTCGGCGACGAAGGCGGGGGAGAGCACCACCGCGCGCTTCACTCCGCGGCGCGCCGCCGTGCGCACCTCGACGTCCGTGAAGGGACGGATCCAGCGCGGCGAGAGCCGCGACTGGAAGCAGACGAGGCGTCGCTCGGGCGGTACGCCGAGAGCGTCGGCGAGCAGGCGGGCGGTCGTGAAGCACTGCGCGCGGTAGCAGTCGGAGAGCGTGACGGCCCTCTCGGCGGCGGCACGCTCGCAGCAATCGGCGGCGGCCAGGCAGTAGCCGCCGCGGCGGTCGCTCTTGCGGATCTGGCTTTGCGGCAAGCCGTGGAAGCTGAAGAAAACGAGCTCGGGAGCGACTTCCCGCAGGTGCGGGGCGGCGTTCTGCGCGAACGCGGCGACGTAGCGCGGGTCGTCGAAAAAGGGCGGCACCACTTGCAGGTAAGGAACGTTGCAGCGCCGCGAGGCCTCGGCGAAGGCGCGCGCGATCGAGGATCCGGTGGCCGCCGAGCTGTGCTGCGGGTAGAGTGGAAAGAGGACGATCCGCCGCACGCCTTCGCGGTGGAACGCCTCCATCGCCTCGGCGATCGAGGGCCGGCCGTAGCGCATGGCGACCTTGACGGCGGCGGCACCCGCGAGGCGACTCTGCACCTTCGCCGCCAGGTCAAGGCCCTGAAACAGCAGCGGCGAGCCGCGCTCGCCCCAGATCTTGGCGTAGGCTCGCGCCGAGCGCCGCGGACGGAACGGCAGGATGAAGAGGTTCAGCACCAGCCAGCGAAGCGGCGCGGGCAGGTCGAGCACTCGCGGGTCGGAGAGGAACTCGCGGAGGTAGCGGCGCACGGCGGCCGTGCTCGGCGCGTCGGGCGTGCCGAGGTTCACGAGCAGCAGGCCGGGAACGTTGCGGGGCGACATTCACGATCCCGCTTTCGATTCCTCGAGCACGCGGCGCGAGCGCCAGAAGACCTCGTCGAGCCCCGGCGGATCGGCGCGGTAGCCGCCACGCAGGCTACCGGAGACGTCGACCAGGAAGAGCTCCTCTCCGCGGGGCGCGGAGTCGAGGGCGGCGCCGGACGCTCGCGTGGCGTCGCGCAGCGCGGCCTGGAACCCCTTCTCGGCGAGCTCGCGCACTCGTTCCAGCGGTCCGGTGAGCAGTACCCAGCGCCGTGGATCGACGCCGTAGCGCCCCGCCGCTTCGCGCAGGCGCTCCGGCGTGTCGTAGGCAGGATCGGCGCTGATGCTCACCAGGCGAATCGACTCGATCCCTTCGTCGCGGTAGCGGCCGGCGAGGCTCGCCAGCGCCTGCATTCGCGCGGGCGTCGAGACGAAGCTCGCCACGTAGACGTGGCCGCGCAGATCCTCGCTGCCGTAGCGCTCGCCGCTCGCCGACACCAGCGAAAACCCCGGCACCCGCCCGATCACTGGCGGCGGGGCGGGGATGCGGCGCAGCAGCGGCCGCATCAGCGTGATCACCGCGCACCCCACGACGAATGCCCACAGGAAGGGGTTGCGCAGGTGCCTTCTCATCGAGGGATCAGCTTCTCGAGGATCGCGGCATGCTTGTGCTGTCGGAGGTTCTGGCGGGCGTTCAGCAGAATGAGCAGGATGATGACCGCGTGTGGCGCGAGCGGAAAGCTCGGGTCGCGCAGCCGCTCGTAGCCGTAGACGAGAGCGAGCGCCAGCGCCACGGCGATGCTCGCGCTGGACAGGTTCAGGAACAGCCGCTTGCGGCGAACCGCTCGCGCGGCGAACGCGCGCTCCGACTCGGTGAGTGGCTCGTCTCGCTCGTTCATGGAACGAGGTCTCTTGTGACAGAGTCCACTAGCGAATTCCAGGCGCAGAACACGCGGACGTAGCGCGGAAAATTACCTTGACGTTTTCCTCGGCGCTGCGATAAGCACGCGAACGAAAAAATTTTGGGTTCTTCTGCTGCGCGGTTTCGAGATACGAGGGGGATAGACGACGGATTGAGGTCAGGGAGCCGTCCTGGAGACGGCTTCACCGCGCAGTTCGGTAAACGCGGTAGGCGGGTGCAGGCTGGTGGCGCAAATCTTTCCCGAGCGAATCAATCGGCTGCCACTGTTGGTCGGTGCGGGCGTGCCGCTCGGATTGATCGGCGCGGTCGCGTTCGTCTGGTATTATTTCTCCCCCTGGTATACCGACGTCGGCTATCAGCCGACGCAGCCCGTTCCCTACAGCCACCGCCTGCATGCGGGCGACATGGAGATCAACTGTCGCTATTGCCACGCGACGGTGGAGATCTCTCCGGCGGCGGGCGTGCCGCCCACGCAAACCTGCATGAACTGTCACACCCTGGCGAAGAAGGACAGCCCGCTGCTGCAGCCGATCCGTGACAGCGCGGCCGGCGGCTTTCCCATGCGCTGGGTACGCGTGCACGAGGTGCCCGACTACGTCTACTTCGAGCACGCCTCGCACGTGCAGGCGGGCGTGGGCTGCGTCTCGTGTCACGGCCGCGTCGATCAGATGGACGTCGTCCACCAGGAGAAGCCGCTCAGCATGAGCTGGTGCCTCGACTGTCACCGCGACCCCGGACCGAATCTCCGGCCGGTCGATCAGGTGACGAACATGCGCTGGGTTCCGCCATCGAATCATCTCGAATGGGCGCGACGGACGATCCAGGAACGCCGCATCCAACCGCCGACCGACTGCTCGGGGTGCCATCGGTGAACGAAGACTCGGCGGCCAAGACCCGGCAGTATTGGCGAAGCCTCGGCGAGCTCGAGAAGAGCCCGGAATCCCTCGCGGCGCTCGAGCGGGAGTTCCCGCCCGGCGCGGCCGATCCGCCGCAGGGGATCACGCGGCGCACGCTGTTGCAGTTGATGGGAGCGTCGCTGTCACTGGCCGGCCTCGCCGCCTGCCGGCGGCCGGTCGAGACGATCGTCCCCTACGCGAACGCTCCCGAGGACGTCGTTCCCGGCGTGCCGCTCAAATACGCGACCACCATGCCATTCGGCGTGAGCGCGCTCGGCCTGGTCGTGGAGAGCCACGAGGGGCGGCCGACCAAGATCGAAGGTAACGAGCTGCACCCCTCCTCGCTCGGCGCGGCGAGCGCGTGGACGCAGGCGGCGATCTATGACCTCTACGATCCCGACCGCGCCGCCGCCGTGCTGCAACAGGGCGCCGAGCAGCCGCGCAAGACCTGGAAGGACTTCAGCGATCACTGGAAGAAGGCTTCTCAGGATCTGGCGGCGGACCAGGGCGCCGGCCTGGCCGTGCTGCTCGAGCCGTTCGCTTCGCCGACCAAGGCGCGGCTGGTCGACGCGCTCAAGCGGCGCTATCCGAACGCCCGCGTCGTCGCCTACGCTCCGCTCGGCGACGAGAGCCTCTATGCCGGAATCCAGGCGGCGACCGGATCGGTGGTCGAGCCCGTTCACCATGTCGAGCGCGCGCGGGTGATCCTGTCGCTCGACGCGGACTTCCTGCTCGTCGATGCCGACTCGGTCCGTCACGCGCGCGGCTTCACCGAAGGGCGGCGCGTGCACTCGGCGAGCGACGCGATGAACCGCCTCTACGTGGTCGAGAGCACGCTGACGGTGACCGGCATCGCCGCCGACCACCGGCTGGCGCTGCAGAGCGGCCGGATCGCCGCCTTCACCGCGTCGCTCGCCGCCGAGCTCGGGATCGGCCCCGCGCCAGCCTCCGCCGACGACATCGACCGCAAATGGCTGGCGGCGGTGGCGCGCGACCTGAAGGCCGCCGGCGCCAAGAGCCTGATCGTCGCCGGCGCGCACCAGCCTCCGCCCGTGCACGCGGCGGTGGCGGCGCTCAACGCCGCGCTCGGCAACGTCGGCACCACTGTCACGTACGTCGACGCCAAGGAGGCGCTGCGCTCGAGCAGCGCCGACCTGAAGGCGCTGCTCGCCGACATGCAGGCAGGCAAGGTGAAGACGCTGTTCGTGCTCGGCGGCAACCCCGTCTACGACGCGCCGGCCGACCTCGAGATCGGCCAGGCGATCGCCAAGGTGGCAAACCGCATTCGCCTCGGTCTGCACGTCGACGAGACCTCCACGGCTTGCGAGTGGCATCTGCCGGAAGCGCACTTCCTCGAAGCTTGGGGCGACGCGCGCTCGCGCGGCGGGCCGCTGTCGGTCGTGCAGCCGCTGATCGAGCCGCTGTTCGCCGGGCGGAGCGTCATCGAGATGCTCGCGCTGATCGAATCCGGCGTGGAGAAGCCGGGGTACGACCTGGTGCGCGAGACTTGGAAGGCGACGCTCGGTGCCGACTTCGAGCGCGCGTGGAGCCGCGTGCTGCACGATGGCCTCCTGGAGGGCAGCGCGCTCGCCCCCGTTTCGCCGCGGATCGACGCCAAGGCGCTCGCCGATCTCGCCAAGAGCGCTCGACCACCCGCCGGCCCCGAGGCGCTCGAGGTGGTGTTCCGCCCGTCGGCCGCGGTCTACGACGGACGCTACGCGAACATCAACGCCGTGATGACGGTCACCGAGGTCAAGACGGCGCCGCCGCTGGCCGCCGAAGTCCGGTGCGACGATGGTCAGGTGGCGAGCGGCACATCAACGGACGCCGTCGTCGTCGCGGTGACCGGGCACGGTACGCGGCATCGTTTTGGAGGACCCATCAGCGATTTCGGATGGGTGGTCGCGCGCGCGGCCCGCTCGGCGCTGAGCGCCGGGATCCGGCGCTGGATGGACGAGCATCCGTGACTCCGCGGCCGCCCCTGCTGACGATGCTGGCCTCGCTGGCCATCCACAGCGTGGCGCTCGGGGTTCTGCTCTTCTTCGCC
>CAVPWJ010000017.1:0-19308 GCA_963708955.1 uncultured delta proteobacterium
CACCGATCGAATCCCCATCGGCACCGGCTCGATTCGACAGCGTCAGCATCTGTGTCACCACCAGTGCTCCCACCCACCAACGCCAGGTCGGCATCGCGTCGAGCTAATCAGTTTGCCCCGAGCGAGACAAGGTACGACTGCGGGCCGGCGGCCGCGTCAGCCGCCGGCGAGAGCGAGCCGGACCTCCGCCCAGCGAAGGTCCAGACGCGCCCGTTCGTGCTCGGGGTCGCCGAAGGCCGCCGCCTCGAACGCGGCGCGCGCCCGCTCCAGGTCGGCGCGCGCCCGCGCTGCATCGATGCGCTCGACCGGCAGAGCGTCGTCGGCGAGCACGGTGACGAGGTTGTCACGCACCTCCGCGTAGCCGCCCTTGACGGCAAGCGTGCTCTCGCCCCCCGCGGCCTTGCGGAACGAAAGCGGCCCCGGCTCGAGCGAGGTGAGGAAGGCGATGTGGTCCGGGAGCACGCCGAATTGCCCCAACGTTCCTTCGGCGGTCACCTGCTCGACCGCCTCGTCGCAGAGCTCTCGTTGCGGCGTCAGCACACGGAGGACCAACGGTTCGGCCATGGCTTGCTCTCCCGACCCGCCGGCGGATCAGCCGCCCGCCAGACGCTTGGCTTTGGCCACCGCGTCGTCGATCGTGCCGACCATGTAGAAGGCCTGCTCGGGAAGATCGTCGTGCTTGCCCCCGGCGATCTCCTGGAAGCCGCGGATCGTGTCGGCGAGCTTCACGTACACGCCGGGTGTGCCGGTGAACGCCTCGGCGACGTGGAACGGCTGCGAGAGGAAGCGCTGGATCTTGCGCGCGCGCGCCACGGTCAGCTTGTCGTCCTCCGAGAGCTCGTCCATGCCGAGGATGGCGATGATGTCCTGCAGGTCCTTGTAGCGCTGCAGCACTTCCTGCACCTCGCGCGCCACCTTGTAGTGCTCGGCGCCGACGACCTGCGGATCGAGGATCCGCGAGGTCGAGTCGAGCGGATCGACCGCTGGGTAGATGCCGAGCTCGGCGATCTGGCGGGACAGCACCGTCGTCGCGTCGAGGTGCGCGAACGTGGTTGCGGGCGCGGGGTCCGTGAGATCGTCGGCCGGCACGTAGATCGCTTGCACCGAAGTGATCGACCCCTTGCGCGTCGTCGTGATGCGCTCCTGCAGCTCGCCGAGGTCCGTCGACAGCGTCGGCTGATAGCCTACGGCCGACGGCATGCGGCCGAGCAGCGCGGAGACCTCGGAGTTCGCCTGGGTGAAGCGGAAGATGTTGTCGATGAAGAGAAGGACGTCCTTCCCTTCTTCGTCCCGGAAGTACTCGGCCGCGGTCAGCGCCGACAGCGCGACGCGAGCTCGCGCGCCGGGCGGCTCGTTCATCTGGCCGTAGACCAGCGTCGCCTTGTTGATGACCCCCGACTCCTTCATCTCGATCCAGAGATCGTTCCCTTCGCGGGTGCGCTCGCCGACGCCGCCGAACACGGAGTAGCCGCCGTGCTGCTGGGCGACGTTGTTGATCAGCTCCATGATGATCACGGTCTTGCCGACACCGGCGCCTCCGAACAGGCCGATCTTGCCGCCGCGCGGATACGGCGCGAGCAGATCGACGACCTTGATGCCGGTCTCGAACGCCTGCACCTCGGTCTCCTGGTCGACGAACTCCGGCGCGGAACGATGAATCGGCAGCCGCTTGTCGCTCTTCACCGGCCCGGCCTCGTCGACCGGATCGCCGATCACGTTGAGGATCCGGCCGAGCGTCCCCTCACCGACGGGGATCGAGATGCCGGCACCGGTATCGCGAGCTTCGAAGCCACGGACGAGCCCTTCGGTCGAATCCATGGCGATGCAGCGCACCGTCTTCTCGCCGAGGTGCTGGGCGACTTCGACGACGAGGTTTTCCGGTTGGTCGCTGATCGCGGGATTGGTGATCCGTAGCGCATTGTAAATCGGGGGGACGGTCCCGTCCTCGAACTCGATGTCGACCACGGGACCGATGACCTGGCTGATTCGACCGATGTTACTCATGACCGCAAAGCCTCCTGCCTCCCTCGAGATCGACGCCCCCGAGACGCGCGTCCGCGACGTCGGCGGCCGCGAACGTCGACCGCTTGGCACGCCATCCGGACCATCGCGGCGCCGAACGCGAGCGGCGCCGACGCCTTCATCCCTTCAACGCCTCCGCCCCGGAGACGATCTCCATCAACTCCTTGGTAATCGCCGCTTGACGCGCCCGGTTCATCGCCAGCGTGAGGCTGAAGATCATCTTCGCGGCGTTGCTCGTGGCGCTCTCCATCGCGGTCATGCGGGCCCCGTGCTCGCTCGCCGTCGCCTCGAGAAGCGCGCCGTAAATCCGCGCCTCGATGAACTGCGGCAGCAGGCGATCGAGCAGCGTGGCACGATCGGGCTCCATGAGGTGCTCGCTCGGCACGGGCAGGCTGCCCAGCGCGGCATCGACGCGCACGGGCAGCAGCGTCTCGATCGTCGGCACCTGCGAAAGCGCGGAGCGAAAAGCGCCGTAGAGGATCTCGACCCGATCGATCCTGCCGTCGGCGAATTCCGCCGACACCTTGGTGGCGATCTCTCGAGCGATCGCGATCGACGCACCGGAAACCTGCACGTGCCGGTCCGCGATCTCGACCGATCGGCGCCGGAAGTAGTCGACGCCCTTACGGCCGACGATCGTCAACGACACGTGGCGATCGGCTTGACCGCGCACGAACGCCTCGGCCTGGCGCAGCAACGCCGAGTTGTAGCCCCCGCATAGGCCGCGATCGGAGGTGACGAGCACGAGCCGCACCCGTGCCGGCGCTTCGGCCACGCGCAGCAGTGGATGAGCGTCGTCCGCGGCGGACCCGGCCACACCCGTCAGCAGCTCGGTCAGCTTCTGCGCGTACGGCCGTGCCGCGACCGCGGCCTCCTGGGCCCGGCGCAGCTTGGCAGCCGACACCATCTTCATCGCTTTGGTGATCTGCTGGGTGTTGCGCACCGACCCGATGCGCTTGCGGATGGCTTTGAGGCTAGGCATGGAACGCTGGTCAGTTGGCGACTGGGCTCGTCACGCGGCGAATCTGCCCTTGAACTCGTCGAGCGCGGCGTTGAGCTTCTTCTTGAGATCGTCGCCGAGCTCTCGCTTCTCGAGGATCTCTCGGTAGAGCTCGGGGTGCTGGCCCTCAACGAAGCTCTCGAGCTCGCGCTCGTAGCGGCCGATCGCCTCGGCCGCCAGTCCATCGACGTAGCCGTTGGTCGCCGCGTACAGAATGACGACCTGTCGCTCGACCGACAGAGGGCGGTACTGGTCCTGCTTCAGAACCTCCACCAGCCGCGCGCCGCGTGCCAGCATCTTCTGCGTCGCCGCGTCGAGGTCGGAGCCAAACTGCGCGAAGGCCGCCATCTCGCGGTACTGGGCGAGGTCCAGCCGCAGCGACCCGGTCACCTGGCGCATCGCCTTGATCTGCGCCGAGCCACCGACGCGAGAGACCGACAACCCGACGTTCACCGCGGGGCGCACGCCGGAGTAGAACAGGTCGGTCTCGAGATAGATCTGCCCGTCGGTGATCGAGATCACGTTGGTCGGAACGTACGCCGACACGTCGCCGGCCTGGGTCTCGATCACCGGCAGCGCGGTGAGCGACCCGCCGCCGCGCGCATCACTCATCTTGGCCGCTCGCTCGAGCAGCCGCGAGTGCAGATAGAAGACGTCGCCCGGAAACGCTTCGCGGCCCGGCGGGCGGCGCAGCAGCAGCGAGAGCTGCCGGTAGGCGACCGCTTGCTTCGAGAGATCGTCGTAGATCACCAGGGCGTGCTGCCCGTTGTCGCGGAAATACTCGCCCATCGCGCAGCCGCTGTAGGGGGCGATGAACTGCAGCGGCGCGGCTTCGGAGGCGGTCGCGGCGACCACGATCGTGTAGTCCATCGCGCCGTGGCGCGACAGCTTGTCCACGACTTGCGCGACCGTCGATCGCTTCTGGCCGATCGCCACGTAGATGCAGGTGACGTCGCCGCCCTTCTGGTTGATGATCGTGTCCAAGCAAACGGCGGTCTTCCCGGTCTGGCGGTCCCCGATGATGAGCTCGCGCTGCCCACGGCCAATCGGGATCATCGAATCGATCGCCTTGATGCCGGTCTGCAGCGCCTGTTTGACCGGCGCGCGGTCGACGATCCCGGGCGCCTTGAGCTCGATTCGTCGCGCCTCTTTGGCGTGGATCGGGCCCTTGCCGTCGATCGGCTGGCCGAGCGCGTTCACCACGCGTCCGCGCAGCTCGGCACCGACCGGAACATCGGCGATCCTGCCGGTTCGGCGAACCTCCGCTCCTTCGTAGACGAGATGCGCCTCGCCGAAGATCGCCGCACCGACGTTGTCTTCCTCGAGGTTCAGCACCATGCCCAACAGATCGTGCGGGAACTGCAGCAGCTCTCCCGAGGCCGCCCCATCGAGCCCGTGGATGCGAGCGATCCCGTCGCCGGTCGACAGCACCGTTCCGGTCTCGCGCACCTCGACGCGCTGGTCGAAGTCCTTGATTTGCTGTTTGAGGATCTCGCTGATCTCGGCTGCCCGAATCTCCATCACTGACCTCGTCCTGAGAGTTGCTACCGGAAGCGCGTACGCGCTATCCGGAGAGCGATCGATTCAAACGATCGAGCTGAGCCCGCAGGCTGCCGTCGAAGACCCGGCCCTGAACTTCAACGACGACTCCGCCGAGCAGGTCGGCATCGACCTGGGTTTCGGGGATCACCTGTTTGCCCGTGCGCTGCTCCAGCGCTCGGTGAAGACGGTGCTGTCCGTCCTCGGACAACGGACGGGCACTGCGTACACGGACGCGGATCCGGCCGAGGCGGCGATCCTCGAGGCGCTGGTATTCCCGAGCGATCGCCGGCAGCGCGCGCAAGCGGTTGTTCTGCGCGAGCACGCCGAGGAAATTGGCGATCAGGCGGGGAACAACCAGTTGCTCGGCCACGCGCGCGACAATCGTGCGCCGCGTCGTCCGGTCGAGCATCGTATCCTCGGCGAACGCGCGCAGAGGCTCTTCCGAGAACGCTCGCGTCAGGCGGGCGAGCTCTTGCCCGGCAACCTCGGAGTCGCCCGCCTCGGCGCCGATCGCGAACACCGCGCGCGCGTAGCGCTTAGCCACGGCCCCGGTCACGGCGCCCCCTCCGTTTCGACCGCGTTCACGAATTCGCCGACGAATCGGCGCTCGTCCTCGTCGGTGATCCGCTCGCGCAAGGCGGCGGCAACGCGCGCGATCACCTGGTCGGCGATCTCTTCCCGGATCGCCTGCGCCGCGCGCGCCGCTTCCTGCTCCCCAACCAGGCGAGCGTCCGATCGGATGCGCTCGGCGCTCTTCCGTGCGGACTCGAGCAGCGCGGCGCGATCCCGCTCGGCCTCGGCGCGCATCTCGGCGAGGAGGCGCTCGCCGTCCTCGCGCAACCGACCGCGCAGCGCCTCCACCCCGGCGATCGCCGCTCGCGCTTCTCGATGTGCTCGATCGGCTTCGGAGAGATCTCGCTGGACGAGCGTCCGCCGATCGGCGAGGGCTCCGCGCAGCACCGGCCAGGCATAGCGATAGAAGACGACGACGAAGATCGTGAAGTTCACCAGCGGCAGGAACAAGCTCGCCAGGGAAGGCTCGGCGTGAGGCGCGTGCTGCTCCGCGGCACATGCGATTCCGCTCGCTCCCGAAAGCAGCAGCGCGGCGCCGAGATCGCGACCGTAGTGGCGTACGGCCTTCTTCATGAGCTGCGCTTGAGCAACGTCTCGAGAACCTGCTGCGAGAGCTTGCCGACGTCCCCCTCGAGCGAGGAGCGCGCCACGTTGACCTCTCCGGCAATACGCGCGCGAGCGGCGGTAAAAAAACGTCCTGCCTCCTCGCGCGCCGCTTCGAGGATCTCGCGCTCTCCGCTCTCCGCCGCGCGCCGGATCTCCTCCTTCGCGCTCGCCGCCTGTCGGCGAATCTCGGCAAGCTGAGCTTCGTAGTCCGTCTGGAGGTGCTCGGCTTCCTGCCGGAGTTTCGCGGCCTCGTCGAGCGCACCACGGGTTCGGTGGTGGCGCTGATCGAGGCTATCGAGGAATCGGTCGAAAACCACCCGCTTCAGCACGAGATACAGCACGACGAACAAGACGGCTTGATAGAGGACGGCCTGTGGGGTGATGTCCATGGCGGTATCGATGCCTACTCCGTGACCGACTGGTCACACCGCACCCGTCCGCCCGTCGGGGCGTCTGCAACAAAGGGGCTCGGGAAGCTGGTCGGCTCTATTGCGCGCGGGAGAGGCTGAAGCTACTTCGTCACTGCGCTCGACATCGGAGCGAGGACGCCGTTGCCTCCTTTCTCTTCCTTGGACAGGGGCGTGCTCTTGGATTCAGCGCCACGAGCCTCCGCGGTCGCGCCCATCGAGCAGTGGCCTTCGAAGACCACGCCATCGTGGATGACCAGACTGGGCGTGACGATGTTACCGTAGAGTTTGCCGGGCGCGCGGATCTCGACGCGCTTGCGCGCGTTGATGTCGCCCGTGACTTTACCTTTGATGATCACCGTGTCGCCGTTGATCTGCGCCGTGACGACCGCGCGCTCGCCGACGATCAGCGTGTCCTGCGCCGAGATCTCCCCCTCGACTTGACCGTCCACGCGGACGGTGCCGTCGAAGTTGAGCTTGCCGCTCACGCGGCTGCCGCGACCGAGATACGCGTTGAGCTCGTCCAGTTCGGCGCCATCCATTTTGTCGGCCATCGACGGTTCTCTGGTTGGAGCCCTCGGGGACGGTAGGGCGGCGTGCGGTTGGACCGTTGGCGGCGGTTTGGACTCCAGCGTTTGCGGCCGATAGTCCTTCAGCGGGTCCTTGGCGACGTCCTTCAGGTCCTTTTCATCGCGGCCGAACAAGCCCATCGGCGTCTCCTTGGCTGGGGGTCTCGCGAAGCGGTCGCTCTACCATCCCACCCCCAGCTTGTCCAGGAGTCGTTCCGAAAAAAGTCCGGAAACTCGTGGCTAGGTGCGGCGCAATCGCTCGAGAAGCCTGTCCAACTCGGCGGCGGAGAAATACTCGATGACGATGCGGCCGCGATGTCCGCGGGCAGCCAGGCGCACGCGCGTGCCGAGGCTGCGCATCAGCTGCTTCTCCAGGTCGGCGACGTGCAGGTCGCGCTCGGCTCGCTGCTTGCCCTTCGGCTGGAGGTGGGCACGGATGCGAGCTTCGAGTTGGCGGACCGAGAGACCGCGGCGAATGGTCTCGCGGGCGAGCGCCGTCTGCGCCGCCGCGGATTCCACGGCGAGCAGCGCGCGAGCGTGCCCCGCCGAGATACGCCCGCCACGCAGCTCCTCGCGGATCGGCTCCGGAAGCTGCAGGAGGCGGATCGTGTTGGCTATCGCGGGGCGGCTCTTGGCGACGCGCTTGGCGACTTCCTCTTGCGTGAGGCCGAACTCCTCCACCAGTCGCACGTAAGCGCAGGCTTCCTCGAGCGCCGAAAGATCCTCCCGCTGAAGGTTCTCGACCAGCGCCATCTCGAGCGCCTCGCGGTCGCTCATTTCGCGGATGACGACGGGCACCGATGGCAGGCCAGCGAGCTTCGCCGCGCGTAGTCTGCGCTCGCCGGCCACCAGCTCGAACCCGCCGTCCTTGCGGCGCACGAGCAGCGGCTGCACCACGCCCTGCTCGCGGATCGACTCGGCCATCTCGCCGATCTTGGCGTCGTCGAAGCTCGTACGGGGCTGCCACGGATTCGGCGCGATCTGTTCGATCGGCAGCGTGCGCTCCACGGGCTTCTGCACCGCGGCCTGGGGAATGAGCGCTCCGAGCCCGCGGCCTAGTCCTTTGCGCTTTGGAGCATCCACGATCAGCCGCCTCCCTGCCCGGATTCGCGGCTGAGGACCTCGCGCGCCAGCTCGAGATAGCTCTGCGCACCGCGCGAGCCGGGATCGTAGAGCAGGACGGGCACGCCGAAGCTCGGGCTCTCGCTCAGCCGAACGTTGCGCGGAATGACCGCGCGGAACACGCTTTCGCCGAAGTGCTGGTGGGCTTGCTCGGCAACCTGGTGACAAATCGAATTACGCGTATCGAACATGGTGAGCAGGACGCCGTCGAGAGCAAGCCCCGGGTTCAGCGATTGACGGACCATCTCGACGGTTTCGACCAGCGCGCTCAAACCCTCCATCGCGTAGTACTCACACTGGAGCGGAATGATCAGACCGTGACAAGCCGCTAGGCCGTTGAGCGTGAGCAAACCGAGGGAGGGCGGGCAGTCAATAATAATAAAATCATATTTTGAATCTAGTCCAGAAAGCCGCTCTTTTAGTATAACTTCTCGATTTTGCTCGGAAACTAGCTCGATCTCTGCGCCCGCCAAGTCGCGCGTCGCGGGCAGCACGGAAAGTCCTTCCGCCTTGGTGGAAACGATCGCTTCGTGCAGCGATGACTGTCCGGCAAGCAGCGTATACGTCGAGTGCGCGACTTCCGCCGGTGCCAGGCCGACGCCGCTCGTCGAATTGCTTTGCGGGTCGAGATCGACGAGGAGGACTTGCTTGCCCAAACTGCCTAGGGACGCGGCCAGATTGACCGCGGTCGTGGTTTTACCCACCCCGCCCTTCTGATTCGCGACCGCGACTATCCGTCCCAAAACAACCTCGCTCTCCGGTAGAAAGCGCTTACCATACGCCGCGCCAGATCGGAAGTTTCACGTGAAACAGTCAGTGGCCGTTTGGCGTTCGAACAGCACGACCTGATGGGTTTGTCCGCCAGGTAGCCGATAGGTCCGCTCGGCTCGCTCGTAAAATCCCGGAAGCGGTTCGTGCCGGCCTTGTTGCTTGCGCATGACGATGGTCCGGCCGTCGGCCTTCACGACGCGGTGCGAGAGTCTCGCCAGCACGTCGACGCGGAGCGCTCGCCCGAGCGTCGTATCGACCGCTTCGGGCGGCTCCCAGCTCTCTCCTCGGCCTTCCCACACGCGCGTGTTTTCCATCGCCAGGCTCCGCACCACGTGGCGCAGGAAGCTGCACCGCTTGCGTCGCGATTCGATGAGATGAAAGTGCCGCTGCGGCGACAGCAGAGCAAGCGGAATCCCTGGGAAGCCGGCGCCGCTGCCGAAATCCGCGATCACCCGCGAGTCGCCGAGCAACGCCAGCGGAGCCAGCGAATCGAGCAGATGGCGGAAAACGATCTCCTCCCGAGACCGCGCCGCGATCAGGTTCATTCGTGACGACCAAGCTTCCACCAGATTGATGAAGCGCTCGAGACGCTCGAGCGAGAAGCGGTCCAGCTCGACGCCGAAGAGATCCCGGGCGAGGCTGGGCAAGCGTTGCCAAGCGCTCGGCGGCATCACCCGTCAGGCAAGCCCAGCGCGGCGGAGGTGAATCGCAAGCAGCGACAGGGCCGCAGGCGTCACGCCGGAGATGCGTGACGCCTGTCCGAGCGAGCGCGGTCGCACGGCCACCAGCTTCTCGCGGACTTCATGCGATAACCCCGAAACACGATGGTAATCGAAATTCGCCGGCACCGCGACTTCCTCCATCCGCCGCGAGCGCTCGACCAGCTCCTGCTGGCGGGCGACGTAGCCACCGTACTTGATGGTCGTCTCGACTTGCGCTGCAACGTCGGGGGTCTCGGCGGCGGCGACCCGGCAGCCACCCGCCAAGCGGCAGACGTCGTCGTAACCGAGCTCGGGGCGGCGCAGCAACGACGCCAGGCTCGTCGCCTTGCGCAATGGCGAGGTTCCTCGCTCCGCGAGCAAGGCTTGTGTCGCCTCCTGGGGAGCGACGAACGTACTTTCGAGACGCTCGAGCTCCGCCTCGACCCGCTGGCGCTTGGCGGCCAGTCGGGCACGAGTCGCCGAGTCGAGCAAGCCGATTGCGCTGCCAATCCCTGCGAGCCGCAGATCGGCATTGTCCTCCCGCAGCAGCAGGCGATGCTCGGCCCGCGAGGTGAACATGCGATACGGCTCGCCACCCACCCCCTTGGTCACGAGATCGTCGATCAGTACCCCGATGTACGCCTGTTCCCGGCCCAGGACGATCGGCGATTCGCCCGCACAGTGCCGTGCGGCGTTGATCCCCGCCACGATCCCTTGCGCGGCCGCCTCTTCGTAGCCGGTGGTTCCATTGATCTGGCCCGCGAGGAACAGCCCGTCGACCAGCTTGCTCTCCAACGACGGTGCGAGTTGCGTCGGGTCGCAGTAGTCGTATTCGATCGCGTAGCCCGGCCTCATGATCTCCGCGGCCTCGAGCCCGGCGATCGACCGGACCATGCGTCCTTGGATGTCGAGCGGCAAGCTCGTCGAGAGCCCGTTCGGATAGATCTCGACCGTGTCACGCCCCTCGGGCTCCAGGAAGATCTGGTGGCGCTCCTTGTCTCGAAAGCGCATCACCTTGTCTTCGATCGACGGGCAGTAGCGAGGACCGCGGCTCTGGATGGTGCCGTTGTAGAGCGGCGAACGATCCAGCCCAGCCCGAATGAGCTCGTGCGTTGCCGTGTTCGTGTACGTGAGGAAACAGGAGATCTGCGGTTGCTCGAGGCGCACCGTGCGGAACGAGAAGAACGGCGGGGGATCGTCGCCGGCCTGTTCCTCGAGCCGGCTGAAATCTATCGTGCGGCGATCGAGGCGCGGGCACGTTCCAGTTTTCAGCCGACCCACGCGGAGCCCCAGTGATGTCAACTGGCCCGAAAGGTTCATCGCGGCAAAATCGCCGGCGCGGCCGGCGGAGTAGTTGCGATCGCCGACATGGATCAGTCCCTTGAGAAACGTGCCGGTGGTGAGAATGACCGCGTCCGCTTCGAAAGACTCGCCGATCTGCGTCTCGACGCCCCGCACTGCGCTGCCTTCGACCATCAGCTTTTCGACGCTTCCCTGCCGACACGTCAAGCCGGTAGCGTGCTCGAGCACACGCTTCATCCGGGTGCGGTACCCAGCCTTGTCCGCTTGGGCGCGCGTCGCGCGCACGGCCGGTCCCTTCTTGGTGTTCAGCCGGCGGAACTGGATTCCGGTCTCATCGATGGCCGTCGCCATCTCGCCGCCAAGCGCGTCGATCTCGCGGACCAGATGCCCCTTACCGATCCCGCCGATGGCCGGATTGCAAGACATTTGACCGATGTGGTCGAGGTTCAGCGTCAGCATCAGCGTCCGTCGGCCGAGACGAGCCGCGGCCAAGGATGCTTCGATGCCGGCATGGCCGGCGCCCACGACGATGACGTCGAACCTGCTCACCATGATTCTCCCGCTCGGTGTTTCACGTGGAACGTACTCACTTGCCGATGCAGAACTCGCTGAAAACACGGTCCAGCACAGCTTCCGGCGATGTCCGGCCAACGATCTCCCCGAGATGGTCTAGAGCCATGGCGATGTCAACTCCGACGATCTCCGGTGGAAGCCCCGAGCATAGCGAATCGGCGGCGTGCTCGGCGGCCGTAGCGGCCGCGTCGATGGCTGTTCGCTGACGCTCCCGGGTGACGATCACTCCGCTACCATCGGCGGTCTGGAGGCCCGCGAAGCGTACGATCTCGGCACCAAGCCCCGGCACGCCTTCGCCAGTCTTCGCGCATAGACGAACCACGGCGAAGCAATCCTCCGCGGGCGGAAGCTCCGACTTGCTCGGCAAATCTATCTTGTTTATCACGAAGATACGATCTTTATAACGCGTAGCGTTAAGCACCTCCGCGTCCTCTGCGGATAGTCGGTCCGCCTGATCGAAGACGACCACCGCCACGTCCGCTATGCGGATCTGCTCGCGCGCCCGCTCGATACCGATGCTCTCGACCTCCTCGGCGCCGCTGCGCAGTCCGGCAGTGTCGGTAAGCGACACGGCCAAGCCACCGAGGTCGAGGCTTTCTTCGATGACGTCGCGTGTGGTGCCGGGATGCGGAGTGACGATCGCCCGCTCCGCTCCGAGCAGATGATTGAGCAGGCTCGACTTGCCGACGTTCGGTTTGCCGACGATGACCACGCGCAATCCTTCCCGCAGCAGGCGCCCACGGGCATGCGACGCGGCGAGCCGACGGAGCTCCGCCGTAATCGCCGCCACCTCCTTCGCCAGCGCCGCACGATCGAGCATGCCGACATCTTCCTCGGAAAAGTCGATCGCGACTTCGAGCTGCGCGGCGATGCCCACCAGGCGCTCGCGCAGCGCCTCCACGGTCCGCGAAAGCGATCCGGCAAGATGGTCGAGGGCAACCTGCGTCGCGCCATCCGTACGTGCGGCGACGAGATCCGCGACCGCTTCCGCTTGAGCGAGGTCGAGCTTGCCGTTCAGGAAGGCTCGAAGCGTGAACTCGCCGCGCTCCGCGGGGCGCGCGCCAGCGGCAAGAACCGCGGCGAGCAGACGCCGCGCCACGATCGTTCCTCCGTGCCCGTGAAGCTCGATCACGTCTTCGCCCGTATAGCTGCGCGGCGCGCGCATGATCACGGCGAGTCCTTGGTCTACCATCTGATCGTGTTCGTCGACGAACCGGCCGACATACAGGTGATGGGATTCCCACCGCTCTGGCATTCGGCCGCGAAAGACGCGTCGAGCTACGAGCGCCGCATCCGCACCGCTGATGCGCACGATCGCGACGGCAGCCGGCCCGACCGCGGTCGCGAGCGCGGCGATGGTATCGCGCGGATACACCGCGCGAACGTTAGCCGATTCTCGCCCGGGCGGTAAGCGGAGTGCCCACCGCCGTCAACCGCCCGCGCGCGCCGCGGGGCTCTTGGCCGCACCCGGCGGACGGATCCCCACGCGCTCGAGCATGCCTTCGCCGAGGCTGTGGGTCGTCACCGTGGGGTCCGCGCTCGTCGCGAGGTGAACGACGCGACGCTCCCGAGAATGCTCTCTCCCTCGGCTTCGATCGGCCCCCTCACTTGTTGGCGCCGCGCTGCACCAGCATCTGCTGCGCGATGGTGAGAATGTTGTTGACGAGCCAATAGAGGGCCAGTCCCGACGGGAAATTGATGAACATCACCGTGAACACCAGCGGCATGATCATCATCATCCGCTGCTGCATCGGGTCGCCGGCTTGCGGCGTCATGCGCTGCTGCACCAACATGCTGAGGCCCATCAACAGCGTGAGCACCGGGATGCGAATCTCGATTCCCGCAATCGTCGCCAGCGGCGAATGCTGAATCGGCGGCAAACGGTCGGGCGCGGAAAGATCGTTGATCCACATCGCGAAGGGCGCGTGCCGCAGCTCGACCGCCGACAGCAGCGCGTTGTACAAGCCGATGAAGATCGGCATCTGGACCAGCATCGGCAAACAACCGCCAAGCGGGTTGACGTTGTGACGGCGGTAGAGCTCCATCACCTCGCGGTTCAACGCGGCACGATCGTCGGCGTACTTTTCCTGGAGCTTCTTCATCTGCGGCTGGAGCTTTTGCAGGCCCTGCATCGACTTGTAGCTTTTCTGGGTCAACGGTACCGCGGCCAGCTTGACGAGCACCGTGAGCAGAATGATGTCGACGCCGTAATTCGCCGTCGCGCGGTGGAAGAACTTCAGGATCCTCAACATCGGCTCGGCGACGAAGCTGAACCACCCGAGATCCACGGTGCGCGTGAGGTGATGACCGGCCGCCGACAGGGCGTGTAGGTCCTTCGGCCCGGCGTAGACCTGGAACGGATAACCGGCGGCCAGCGCCGACGCGGGAACCAGAATTTCGGTCAGGATCTCGCCCTGATCGCTCTTCACCCACAAGCGGACGGTGTCGTTCTCCCGCGGTATCATCGCCGAGAGAAAGTAGCTGTCCGAATATCCCGCCCAGTGGATGAGCGGCGTCTCCGCGGGCGTGCGCGGATCCGGGAAGATCGCCCCCTGCGCGAGCTGGCTCTCGCTGAAGTGCAGCAGCTTGCCGCCGACCAGCGCCTCGGGTCCGTGAAAGGCATAGCGTGACTGATTTTCCACCGGCCGATGCGTCCAACGCAGCGCGGCTTCGGGATATCGATGGCCGGGATCATCGACCTCGACGTCCACCGCGAATGCGTAGCTGGCTGCGTCGAAGCGGAAGTTCTTCTCGATCTTCACGCCGTCGGGGGTCTCGCCTTGCAGGGACACGGCGCCGGTTTGACCCTCCGCCAAGGTGAGGGAGGACCGGCTCGGCTGGTAGACCACCCGCTCATCGCTCCACGGCGTCGCACCGCGCAGGATCACGCCGAGCGGGGCATCGCCCTTGGCGCCCGTCGCCACCAGATCGAGAGGCGGGCTCTGCGGGTCGACCGCCTCTCGATAGCGCTTGAGCTTCAGGCTGATCAGCCGGCCGCCGACGGAGGACAGCGACGCTTCGATCAACGGAGAATTGATCGAGATGTCGCCCGTCGGAAGCGCTGCGGTCCCCGCCAACTGCGGCTCGGCAAGCTCGCCGGGACCCACCGGAGGGAGGGACGGGGTCGGCCGCGCCGAAGCGGGCGGCGTCTTACCGAGCTCCGGATAATAGATCCGTAAGTACTCCTGATAGGCGAGAACCACGAGCGCCGATAGCGCTACTGCCCAGATGATTTGTCGATCCACGAAAGCGTCCTCACCGCTCGAGCGCGCCTCAGGGCACGGGGTCAAATCCGCCCGGCCCACCCCAGGGGTGACAGCGGAGCAGCCGGCGGGCCACCATCACGCTCCCCTCGCGCCACCCGTGGCGCTCCATGGCCTGCTCGGCGAACCGGGAACAGGAAGGCTCGAAACGGCAGTTTTGGCCGAGCACCGGGGACAAAAGCACCCGATAGAGGCGCAACGCCCAGAGCGCGCACCGCGGGGCGAGGCGACCGACCATATCTATGGGCTCGGTGCCGGCAGACGGTTCAATGCAGTGCTCCTCACGAAAGCGCGCCACGCAGCTCCTCGACGATCTCAGCGTAGGAAAGCGTTGCCGCACCCGGTTTGGCGATCACGACGAAGTCTCGGCCGGCGTCGAACCGTGAGCGGTGCAACCGGCAGAACTCACGGAGGCGGCGCTTCACGCGGTTTCGTACCACCGCATTGCCGACGCGGCGACTCACGCTGAATCCGAACCGCGAAGGGCATGCAGGCGAGTGGGCCATCGACACGACGACGAAGTTTCGGCTGTGGGTTTTCCAGCCCTTCGCCTGGATCGTCAGGAAATCCCGTCGACGCCGAATGCGCACGTCCTTCCCAAAAGTGAAGCGCCGCTCCTGGTTCGGCGCCGAACGCAGGAGCGCCCTCGGCCGATCTCTCCGCGGTGCCCTCACGCACTTGACTATCGCCGGGCAGGCTTCGCGGGTACCTGCACGGTCAGGCTCTTGCGGCCCTTCCGGCGGCGGCGCTTGAGGATGTTCCGCCCCCCAGGTGTTTCCATGCGGGAGAGAAAACCGTGAGTGCGCTTTCGCCGTAGGTTGCTCGGCTGATACGTACGCTTCATCCGCTGCTTTTCCTTTCCGGGGGCTGCGCTTCACGAGGCCGGCGCGCCGACGCTCCACAAAAAACGGCCGACGTTCGTCGGCCGACGTAACGCGAATACTCACCATACCGCATCCGTGAAGTCAATTCGCCCATCAATAGATCTCGGGCTTCAGATCGCGGGCCATCAGATCCACGACCGCCTGTCGCGCGGACTTCCCCTCGTGCAGCAACAGGTACACCTGCTCGGTGATCGGCATCTCGACGCCGAGCTTGCGCGCCAGGTGGTACACTGACTTGGCATTACGAACTCCCTCGGCGACCATCTTCATGTCCGCCAGCACGTCGCTCAGCCGCTCGCCCTTACCGAGACGCAACCCCACACTGCGATTGCGCGACAGGTCGCTCGTGCAAGTCAGCACCAAGTCGCCCAGGCCTGCCAGTCCTGCCAGCGTGCGCGGGTCGGCGCCGAGCCGGGCGCCGAGCCGCGCGACCTCGGCGATTCCTCGCGTGATCAGCGCGGCGCGGCTGTTGTAGCCAAAGCCGAGACCGTCGCTCAGGCCGGCGGCGATGGCGATGACGTTCTTCACCGCGCCGCCGAGCTCCACGCCCACGACGTCGGTGCTCGTATAGACGCGGAAGAACGAGGTCGTGAGCATCGCCTGGCATTCCGCCGCGGCCTCGGCGTCCGCCGACGCTGCCGTCACTGCCGTGGGCATTCCCCGCGCCACCTCCCGGGCGAAGCTCGGCCCGGAGAGCGCGCACATGCGGCGATGGAGCGAGGGAGGAAGGATTTCCTCGAGCACGCCGAGCATCGTCTTGGACGTCTCGTCCTCGATTCCCTTCGAAGCGCTGACCAGGAGCGGCCGGTCGGCGATCAGCGAGGCAGCTTCCGTCATGACCGCGCGGAACACGTGGGAGGGGACGACGATGATCAAGGCCGTCTTTCCGGTTACGACCTCCTGAAGGCTCGTCGACGGAATCAGGTTGTAGGGCAGCGCGATCCCCGCGAGGTACGTCGCGTTTTCCCGCTTTTCGGCGATCTCCCGGCAACGCTCGGGATTGTGCAGCCAGAGAGAAACGGGGTAGCCCTTCTCGGCCAGCAGCTTGGCGAGCGCCGTACCCCAGCTTCCGCCTCCGATCACGCCGATCCGCTCACGCATAGAATCTCCTCGCGATTCGCAGAACCGCCGCCAACTCTATGCCCGCGCCTTGCGCCCTGCCAAGCGCCGGCGAAATCTGCGTGCCAGGGGGGTTACGAAGCGCGTGCGCGGGAAGCGGATTCCGAGCTCGCCCAGAGGAAGCGCGGGCGAAGCGCCAACACCAGCGCGGGCAGCACCGTCAACGATGCGAGGCTCGATACGGCCATGGCCAAGGCCACCAGCGTGCCGAGCCGTGTGTGGTAACCGAAGCCCGAGAGGCACAGCGTGAGATAGCCGGCGGCGATGGCCGACGAGACGAACAAGATCGCCTTTCCGGAGCTCTGCAATGCTCGCTCGACGGCGTCAAGCAAGACGTGGCTCCGTACGAGCTCCTCGCGCAGGCGGAACAGAAAGTAGATCGCATAATCCGCACCGATTCCCACCGCCATCGCCGAGATCGTCGCCGTGCCGATGTCGAGCGGAATCTTCAGCAAGCCCATCGCGCCGAAATTGACCACCACCGCGAGCGCCAGCGGAACTGCCACGAGGAAGCCCCCCGTCACCGATCCCAGAGCCGTGCTGGCGACCACGAGGATGATGCCGGCCACCTGCAGAATGTTGAGAAGCTTGCCGTCCACCATCACCTGATTCATCGCCTCGCTCGAGGCCAGCGAGCCGGTGATCTCGACCCGAACCCCGCGGGGCAGGTCGGTGGGAAGCCGCTCCTGGAGACGATCGATCAGCTCGTTGGCGAAACGCGTGCTGTCCTCCTTCAAGTACACGCGCAGGGCGCAGATCCGGCGCGCGGGGTCGACGAGGCTGTCGAAGTCTTCGATGCTCGCCGACATCGAGTAGAGCAGCAGGTATTGGCTCACCAGGTTGCGGGAGTCGGGAACGACGAACTTCCGGGGGTCATCGGCGTTCATCGCCGCGTTCATGCGCTTCACGTAGTCGACGAACGACAGCGTCTTGCCGACGCCCGGCTGCTCCGCGAACCAATCCTGCAACGAATCGATCCAGCGCAGCATCTGAGGATCCTCGATCGCCCCGTCCTGATCCTTCTCGATCAGCAGCACGAGCGTGCTCGTGCCGCCGAAGGCGTGGTTCAACACGCGATCGTCGCGGCGTACCTCGGAATCAGGTAGGAACTGTGCGCGGAAGCTCGAATCGATCACCACCCGCGAACCCGCCACCGCCGCCCCGATCGTGAAGAAGCCGGCTGCCGCCAGCAGCCACGCCCACCGTTTGCCGCGCAGTGACGTACAAAGCACGGCGATGATGGGATCGAACAGGTGGTGAGTACCCTCGCGGGCTCGCTCGCGAAGCGTGGGCGCCGGCAAGAGGGCTCGCACGGCGGGGATCAGCGTCATCTCGATCACCAGCGCGGAAAGGATTCCGAGCGCGGTGAACAGCCCAAAATTACGAATCGCGGCGGTACGGAAGGTGACCAGAGACAGGAAGGAGAGCGCGGCGATGGTCGTCGCGGTGATCATCACCGGGCCCACTCCCAGCGCCGCTCGCTCGATCGCTACCCGCTGTTCGGTGCCGTCGGCGAGCTCCTCGTAGAAGCGCTTGAGCATCTGCACGGCGTGGCCCGCCGCCACGGCGAGAATCAGTATCGGCGTGGTGACGTTGAAGGGATCGAGAGCGACGCCGAGCCATCCGAGCAGACCGAGGCTCCAGAGCATCGCCAGCAGCGCGGTGACGAGCGGCAGGAACATCGCCTGCAGCGTGCGGAAGGCTTCGTAGTGCACCAAGCCGATGACCGCCAACGCCAAGGGAAAGAAGACGAACATTCGCGCCGAATAGCGCGCCAGCCACGCAACGTAGATGGCCGGACCGCCGAGGTGGGCGGTGAACGTACCGTCTTGCTCTTCGTCGAGGATACGCGTCACCGCGTGCTGGATCTCCGGGTAACCGTCCAACGGTGGATGGAACTCGAAATCGGCGATGATCGCGGCCGCCGATCCATCGCCCGCGACAATGGTGCCGACGTACTGCGGATTCGCTTTCACCCGCTCCCGCAGCACCAGCGCGGCTTCGCGCGTGGCGGGCAAGGGATCGAGGAATGGGCGGATCTCCATGCCCTGCGCCGTGCCGCGAATGTCGACGGCCTTCGGCAACGCCAAGCTCAGATAGGTGCGCTGCGCCAAGCCGGGCAAAGACTCGATCCGCTCGGTAACCTTGGCGAGCTTGGCGAGGAACCGTGGCTCGTAGATGTCTCCGCTGTTCGGGAATAGGCCGATGAAGACGAGATTCTTCTCGCCGAAGATCTCGTGGAGCCGATTGAGGGCGCGAACGTAGGGGTGATTCTGCGGAAGCTGCGAATCCGGGTTCACCTCGACCCGCAGCGCGGTGATCTTCGCACCCAGGCCGATGGTCACCGCCAGCACGACCCAAGCCACCGAGCGAGCGTGGGCGATCACCCATCGAATGTACTGGATCATCTCCCGCCTCCACCGATCCACCCCCCGGATACCTGACCGCCCTTGGTGGAACGCGGCGGCTTATTGCAAATGTTCTGCACGGCTTTCATCGAGCATCGTTCGTGCCATGGAAACCTGTGGAAAAGTTGTGGACAACTTTTGGCGCCGGCTTCGGGCCCTCTATTGCTCACCGGTTAGGCAACCCAGGTCATCCGCGCGAATGCAGGAAAAGCACCACAAAACCAATAACTTGGAAGGACGCCGCAAACGTTGAATCGGCTTCTGCAGCGAATTCCCCGAGCGACCCACGCGCAAACATCTGAAAATCGCGCTGTTGATAACTGTGCTTGCCATGAACCGCTTGTACCAAGCCATTCTCCGCACTCACCGTTCACGTAGATGCCCATTTGGGCCGGCTGCAAATCGATGACCCGTGTGAAGCAAGCCTATTCCAGAGCTTCGCGAGC
>CAVPWJ010000018.1:0-9508 GCA_963708955.1 uncultured delta proteobacterium
CAGGGAAGGCGATATCCGGTTAACCGAAATCGTTTCGACAATCCAGGCGGAGCAGAACGAAATCATCCGGGCGAATCTGAAGCAACCGATCATCGTTCAAGGCGCAGCAGGCAGTGGCAAAACGACAATCGCGCTACACCGCATATCCTATTTCCTGTATACGATGGGCACAGATTTCCCTTCAGAGAAACTGATGATTTTGGCGCCGAGTAGACTGTTCATGGAATATATCGGAGACGTGCTCCCTGAATTAGGTGTAGGACGCATTTGTCAAACGACTTTCGCTGAATACGTATTAGAAGCAACAGGGTTGAAGTTAAAATTAACCGATCCGAATAAAAAGTTGGAGCTGTTGACGGCAACTGGATCTGTTAATGAAGACCTGCTTTTCATTGCACGTATGAAAGGGACATGGCGAGGCTCACCAAGAGCGAGGTCCGCGCGATCAGCCGCCGACTCGGCCTGCGCACGTTCGATCGACCGGCGAGCCCGTGCCTGTCCTCGCGCTTTCCGTACGGCACGACGATCACGCTCGATGGCTTGGAGCGCGTCGCCCGCGGCGAGCAGTGGCTGCGCGCCCGCGGCTTCCGCGAATGCCGTGTGCGCTATTTCGGCGAGCGTGCGCGGATCGAAGTGCCGCTCGCGGACGTGGTGCGGCTCTGCGTCGAGCCGCTACGCGGCGATCTCGTAACCAGTTTTCGCGGCATTGGCTTCAAGGAAGTCGAGATCGACCCCAAGGGCTTTCGCAGCGGCAGCCTGAACGAGACGCTGCGGACCACCTGACCGCTTCGTACGGACGGCCCCAGCCGCCACCGGCTCATTCGATCCTGCCTACCCCTCCTGATCCTCGTACTTCTGTTTCAACCCGTGTACCACCGTCGGATCTGCCAGCGTCGTCGTGTCTCCGAGCGCCCTTCCCTCGGCGACGTCGCGCAGCAGGCGGCGCATGATCTTGCCGCTGCGAGTCTTCGGCAGCTCAGCGGAGAACAAGATGTCGTCGGGCCGGGCGATCGCGCCGATCTTCTTCGCCACGTGCTCTTTCAGCTCGGCCATCAGCGCGGGCGTTCCCGTCCTTCCCTCCTTCAACGTCACGAACGCGGAGATCGCCTGGCCCTTGATGTCGTGCGCCTTGCCGATCACCGCCGCCTCGGCGACGGCCGGGTGATCGACGAGCGCGCTCTCCACCTCGTAGGTGCTCATGCGGTGGCCGGCGACGTTCATCACGTCGTCGACACGGCCGAGCAGCCAGAAATCTCCGTCGGCATCCCGCTTGGCGCCGTCGCCCGTGAAGTAAGAGCCGGGGAAGCGGCTCCAATACACCTCCTGGAAGCGCTCCGGATCCTTGTAGAGCGTCCGTGCCATCGCCGGCCACGGCTTCTTGAGGATCAGGTAGCCGCTGTTCGCCGGCTGGCCCTTCTCATCGACGATGTCCGCCACGACGCCCGGGAACGGGCGCGTCGCCGAACCCGGCTTCAGCGTGGTGATGCCCGGCAGCGGGGTGATCATGATCATGCCGGTCTCGGTCTGCCACCAGGTGTCGACGATCGGACAGCGGCCGCGGCCAATGTTCTCGTGGTACCAGATCCAAGCCTCGGGATTGATCGGCTCGCCGACCGACCCGAGCACGCGCAGCGACGACAGGTCGCGTTTCGCCGGCAGCTCCGTGCCCCACTTCATGAACGAGCGGACCGCGGTCGGCGCCATGTAGAGCAGCGATACCTTGTAGCGCTCGACGATTTGCCACCAGCGGTCGCGGGCCGGGTAGTCCGGCGTGCCCTCGTACATGACCGAAGTCGCGCCGCTCGAGAGCGGACCGTAGACGATGTAGCTGTGGCCGGTCACCCAGCCGATGTCGGCCGCGCACCACCACACGTCGTCGGGGCGCCAGTCGAAGATCCACTGAAACGTGGTCGCCGCGCCGAGCAGATACCCGGCGCTGGTGTGCACGATGCCCTTCGGCTTCCCCGTCGTGCCGCTGGTGTAGAGGATGTAGAGCATGTCCTCGCTGTCCACCGGCTCGGGCGGGCACTCCGCCGGGGCCTTGGCCACCAGCTCGTGCCACCAGTGGTCGCGGCCGCCTTTCATCGGCACGCTCTCGCCGGTTCGCCGCACCACGACCACGTGCTCGACGCACGGAGTCTCGGCCACCGACGCATCGGCGTTCCGCTTGAGCGGGACGATCGTACCGCGCCGGTAGCCGCCGTCGGCGGTCACCAGCACCTTGGCTTCGGCGTCGAGGATGCGGTCGCGCAGCGCCTCGGAGCTGAAGCCGCCGAACACCACGCCATGCACCGCGCCGAGCCGGGCGCAGGCGAGCATCGCGATCGGCAGCTCGGGGATCATCGGCAGGTAGATCGCCACGCGGTCGCCTTTGCCGACGCCCAGGCTCTTCAGCACGTTGGCGAACTTCTGCACCTCGCCGTGCAGGTCCGCGTACGTCAACACTCGCTCGTCGTCGTTCTCGCCGAGCCAGTGGTAGGCCGTTCGCCCGCCGTTGCCAGCCGCGACGTGGCGATCGAGACAGTTGGCCGAAACGTTCAGCTGCCCCCCGACGAACCACTTCGCCCACGGCGGGTTCCACTCGAGCACGCGGTCCCAGCGCCGCATCCACTCGAGCTTCTCGCCGGCCAGCCGGGCCCAGAACGCTTCGAGGTCCCTGGCGGCTTCGCCGTGCATCGAATCGTCGTGGATCGTCGCGCGCCGGCGGAACTCCTCCGGCGGAGGAAACTTCCGCTGCTCGTCCAACATCGCCTCGATCGTCTTGCGGTCGGCCATCGTCCGGTCGTCCTCCTTCGCGCTCCTATCGCAGGAGCGTGGTCAGTAGAGCGAGATAGTCCCCCAGGTTGCGGGTGAGCAAGAAGTGATGCCGGGCAAACTCCCGCGCATCCTCGCCCATCTTCGCCGCCAGGTCGGGATTGTTGAGCAGCGTGCGGATGCGGTACGCGCAGCCCTCCACGGAATTCACCGTGTAGCCCGTGATCTCGTAGATGAGCTGCGCGGTGATGCCGCCGGCGAATCCCCCGATCACCGGCTTACCCTTCCACATCGCCTCGGCGACCATCAAGCCGAAGCCCTCCCGGGTCGATTTCTGGATGACGATCGCCGCGGCGCGCTGCAGCGCGTTGATCTCGATCTCGGCGGTCTCCGGAAGCTGCAAGACGTGAACGTCGGGGTCCCCGCCCGCCGCCTCTTCCATCTCGGCCAGGATGCGGCGCCCTTCGTCACCCTCCGCCGGCGAGCCAGCGAGAACCAGCCGGCAGTCGTTCTGCTTCTTGGCGATACCGTAGGCCTCGATGACTCCGACCGGATCTTTGAACCGATGAAAGCGGGAAGCCTGCAGCAAGATCGGCTTGTCGGTGGGAATGCCGAGACGGTCGAGCGTCGAGCGGATCTCGTCGCTGGAGAGCTCGCGATTCTTTTCCGACAACGGATCGATCGACGGATAGATCAAGAACTGCGGGATCGGCAGGCGCTGCGCGAACTTCGGCAGCGAGAACACCGCCGCGTCGTACTTGACGACGAACTGCCGCAGCATCGCCCACGCCTTGCGCTGGGGCCGGGCGATGTCGAGGTGACAGCGCCAAACCCAGCGTCCGTCTTGCGGGCGAGCGCCGATCAGCGGCGCCGCCTGGTGATCGTGGATCACCACCACGTCGGCCTCGAGGTCTAGCCCGCGCGCGTTCTCGCGGTTGGTCTCGACGTACCGCTGGAACATCTCCTCGCTGAAGCGGTCTTCCTCGCCCTGCAGCATGTTGTAGAGCGCTTGGCAGGCCACCTGAAAACCCTCCCCGCCCTGGATCACCTCCCAGCGGGCATCGACGCCGAGCTCCTGGAGGAGCGGCGTGTGCCGCTCGAGCATCTCCGCCACGCCGGTACCCTTGCGGTGCGCGCTGATGCGCAGCACCCGGCGAGAGCGCAGCTTCTCCGCCATGCGCCGCAGGATGTCGATGGAGCCCGGCCGGGAGACCGAACGGTAGTCCTCGAGCGATACCGTCACGATCGGTTCTCCGTCCGCTCGACGTCCTCACAGAGCGCGATCAGCCGCCGACGCACCCGCTCGAGCGTGGTCGCGTAGGGATTCACGGCGGCAAACCTGGCCGCCAGCTCCTTCATCCCCAGACCGTCCTCGATCCACACGGCGAAGTCGCTGCGCCGCCTCCCCTTGCGGGCGAGCGCATCGAAGACGTGGAAGAAGATGGCGCCCGCGTCGACGCGCGCGAGCCCCTCGCGCAGCTCCGAGAGCGTGCGCGCCTTGATGCCGGCGGGCACGGCGAGGATGCGCGACTGCATGAAGAAGAAGTGCTCGCCGAAGACCACCCGCGGCACCGAGCCGACGTGCGAAAGGTGGTCATCGAGGATCGTCACCACTTCATTGCGTAGGCCTTCGAGGTCTCCCGCCTCGAACGGGTCGATCACCGCCAACCGCTCGCCGAGCACGCGGTCGCGCAGTTGAATTGCGGCCCAGTTGGCGAAGTCGTTGGGATAGGGCCCGGCGATGTAGGGGTGGCGCAGGAAATAGCTGTGCGTGTGAAAGTAGATGCTGTCGAGCGGGACTTCCTCCAGCCCTTCGAGCAGCTCCTGCACGTCGGCCGCGCGCCGCCCGAGCATCTCGCGCAGCTCCCAGCACGCCATGAACTGAAATGGATGCTTGGCCTCGTCGTTTTTGCCGCCCAAGAGCCCCCCCGACTGGGCCGGCTCTTTCGCCAGCCCCGCCTGCCAGCCGGTTCCTTTACACGCTGGGCGGCAAAAAATCGACCGTCGCCTTCAGGGAATCGCGTACCGCGGCGGCCGTCGCCGCGGCTTGCCGGACGCACTCTCCGACCGAGACTCCCTCCAGGAAGTTGCCGGTGACGAAGAGCCCCGGAGCGGCTGCGAGGCCCGCCCGGATCCGCGCGACGCGCCCCACGTGCCCGATCGTGTACTGCGGAATCGAGCGCTCGTAGCGGGCGATCGACAACACCGCTGGCGGCCCGAAGGCGCCGAGGATGGTCGCCAAGTCCGCGTGAACCCGCTCGACGAGCGAGGCGTCGTCGAGCGCCGCGCCCGCCGGGTCGCCGGCGCCGCCGACGAAGCTCGTCGTCACGACGCGCCCGGTCGGAGCCCGCCCCGGAAAGATCGACGCCGGCCACAAGCAGCCGAGGATTCCCGCGCGCTCGCCGCGTGCCACCAGAAACCCGAAGCCCTCGAGCGGATGCGCCACCGCTGCCCTCGCCCAGCCGAGGCTCACGCAGGCGAGCGGTGGCCCCTCGATTTCGGTCAGCGCGGCGGCCGTCGCCGGAGCGGCCCGCTCGAGCAGCGGCGCAGCCTGCCAGGCGGGCAGCGCCAGCACCACGGCGCGCGGCGCGAGCACGCCCGAGCCCGTCGGGTCGCGAATCGACACCCGGAGGCGGCCTCCCCGCGAGGCGGCGGCCTCGATTCCCTCGACCGAGGTGCGCAGCCGGACCGACCCGGCCGATCGCTCGACGAGCCGCTCGGCCAAGACCTCGAGGCCGCCGCGGAAGGACACCAAGCCCGCGCGGGAGGACGGCGATCCGCCCGCGGCTTCCCGCAACCACCCCCGCAGCACGCCGCCGAAGCGCTCCTCGAGCGCCACCAGGGAAGGAAACACGTCGCGCGCGCCGAGGCGCGCCGGGTCGCCGGCGAAGGTGCCGGAGAGAAACGGCGCCACCACCGCATCCACCACCTCGCGACCGAATCGCCGCGCGAAGAACTGCTCGACCGACTCCTCGGTTCGCTCGCGACGGCCGGGGAGAAAAAGCTCGGCGAGCGCGCGGAGCTTTCCTGGCAGCGAGAGCAATCGAGTCGACACCACCCCGCCAACCCCGCCGGGCAAAGCATGAAGCCGGCCGCAACGGAGAATGAGCCGCGCGAGCCCGGGCTCGGCGCGGACGAGGTCGGCCTCGAGACCGACCTCGCGGACGAGGTCGAAGAGCCCGGGCGTGCCGAGCACCGTGTTCGGCCCTTCCTCGACGAGCCCGCCGCCGAGCGCGCGGCTGCGTAGCACGCCTCCCGCTCGCGGCGACGCCTCCACCCCGAGCGCATCGAGCCCGGCCTGTCGGAGTCGCCACAGGCAGGCGAGCCCGGAGATGCCCAGCCCGACGACGACGACGTCGGGCTCCGCGTGCTCTGCCATCCAGCCCACCTTCTAGAGCGGCCCGCGCTCCACCTCAAGCACTGCGGTCGGGGTGGGAGGAATGCCTGCTTTGCCGCCCGGGGGCCCTGTGGTAGGAGCGCGTCACAGCAGTTCTACGGCGAAGGGGGAACCGCATGACTCGGAGGCTTCGGTCGATCGCGATCGTGTTGCTCGCGCTGCCACTCCTCGGCATGGGTGCGCTCGGCGGCGCCGGCGACGGCACTCCCGAGCGCAACTACGAGGGCGCGTTCGTCGACCGTGACGGCACCCGCGTCGAGGCCAAGTGGATCAGCTCCGGAGGGAACCTCGCCCTGCCCGGACAGATCGGGCGCGGCGACGTGCGCGTCTCCTTCGACAACATCAAGACCATCGAGTTCAGCGGGGATCCCGCCAAGGGCCTCGTCGCCAAGGTGACGCTTCGCAAGGGCGACCCCGTCGAGCTGAAGATCCGCAGCTCGCTCTCCTTCTCGGGCCAGACCCAGCTCGGCGCCTACCAGATCCGCGCGCGCGATCTGCGGTCGCTTGAGTTGCGCAACGAATAGCCGCCGGGCGTCGGCGCTCGCGTCCGCCGTGCTCGGCATGCTGCTCGCCGCAGGCTCGGCTCGCGCATTCGAGCTGCGCGCCTGGCCGCTGGTGGACTTCGAGAGCCGCGCCGGTGTGACCCACGGCCGAGTGCTCGGCCCGCTCGTCGAGTGGCACCGCGACAGCAAGAGCTCGACGTTTGCGCTGCGGCCGTTCTACCACTCCTCGCGCTCGGCGACCGATGGAACCTCGCGCGGCCTCCTGCTCTATCCCCTGGCTTCCTGGACGCGTTCGGCCGAGGAGCTGTCGGTCCGCTTCTTCGGTCTCGGCTCCTACGTCCATCGCCGCACGCCACCTCCCGACCGCCCGTACCGGAGCGAGCTGACGATCTTCCCCTTCGTGTTCTACCGAACCACGCCGGATTCCGGGCGCTCGCTCTCGGTGCTGCCGTTCTACGCCAACCTCGAGGGCTTCCTCGGTTACCAGCGGATCCGCATGCTGCTGTTTCCTCTGTACCTGCGCATCGAAGAGCCGCTGTGGCGGCGCACCTGGTTGCCGTTCCCGTTCTTTTCGCGGGTCGGCGGCACCGCCGGCGAAGGCGTGCGGGCGTGGCCGATCTGGGGCCACACCCGGCTCGGCGCGGAGTACGAATCGTCGTACGTCGGCTGGCCGTTCTACATCCGCGCGGTGTCACACCCCGGCCACGAGAGTGAGGTGACGAGCCGCATCTCCTGGCCGCTCTTCTCGACGATCGAAGGCCCGAGGATCGAGAGCCGCTCCTACGCGTTCCTGCTCGTGCTGCCGCTCTACACGCACACCATCGACCGCGCGAGCGACACGGAGATCGAGGGCTTTCCGTGGCCGTTCTGGACGGTGCAGCGAGAGATCTCCACCGGGCGGCGGCTGTCGCTGCGCCTGATGCCCTTCTACGAAGATCGCCGTACCGCGACGATGCACTCGGTCTTCTACTTTTGGCCGTTCTACCGCCGCCGCGAAGGTCTCGGCGACGATGCCGCGTACCGCCGCACCGACGTGCTCTTTCTCTTCTACCGCGATCAGCGCGAGGGCGAGGGTGAGATGCGCCTGCACACCCGCGTACTCGTACCACTCTGGGTGGACCGCGACAGCCCGCGGGCCGGCGATGCCCAAGCGCCGACTCTGCTCGACGGCCTGTTCCCGAAGAACGAAGCGCTGCGGCTCACCTGGGCGCCGCTCTATCGGCTCTACGGCAGCGAGCATCACGGCGGCGAGACGCGCCGCGACGTGCTGTGGCGGATGTGGTCGTGGGGCGGTGGCAAGCTCGTCCCGCCGTGGTATCTGTCGTTCGACTGAAGCCGACGAAGCCTGCATGGCCCAAGCCACCGACAGCGCTCGCTTCACCCGTCAGGCTCCTCCGGGGGTCGTCAGCTCGCTCGGCCGCGCAGCGCTCGACACCCTGCAGATCGTCGGCGAGTGCGCCTCGCTGCTCGTCGCCACCGTCTGGCACTGCCGCTCGGCGGGACAGCATCTGCCGAAGATCGTCGCGCAGCTCACACTGGTCGGGGCGGAGACGCTCGGCATCGCCGCCCTGGTATCGCTGTTCGTCGGCATGGTCATGGTCGTGCAGGCGGCCGACCAGCTCGCCAACTACACGCAAGAGGTGCTCGGCTCGCTGGTCGGCCTGGCAATGACCAAGGAGCTCGGGCCGGTGATCATGGGCTTCATCGTCGCCGGCAAGTCGGGCTCTGCCGTCGCCGCCGAGATCGGCTCGATGAAGGTCTACGACGAGATCTCGGCGTTGCGCACGATGGACATCGATCCGGTGCCGTTCTTGTCGGTACCGCGCTTCCTGGCGATGACGCTCGCGCTGCCGATGCTCGTGGTCTACTCCGACGTGATCGGCATCCTCGGCGGCACGCTGGTGGTCGCCGTCGATCCGACGATCTCGATCAGCGTCTCGCAGTTTCTCGACAACCTCACCGAGTGGCTCAACTTGACCGACATCCTCGTCGGCCTGGTGAAGGGCCTGGTGTTCGGCATGCTGGTGTCGATCATCGCCTGCGCGTTCGGCCTCCGGACGACCGGCGGCTCGGAAGGCGTGGCGCGGTCGACCACGTCGGCGGTAGTGTGGAGCTTCGTGGCGATCATCCTCGCCGACTTCGTGATCGTGCGCCTCGCGTTCCTGTTCTTCCCGGCGACCCCGAAATGAGCGACACGGCGCAAGCAATACGTGGTTTTTTTTACTGTGGTGTTTTGCTTGGCTCAGTTACGTCTTGCTCGTGAAACAAATTTACGCCCCCCACCAAGGGGTGGGTAAGCCGCTCAATATCCAGCGCACTTAGGCCATGCCCGGCAATGTCTATCATCAAAGGGCCAAGGGGGATTGTTTTCATCTCGTTTTTCTCAGACAAACTTGAATAAAGGTTTAAGCCGTTTCCAGCACCACAAAAGCGACGGCGTAATCTTTCTCGTCGCTTAGCGACAGGTGCGGGATGATGTTTTTTTGCGCCAAAAAGGCCGTCAATTCAGCAGAAAAAGTAAATCCCGGTTTACCCAGCGCATCATGCGCCACGGTCATTTCCGGCAACAGCACCGGAGCACGAATGCCTGTGCCCAGCGCTTTGCCCAAGGCCTCCTTGGCGGCAAAGCGTTTGGCCAACAAGCGTGCCGGGTCGGCACTGACTAGGCAATCCGCTTGTTCAGGCGGCGAGAGTATTTTGCCCAGCGCACGCTCGCCGTGGCGTTGCCATAAATCGGCCATGCGCTGGATTGCTACAATATCTGTGCCTATCCCTAAAATCATGCTGCAACGGATGGAGAGATCAGGCGTTTCATTTCACGCACCGCTTCCCGCATGCCGAGCAATAGGCACTT
>CAVPWJ010000019.1:0-11624 GCA_963708955.1 uncultured delta proteobacterium
CCGTCAGGCAGCGGTCGTTGCGGTCTTCGAATCGGCCTTGGGCGAGGAGTCCTTGCCTTCCTTGGCGACCGCCGAGTCTGCTTTGCCTTCTGGCTTCTCCTTCTTCCCGCTGCCGTCCTTGCCGGCATAGTCGGTCACGTACCAGCCGGATCCCTTCAGCTGAAACGAGGTATTGGAGATCAGCTTGCGGACCTTCCCTTTGCAGGTCGGGCAGCGGCGAAGCGGCTTGTCGGTGATCCGCTGGCTCAACTCGAACGTGCCGCACCTGTCGCAACTGTACTCGTAGATCGGCATCGACTCTCCAGTAATCAGGCGCTCGGCCGTTGTCAATGTGACCGGCCGCGAGATCAGCGCAGCATCAGGGCGAAATCCTGCAGACTTCGCACCAGGAACACTTGTAGGAAGTACAGCCCGAGAAGCACGATCAGCGGAGAGAAGTCCAGCCCGCCCGCGAAGGCGAACGGAACCGTGCGGCGTACGCGGTAGAGAATCGGCTCGGTGATGTTGTAGAGGAAGCGAACGATCGGATTGTAGGGATCGGGACCGACCCAGGAAAGGAGAGCGCGCGCGATGATCACGTACGTATAGAGCGTGATCAGCATGCCGAGCACGCTCGCTGCCGCAATCAGGAAGTTTGATAGCAGAAACATTCGTTACTTCCCCTCCTTCGCCCAGCCGCCCAGATCCCGCGATCGGACCGTCGCGGCGCCGACGGCCGCGACCACGGCGTCGAAGAACCCCGCTCGATCGAGCTCGGCAAGACCCGCCAGCGTCGTTCCACCCGGCGAGCTGACCATTTCCCGGAGCTGCTTCGGTGTGCTGCCGGTCTCGCGCAGCATGGCCGAAGCTCCCTCGAGCGTCCGGAACACCAGCCGACTGGCCATGGAGGGATCGAGCCCTTGACGAACGCCTCCTTCGATCAGCGCTTCGGCCAGCCGGTAGACGTAGGCCGGCCCGCTGCCACTGAGACCGGTAACCGGGTCGAGGAGGCTCTCGTCCTCCACCGCCGTGGCGTCGCCGACACCGCGAAACATGCGCATCGCCCGACGAAGGTCGCCAGCGCTCGCCGCCGAGCCCCGTACCAGCACCGACATTCCCTTGCCGAGCAACGCCGGCGTGTTCGGCATCACGCGGATGACCCGCACGCCCCCACCGAGTCCATCCTCGATACGGCGCAGCGGCACGCCCGCCACGATCGAGACGAACAGTTGGCGCACATTCGCCGCGCCGCGGATCTCCTCGATCACCGCGGACAATACTTGCGGCTTGACCGCGAGCACGACGGTCTCCGATCCGCGTACCAGCTCGACGTTGTCCTTCGCCGCGCCGACTCCGTGGCGGCGGCGCGCGAGCCGGCACCGGCCCGCGACCGAGTCGCTCACCCAGATCTCGGTCGGACGGTGGAGCTTGGCGGCGAGCACTCCCTTGATCAGGGCGCCCGCCATGTTGCCGGCGCCGATGAACCCGAGCTTCTTGGCGACCTTCATCTCCTCCCCATCCGGGGTCCGAAGATCGCCGTGCCGATCCGCACAATCGTCGCTCCCTCTTCGATCGCGGCCTCGAAGTCCGCCGACATGCCCATGGAAAGCTCCTTAAGCCGGACGTTCGGAAGACGCAAATGTCCGAGGCGTTCGCGAAGCTCGTGCAGGCGCGCGAACGAGCGCCGACTCTCGTCCGCCGTCCCCGGCGGCGGAATCGACATGAGACCGAGAACCTCCAAATATCGCAGCGGCGCAATCTGATCGAGAAGGCTTTCGAGCGATTGCGGCTCGGCCCCTCCTTTGCTGCTCTCGCCGCCGAGGTTCATCTCGACGAGGCAGCGAGCGCGAACGCCAGCGCGCGCCGACGACCGGTCGAGCTCGCGGGCGAGATCGATGCGGTCGAGGGAGTGAATGAGATGAAACAGGCCGATGGCTTGTGCCGCCTTGTTACGCTGCAGGCGCCCGATCATGTGCCAGCGAATCTCGTCGCGAGCGAGTGCGCTCGCCTTGCGCCGAGCTTCCTGGACGTAGTTCTCGCCGATGTCGGTCGCGCCCGCCGCGATCGCCTCTCGCACCGCCTCGACCCCAAACGTCTTGGCGGCGACGACCACCGTCACCTCGTCGGCGCGGCGGCCACAGCGCGCGGCGGCCTCGCCGACCCGCTGCACGACCGAGCGATACCGTTCGCCGATTGCCGACATCACCCGCCGCGCTCCCCTCTCGGAACGTGCCAGAGACCGGCGGCGCGTAGCGTCGCCTCGACTTCCGCCATCGGCAGGCCGATCACGTTGCTCAGCGAGCCGCGCAGCTCGACCACGAACGCGACGGCACCGCCCTGGATCGCATATCCACCCGCCATGTCGAGCGGCTCTCCGCCGGCAACGTACGCGTCGATCTCCGCCGGATCGAGCCGGCGAAACCTCACTTCGCTGATGACGGCGCTTTCGTGGAAGACGTGCCGCGCCGGATCCACGAGCGCGAACGCCGTCACGACCTCGTGCACTCGACCCGAAAGGCGACGCAGCATGGTGGCCGCCTCGGAAGCCGTGCCCGGCTTACCAAGCGGAGCGCCGTCGACGATCACCAGCGTGTCGGCCCCCAGTACCCAGCGACCCGGCCGCCGCCCGGCGATTTCGAGCGCCTTCTCGCGCGCCAAGCGCGCGGCGAATTCCCGCGCGGCTTCCCCGTCGCGCGCCGCTTCCTGCACGCGGCTCGGCTCGACCTCGAAGCGCTGACCCGCCGCCGACAGCAACGCGGCGCGGCGCGGCGACGCCGAGGCCAAGACCCAACGCGTCGCCGCGCTTGCGTCGATTTCTTCGCGTTGCGGCCGCAAGCGCCCCATGGTAGCCGAAACCGAACCGATGAAAAGGTGCCTGGCCGTGCTGCTCTTCTTCGCCGCCTGCAGCCTGCAGCCGACGCCATTGCCGCGCGATACCCCGTCGACTGCGCTGGCCGCCGCGGTTCCAGAGGGCCGAACTCCCGAGGAGCGCCGCGAGCTTTTCGCGGCGAGCCTCTCGCTCTACGAGCGCGGAGATCGCACCTCGGCCGATGTGCTCTTTGGCCGCGTCACCGAAGTCTATCCGGAGCTCGCCGACTACGCCGAGCGGTATCTCGCCAAGCTCGCAGAAGCGCGCGGCGATGCTCCACGAGCGCTCGGTCATTGGGCGGCGATCGAGAGCCGCTACCCGGACTCGGTGTGGCGCGGGGAGGCGGAGCTCGCGGTCGGCCGCGCGCGCGCCCGCGCGGGCGATTGGCCGGCAGCCGCCGGCAAGCTCGCCGCAGCTCGATCCGACCTCAAGGACCCGACGCAGCACGCCGCCGCGTTGTGGCTTGCCAGCCAGGCCGCCCGCCACCTCGCCCGTCTCGAGGAGAGTCACGCCCTGGCCGCGGAGCTGCGCTCGCGCCATCCGCGCTCGCCCGAGGCGGCCACGGCGCGCGAAGAGACCTGGGCGGAGCGAGATGCCGTGGCGCTGAAGACCGCCCGCGACGCGCACGCTGAGATATCGCTGCTCCTCTCCGAAGGGGAAGCCGAGCGCGCGCTCGAGCTCGCGCGACTCGCGTTGGCCCGCTTTCGCTCGCCTGCGGATTTGCCCGGCTTTCTCTGGCTCGAGGCCAGCGCGCTCGCCAGGACCGGAGACCGCGAAGGATCGGTGCGGGGGCTCGAGCGTCTGCGCGCGGCCTACCCGCGGCATCCGGCGGCAGCCCAGGCTCTGTACCGTCTGGCGTCGCTCGCGTGGAACCGAGACGACGACGAAAAGGCCCTGCGCTTGTTCGATCGCTACGCTCGGCAGTACCCGTACGGCGCGCAGGCCGCGGAATCCGTCTATGCGATGGGCCGTATCCAACAAGAGGCGCGCCGCTTCGATCTGGCCGAGAAGCAGTTCGCGCGTCTGGTGCGTTTGTATCCGCGGAGCTCGCTGGCCGCCGAAGCGCGCTTTCGCGTCGGCTGGTGCCAGTACCGCGCCGGCAACAGATCGCTTGCCAGCCAGACATTTCTCGATCTTGCCGTGCGCCGCGGTCCGGAGCGCGCCGCCGCGCTGTACTGGCGTGCGCGAGCGACGGGCGACACACGCGGATTGCAGGATCTGTTGCGCGAATCGCCGGAGACGTACTACGCGGGACTCGCCGAACGGAGACTGGGGCTGGGCGACGGGGCGGCGCTGGCGGATCGGATTCCCGCGACGCCCGACCTACGAGCCGAGCTGGCCTGCGGCGGCGGCGGAAGCCACCTCGCTCGCTTCGGCGAGCTCAAGTCGATAGGGCTCAACGCGCTCGCCCGCGGCGAGCTGTCCGCCTATCAAGAGCTGACCTCGGGCTGCGACGCGTTCCTGATCGGCGCGTGGCTCGAGGTCGAAGGATATCGGCAGTCGGTCGGCCGGGCGCTTCGCGCAACGGGCTGCGGCCTCGACAACCCGTGGTTGCGGTACTGCTACCCGCTCGGCTTCTGGCCGGTGATCGAGCGGCATTCCGCGCAGCGCTCGCTGGATTCCTTTCTGATCGCCGCGCTGATTCGTCAAGAGAGCCTGTACGACCCCGAAGCGCGCTCTTCCGCCAACGCGATCGGCTTGATGCAGATCCTGCCACCGACCGGCCAGCGCTTGGCTGCGAGCATCGGCCTCGGCGATTTCCACGACGGCCGTCTGATCGATCCCGCGGCGAACGTGTCTCTCGGCACCGCATACCTGCGTGAGTTGATGGACCGCTACGGCGGCAACCTGCCGCGCGTGCTCGCGGCGTACAACGCCGGCGAAGCGGCGGTCGACAAGTGGCAGCGCCGCTATCCGGACGTCGAGGACGACGAGTTCGTCGAGAGCATCAGCTACCGTGAGACGCGCGGGTACGTGAAGCGCGTGCTGCAGAACCGAAGGCTCTACCAGGCGATCTACGGCCATGATCGCTCGGCCGGCTCGGGGTAGACGTACTTGCGATTGATGTACGCCCCGAACGGCAGCCAGAGAATTCCCATGAACAGCATCCACAGAAGCAGCACTTCTGGAGAGGGCAGTCCGGGCCATCTCGGCTCGGGGCGCACGGCAAGCCCGGCCACCGTTCCGGCTGCGACCAGCGCCCCCCCGAACCAGCGGAACTCCGGGACGGCGAAATTTCCCCACATCCAATAGGCGGCGCCGACGAGCAGCAGCCACACCGGCGGCACGTACGCGACCGGACCGCGAATCGACAGCACCACGGTCAGCACGAAAGCCACGAGCAGAAGCGGGCCCCAGAAGCTGCCGACATCGACGACCGCTCGCTCGTTCGGCGCACCCCACATCTTCTCGACGCGATTGTCGTTCAGCGCCGAGAGCACGACGCCGATCACGATCAGAGCGATCGGCTCGAGCACCGCGAGCCAGACCGGCCATGAACGTCCGGCGAGCACCGACCACAGCGGGCAGGTCACCAACAGGTTAACTCCCGCCCAGACGTAGAAGTTGTAGCCGCACGCCCGCAGATACTTGTCCTTGCGAAACGTCTCCGCCGTCATGCTGCCTCCCTCGTTCGTCACGCGCCCCCGTGCGGTTCGCCAATTGAAGCCCCCGCCCTTTGTTGCTAGGGTCGTTCGGCTTTGTCGAGCCTACGACAGTCGACCGGAAGGTAGGTCCATGAGCGGAGAGAATTGGTTGGGCAAGCGAGTCGAGCTAGTCGTCCATCTCAAGGATCAGTACCTGCGCCTGCGGTGCGGCGAGCGAGGAACGGTCACGGGCCAGTTCCGCGACGGCTTTAACGTTCCGCTGCGGGTGTTGTGGGACAACGGCACGAACTGGTCGGTCCACTACGACGAGATTCAGCTCGTCGAGGAGGCTGAGCGCGCCGGCCGCAGCCGGACGGAAGCGTCGGCCTCTTGACGCAGCGCAATGGGGCCTATTGAATGAGCCTCGATCACTCCATCCAGGGGCCCCACGGCAAGGAGGACAGAGCAATGGGAGACCTGACCGTCAAGGACATCTTCAAGGAGATGCCCAACCACCTCGACAAAGACGCGGCCAAGGGACTGGACGCCGTGATTCAGTTCAACCTCACCGGAGACGACGGTGGGCAGTACCACGCGATCATCAAGGACGGCACCCTGGAGGTGAAGGAAGGCACGCATCCGTCGCCGAAGATGACGATGACGATGGCCGGCAAGGACTGGGTGGACATCAACCGCAAGAAGCTGAACCCCCAGATGGCGTTCATGCAGGGCAAGCTGAAGATCGCCGGCGACATGGGCCTGGCGATGAAGATGCAGACCCTCTTCAAGAACACCTGACCTCCAGAGTTGGATGAGAGCGAAAAGGGCGGGATCATTCCCGCCTTTTTTTTCGTCCCCTGCCGCCCGGCGAGCGGTCCTCGTGACCGCCAGCGATGTCAGGCACACCGCCATCGTTCCCCCTCTGCGCCGGGTTACGATCCAACCTTGTATTCGATCTCCGCGCGGCTGTCGCCGGATTCGGGACGCCGGAGAAAATGGAGCCGCAGGCGTTCCGAGCCACGGCGCGCCTCCCAGTCGCGATCTCCGGCGGCGCTTCCCTCGAGCTGCCAGCCGGACTTACCGAGCTCACGGCGGTAGAAGGCGGAGAGCTTCTCGATCGAATCGTCGGTCGCCACCCAGAGCCGTTGAGCGCCCTTCTCGCCCGGCTCGATCTTGGCGCGGCTGGCATGCGAGTAGATCGGCACGGCCAGCGGCCAGCCCCGCGGCGCGATCGCCCGCCCGAGCGTTACCGTGATCGATCCGTGATCGCGATCGATCGTCACCTCGGCTTCGCGCCCCTGCGACTCGATTGCCTTCTCGACGATCCGCTCGACCGCGGGGTCGGAGCTACGTCGGCAACCCGCGAGCGCCGCCGCCGCGAGCGTCGCCGCGGCCCACGCCTTCATCCCGCGAGCCCTTCGCGCGCCGACCAGAGCGCGCCGAGCGCGCAAGCCACGGCGTCCGTCGTGCTGATGCCGACGTCCAGACCGACGCATGCCGACGGCCCGCTCACAACTCGAGCCGCAGAACCAACAACCGCCGGATGCGCTCGGGATCGTATCCGCTCCATTTCGCTGCGGGAACGTCGGCCGGGCTGACGCTGCGAAAGCCGTGTCGCACGAAAAACTGCGCAGCCCGCTCCTCGGTCGTGCACGCGAACACGCTCGACAGATCGCGGCGCTTCGCTTCGTCGAGGATGTGCGCGAGCAGCTTCGCGCCCACGCCTTCGCCCTTGAACCGGCTCACGGTGTACAGCGCCACAACCTCGCCAGCACGGTCGGTGCGATAGCGATCACAGAGCAGCGAGCCAACTCCGGCGAGGTGCCCCGAGGCGATGGTCGCGCCGAAGCCCGTGAAGAGGATCTCGCCGATCTCCTCACGGCTGCGGATCTTCAGGAATCCATCGCGCTGGCCGCGCTCGAGCAGGCGCTCGACCTCTCGGAAGTCGTCGATGCCGAGGCGCTCCACGCGGCAGTAGTCCTCGAGCGTGAACAGGGTCCCGGACCCTTCGTAGGTATAGAGCTCGCGAGCGAGGCCGCCGAGCGCGCAGAGGTTGATCGACGGCACACCGTCGATCAGACCATCGCGAATCACCTGGATGAGCGACCGGCGATGGCCGAGTCCCACCCACTCCGCCTCTCCGGCGCCGAGCAGCGTCTCGAGCACGCTCTCGTCGAGGAACGACAACACGCGCTCCGGGCCGACCCCGCCTTCGGGATCGACGAGCACCAGCTTGTGCACCTTCAGTCGCGCCGCGAGCTTCACGGCGTAGCGGGCGATCACCATCCAAGCCGTGCCCGGCATCCACAGGACCGCGATCGGCCCCGTGCGGAGCAGGCTCCACAGCCTCATGAGGGGCTCCAGCTCCGGCTCGGGCGCGCGGGCTTCGACGACGATCGTTCGCCGCCGCCGCTCGTCGTCCCCCGTGAACAGCGGCGCGGAGAGGCTCGCCGACGCCAGGCGGCGGAAGCGTCCCTCGAGCTTGCGGGCCGTCTCGGCATCGCCCACCACGACGATCAACCGAGCGTCTTCGCGAATCAGCTCGCGCGCCGTGGCAAAAAAACTCGACAGATCGGCTTCGTCGATCGGCCCGGGAGCGATCGCGAAGAGCAGCGTCTTTTCGTGGAACTCATCGAGGTAGAAGCTCTTCTCGAGGAACTCCTCCTCCGTGGAACCCGCCGAAACCGGGCTGCGCACCTCGCCGGTCATCTCGTGCCGTACATAATTCATCACGATTGAAATGGCCATCGCCGGCCACTACAACCCAAGCGTCCCGCTCGTTTTGCCGCCACCGAGAGACTTCTTGCGCCGATTCCTCACATTCGCCCTGCTGGCCGTCCTCATCATCGGGCCGAGGCCGTCGTGGGCCGCCGCCGCCCACGGCATGGTGGCGGCCGAGCACGAGCTCGCCGCACAGGCCGGGGTCGAGATGTTTCGCCGCGGCGGCAACGCGATCGACGCAGCGGTCGCGGCGGTGTTTGCCACCGGGGTGCTGAATCCGTCCTCGTGCGGCATCGGCGGCGGTGGGTTCGCGCTCGTGCACGACGGCAAGTCCCACCGGCTCAGGATCGTCGACTTCCGCGAGACGGCTCCGGCCGGAGCGGCTCCGGACAGGTACGTTCGCGATGGCAAAGTCGCCCCCCCCCCGTCACTGCGCGGCGCTCTCGCCGTTGCCGTGCCCGGCGAGGTCCGGGGCTTGGCGCGGTTGCTGCGAGACTTCGGCACGCTGCCGCTCGCCACCGTGCTCGAGCCGGCGATCCGCTACGCCGCGGAGGGCTTCCCCGTGGGTCGACACCTCGCCGAGGAGCTGCGGGCCAACGCGGAGGAGATCCGCGGCCACGCGGATCTGGCGGCGATCTACCTGAAGCCCAATGGGACGTCGTTCAAGGAGGGAGAGGTGCTCGTGCAGGCGGACCTCGCCGGCACGCTGAAGGCGATCGCCGCGGGCGGAGATCAGACGTTCTACGAGGGGCCGCTCGCCGAGAAGATCGTCCGCTCCGTCGCCGCGCAGCAGGGCGTGCTTACCGCCGAGGATCTGCGCGGCTACCACGTGCGACTGCGCGATCCGCTGCGCACCCGCTCCTGACCTTCGAGGACCAGCCCTTCCCGTACCGCGCCCTGATCCGCCTCGCCGCTGGCCGCGGCGAGGTCATCGTTCCTGAGGACCCACCCATGCCGCACGAACCTGCGCTGCTCGCCGGTTTCGCCCGCGTCTGCGTCACTCCCGCCGTGGGGGCACAGATGGAGGGCTACCAGGTCCAGGGCGCCGAGTCCATCCACGACGACCTACGTCCGGGTTCCTGGCCATACAGTTGCGCGACCGCGAGGTCGTGCTCGTCGGCTGTGACCTGCTGTTCTTCGAGCGCGAGCGGGTGAACCACTTCCACGCCGCGATCGACGCCGGCCACCGGCCTCGCTCCGGCGCAGGTCCTGATCAACACCTCCCACACCCACGCCGGCCCGCGCCTGACGCACTGGGCCTACTCCGCCGGCCCCGACCCCGACTACGTCGCCCGCGTCGAGACGGCGCTCGTCGAAGCCGTCCTCGCTGCCCGCGCCCGGCACTGCCTGGTCACCGCACTCGCGGGGGTCACCCGCACCGCCCTCCCGATGAACCGCCGCCACCCGGGGCCGAATGGGAAGGCGCAGTGGGCGCCCTACCCGAGGGCGGGGTTCGCACCACATCCCCCTCTGCCTCTTCCGCCGCGCCGACGGCGGGATCGTCTCGGTCCTCTTCTCGGTCTCCTGCCATCCCTAGGTGGTGGCGCGTGCGTGCCGATCATGGAGGGACGGAGGCCGGACCGAGACGATCCCGCCGTCGGCGCCGGCGGAAGAGGCAGAAGGGGAGGGCGGCGCAGATATTCGCCTTGGGGTAGGGCGCCCACTGCACCTCCATCGGGCCCCGGGTGGCGGCGGTTCATCGGGAGGGTGGTGCGGGTGACCCCCGCGAGTGCGGTGACCAGGCAGTGCCGGGCGCGGGCCGCGAGGACGGCTTCGACGAGCGCCGTCTCGACGCGGGCGACGTCAGGTCGGGGTGCAGGGGCCGGCGGAGTAGGCCCAGTGCGTCAGGCGCGGGCCGGCGTGGGTGTGGGAGGTGTTCATCAGGACCTGCGCCGGAGCGAGGCCGGTGGCGGCGTTGATCGCGGCGTGGAAGTGGTCCACCTGCTCGCGCTCGAAGAACAGCAGGTCACAGCCGACGAGCACGACCTGGCAAGGCGCAACTGAGGGCCAGGGCCCGGACGTAGAGGTCGTCGTGGAGTGGACTCAGCACCCTGAGTGGGACTGGAAGCCCTGGGTCTGCTGCCCCCACAGCGGTTACGCAGACGCGGGCGAAACCGGCGAGCAGCGCAGGTTCGTGCGGCATGGGTGGCTCGGAAGCGGTGCACCTCGCCGCGGCCAGCGGCGAGGCGGATCGGGCGCGGTACGGGAAGGGCTGGTCCTCGAAGGTCAGGAGCGGGTGCGCAGCGGATCGCGCAGTCGGCGTCGAGTGCTCGCGCAAATCCCTCGGCGGTCACACACCCTGTTGCGCGGCGACGGAGCGTCTCGGCGAGCGGCCTGGTAGCCAGACGTCTGATCTCCGCCCGCGGCGATGCGCCTTCGTGCCGGCGAGGTCCGCCTGCGCGCCTCTCCCTCCTTGAACATCATCAGCGGTAGATCGCCGCCAAATCCGCGTCCTGGCCGCGGATCTCCTCCGCGTTGGCCCGCAGCTCCTCGGCGAGGTGTCGACCCACGGGGAAGCTCCTCCGCGGCGTAGCGGATCGCCGGCTCGAGCACGGTGGCCAGCGGCAGCGTGCCGAAGTCTCGCAGCGACCCGCGCCAAGCCCCGGACCTCACCGCCAGACGGGGGGGGGCGACTTTGCCATCGCGAACGTACCTGTCCGGAGCCGCTCGGCCGGAGCCGTCTCGCGGAAGTCGACGATCCTGAGCCGGTGGATTTGCCGTCGTGCACGAGCGCGAACCCACACCACCGATGCCGGCACGAGGACGGATTCGCCGCCGTGGCGAACACCGCCGCGACCGCTGCGTCGATCGCGGTACCGCGCGGCGACCTCGACCCCGGCCTGTGCGGCGAGCTCGTGCTCGGCCGCCACCATGCCGTGGGCGGCGGCCCACGACGGCCTCGGCCCAGGACGGCCAGCAGGGCGAATGTGAGGAATCGGCGCAAGAAGTCTCTCGGTGGCGGCGGAACAAGCGTGGGTTGTAGTGGCCGGCGATGGCCATTTCAATCGTGATGAATTATGTACGGCACGAGATGACCGGCGAGGTGCGCAGCCCCGTTTTCGGCGGGATTTTCCACGGAGGAGGAGTTCCTCAAGAACTTGTGGCGCTGAGTTCCACGAAAAGACGCTGCTCTTCGCGATCGCTCCCGGCCCATCGACGAAGCCGATCTGTCCGAGTTTTTGCCACGGCGCGCGAGCTGATTCCGCGAAGACGCTCCGGTTGATCGTGGTGGGCGATGCCGAGACGGCCCCGATCGAGGGACGCTTCCGCCGCCTGGCGTCGGCGACCTTCTCCGCGCCGGTAAGGAGAACGAGCGGCGGCGGCGAACGATCGTCGTCGAAGCCGGCGCGCCCGAGCCGGAGCTGGAGCCCCTCATGAGGCTGTGGAGCCTACTCCGCGCGGGGCCGATCGCGGTCCTGTGGATGCCGGGCACCGCCTGGATGGTGATCGCCCGCTACGCCGAGCAACAT
>CAVPWJ010000020.1:0-9367 GCA_963708955.1 uncultured delta proteobacterium
CTTCATTCTTCGATCATCGATTCCGGAAGACGAATTGAAATAGTTTTTAACGATGGCTTTAAATTAGCAAATACACCACGCTTGGCCTTGCTCCAATCAATATATTCAGTGGAATCGGCCTCTTTCCAAAATATTTGTTCCTCTGCCTCGCTCGAAAACTTCGGTATCTTTTTCATAATTGCTCGTATGCCTTCCTCTCCTTCCGGCTCATATCCCTGGCCGAAATTATTCGTACTTGGCTCTTTCGTATCATGAAAACCACGTAACTGCTCAGGTTGATCGATTTCCGCCAGGGTTCACAGGAGGAACAGGATTTTTTGCGGAGCAGTGGGTGGCGGGATGACGTTCGCGGCGGATCATCAGTCGCGCGGTGTGCCGCGGAACCTATCCGGCTACGTGGTGTTGGCGATCGGCACGAACGGGTTCCCGGCGAATACGCGGGCGATGGCATCCATTGCTCCCAGTGCGTTCTTTCGGGCCGTGGAGATGTAGCTCCGAATGCGGCAGAAGGCGTGGGCGCCGGCTTCGCTACGGAACGTGCCGGAGATCTTTTGCTGCACCTTCATCATGCGTATGTCGCGTTCGGCCAGGTTGTTGTCGAAGGGGACGTTGAAGTCGTACATGAACGCCAGGATTTCCTGCCGGTGCCCATCGAGCCGTTCGAGCAAGTTCCTTGGTTTGGTCTTTTTCCGCCGCCCGCGTTTCTTTCTCACAGGGGCGGGCGATGCGGATAAGGGATTGGCGGCATGGCCGTCGTCCAGGATTCTCTGGTAGCGGGCCTCGAAGTTCCGGAGTTGGTCTTCCGTGAGATGGTCGGTGGTCGGCCTGGACTGAGCGACCGCAGCCTTGATACCCAGCAGGCAGTCGATCATATCGGCGGCCCAAGCCTGCCGGTGTTGCTCGTGCACGAAGATCAGTTCGCGCAGATGATGCGCGTTGCACAGACCGTGGGCGCATTCGTACCCGAAGTACGGCTTCCAGAAGTCGTGAATCGCCCGTCCGATAAAATCGGGCAGAATGCCGATGGCGTCAAGCGCTTCGGCGCCGCGCTTGGGATGGATGTCGTAGTAGGTGGCGGTTGCCGTTGAAGCCGCATGCAGCCACCAGAGTTTCTTCTCCACCCGTGCGCCGCTCTCATCGAACTGCGCGACCGGGGCTTGCGCGATCTGCGCCTTGATCTGCCGGACGGGCGCCTCAAGTCGCTCGTGGCATTCGCCGATGAGGTTTGCCAGCGTGCCTTCGCTGATTCCGCAGTCGAACAGATCGGCGAACAGTTCGCTGGTGCGCTCGTACGGCAGGAACTGATAGTTCTTGAAGTACACGGCCAGCGCCTTGACGCCGGAGCCATATTGCACCGGGGCGTTGATCCCTTCGGGGAACGCCGCCTTGTTCGTGTGTCCGCAAGCGCAAATCTTGATTTCGGCCTGATGCTCGGTGACGATCAAACGCAGAGGAGGCAGATCGTGGACCTGTCGTTTCTCAATGCCATCGGGGAGGCAGGCCGCCAACGAACGACCGCAACACTCGCAGAGTTTAATCCGGTGCTGCTCGGTACGATCGGGCTTCTCGATCATTACGAGCGTCTTCCCTTCATGACCGGGTTGCCCGCCCGACGGGCGTGCGCTCTTTTCCCGCAGACTCTTGGGCGAGGGTTTTTGAAACCCGTCGGACGAGGGCGGCTTACTGCTATTGCGTGAGTTCCTGGCCAACTGGTCTTCCAGATGTTTGACCCGCTGTTCGCTGGCATCGAGGCGCATGGTCAGATCCCGCACCTGCTGCTCCAAACCGTCGATGCGCGCGTCCATCGCCAGCAAGACGCGCACCACGGTTTCCGGCCCCGCGTCGTAAATCGCCAGCGCATCTTCGCGCGTCAGCATGCGCATAACTCCCGGCGGAAGCCGTGGACCAGGGGATAGAGGTACACGTCCTTGACCGAAGCACGAATACGACGTTCCCGGTCGTTGCGGGTGCGCCCCTGCGTCGAGCCGAGCCGCACCCAATTGGCCGCCTGGTAGCAGGTTCCCTTGAAACGCTCGCGGTCCACGAAGGTTTCCAGCGCATGAATCGGATGTCCATACTTGCTCTGCCAGTCGGCGCGAATACGTCGAGCCAGACACGCCAGCATGTGGCTGGCCAAGTGCGGCACGGTGACCCAGGGCAACACCAGAAAACGCGTGTTGTTGGTCAGCGACCCCAGGTTCGCCTCCCGAGCGCCGCGAGCCCAGCCGATCCAGCTGTCGCGCGCCGCGCACTTCCACGCAGCCGAACCGAACAGCGCACAACCCACTGGCCGACCCGCGCGGTCCCGAATCAGATACCGGATATTCTCACCCACCGTGTTGCGGTGGCCCAGGTAGTGGTAGCGGTCGAGCAGGCAGTTGAACAGACGCAGGTCTTCCGAGCCGGGTTCAACGATGCGCACGGCCAGAGGCCGCAGGTCACGCAAGGAGCCGCAAATGGGTGCGGTCGCATGATCCACCAGCGATACGTCACGGTTTCTGAACCCGTTGGACGACAGCCGGAGACGATCCGGCAGCTGGATGAAGCCGCCGCGTTCCAGCTTCAGCAACATCGAACGAGCGGCCATATCCTTGATGCGACCGCGTGCGTTGCGCCAATCCCACATACGGCAAATCTCTTCGCTGAGTCGGGTTCTACCCCAGTCGCGGTGGGCAACGAGGAGCCCTTGAATCAGCCCGATATCCTCGGTGCTCAGTTCCCGTCCTTGTACCACCAGGGCACTCGTCATGGTTCACACGGTACAGCATGAGCGCTTTCGAGTCCAGCCCTAAAATCAACTTTTTCCGATTGCCTTGAAGGCGGGGGGTATACTTCTGATCAAGCAGCCGATATCAGGTGACGCCTACCTGAGCAGTTACGAATTAATAAACTTTTCGGCAATTACGGGCGAAAAATTCAGCATATTTTGTAACAATTCCTCCGCGCGTTCCGCCTCGTCGGGGTCTGGAGGTGCGGCATCTACCGCATGGTCAGCGGGCCCATCTCGACCTCTTTGAAGATCGTTCCTCCGGCGGATCCGTTCCTTACCGGTCGGCCAGGTCGAACGTCCAGTAGCGGGCGGCCGGGTTCCCTCCGAACGGACCGATGGCATATCCCGCGCCGATCTCGGTGAAGTCCGGGTCCATCAAGTTCAGGCAGTGCCCTTCGCTTTCGAGCCATCCCTGGATGACGGACGAGACCGTCGGATATCCGACGGCGATGTTCTCCCCGTACGTCCTCCACGGATACCCTTGCCGCGAAATCCGCTGGCCCGGCGTGCTGCCGTCCGCCCCTGTATGGCTGAAGAAATCGTTCAACACCATGTCCTCGCAATGAAGGTAGGCAGCCATCGCGAGGTTGTCGGACCATGAGACCGGCGGAGCGGGGCCGTAGGGCGTTATGCCGCATATCTGGCGGGTGGACCGTGCCTGGTTGACGGCGGCGAGGAACTCGTCCCGGATGTCGGCGACGCCCGGATCGGGATCGTTCCCGCCTTGCGGAGGGATTACGGAACCGCCTGGGCCGGTTACAGTTCCGTCCTCGCTCCCTCCACCCGAGCACGCGGGCAGGAGGAAGAGCGAGAAAACCGTCAGAACGGTCAAATACCTGTAAAGCGGCGCTTTTCCTTGGAAAAGCTCTTTCATGTCGACCCGGCTTCCCTCTTTCTCATCGGAGATCACCGCATCCGGTCAGCGGGGAACCGACCAATCATCAGGAAGGTTGCTGGAATCGTGCCTGAATGAAAACACGACTGGCCTAAATTATCCGAAAGCCTCCTTGTGCCCGAATTGTGGCCATGGGAATTAACTTTCATTATCAACACAGTCCGGACCTATAGGAGGAAGAGAGGTTCGTCCGGTTGACATTTTACTGTATACTGTATACAGAGAACGTGAACCCTTCCGCGGGGGTGCCTTTTTGCAGAAGCAGAAAATTCGCATCGACAACCATAGGACGTTGCGCGAGCAGATCCTCTCCGCAATACGGACCGCGATCGTGAACGGCCAGATCCGCCAGGGCACGCGGATCATGGAGCCGGAGCTTGCGGAGAGGTTCGGCATCAGCCGGACTCCCATCCGTGAGGCGATTCGGCAACTGGAGTCCGAGGGGCTCATCTCGGTGATCCCCCGCAAGGGAGCGATCGTCGCCTCTATTTCACCGCAGGACATTTCGAATTTCTACGAACTGAAGATGATCCTCGAGGGGCACGCAGCGAGGCTTGCGGCGAAGAACCTTACGGAAAACGACCTGACGAAGATGGAATTGGTCAACCGGCAGATAGAGGCGGCGTCCGAAAAAAAGAACCCGGATCGCGTGCCCGATCTGCACAACGAGTTTCACGAGATTTTCCTTCGCGCCTGCGGAAATGACAAGCTCCACGCGATCGTTCAGAGCCTGGACATGCAGTTTCAGCCGTACCGCCTCGTCCCCGCGATGCCCGGGAGGGTCAAAGGGTCGATACGGCAGCACACGGAGATCATCGAGGCCTTTCGCCGGAAGGACGCCGCACGGGCCGAGGAACTCGTCCGGAAAGATGCCCTCTACGGGAAAAATCTTCTTCTCCGGGAACTGGCCAAGGTCGGGCCTTCGCCCACCGCGCATTGACCTTCCCCCTTGCCCATGGATCGCCAGAAATATGTTGACGTGCGAATACAGGGCTACTCGGGATAGAAGCCCGAAGCGACTAAGCTCGGAACTCCATCCACCTTAACCGCCTTTACGTAGGCCCATTTCCGCCGCAATCACCGCGATCATCGCGAGCACGACCAGCACTACGAGCAGCGGCACTGCGAACAGGTTCATAGCGCCCGCCTTTCATCGGAAAGGTTTTCCGATTGTTGCCGGTTGATGCGTTTCCATCTGGGTGAATTCATTGTCAATCAGATTATTTTAAAAAACAGAACGTAGTTTTATAATGTCATATGGTTCCTTTTTTTTAAGGATAATACGATCAGGAATATATGAAGATAAATCCTCCGAAAAGGATCTTCTGCTTTTTTCAAGGGGCAGCAGGATGGATTACCCATCTTTGTCTTCTTGCCGTCTTCCTGCACGCAATCCCTATAATCGCTTTCAAATAAACCGGGAAATTAAATTAAGATGGTCCCTATCCTGCGGTTAGCCATATTTCAAAAAATAAGTGAGGAGGTGGAATTTGAAGAGCTTCCGGAAGGAGCTTTGGTTCGACATTCCGGGAAGGCGGGCATTCGTCAACATCACGCCGCAAGTCGAGATATGTCTTCGGGAGAGTGGAATCCGGGAAGGGCTTCTGCTTTGCAACGCGATGCATATCACCGCGTCCGTCTTCATCAACGATGACGAGAGCGGTCTCCACGATGACTATGAACGTTGGCTGGAGCGACTCGCACCGCACGAACCTGTCTCGCAATACCTCCACAACCGGACGGGGGAGGACAACGGGGATGCCCACCTCAAGCGACAGGTGATGGGGCGGGAGGTGGTGGTGGCGGTCACGGGCGGCAAGCTCGACTTCGGTCCGTGGGAGAAGATCTTCTACGGCGAGTTCGACGGAGGGCGGCGAAAGCGGGTGCTAGTCAAGGTCATCGGCGAGTGAAGTGGTTGGTATGATTGTCAGCGCCGGATAACGCATCGACATTTTCATCTTCTCCCTCCTTATGAGTCATCTTAATTAGTACTATAAGCAGATTCGGCTTCCGCTTCATTTCCGGGATATGGTAAATCATTTGGGCGGTATGTTGGATAGCGCTCGCGATCTGGCGAGCAAACTTTGATAACCAGAGGATCTATGACCATCCCACTGATCATCGTCGAGTCCCCCACGAAGGCCCGCACCCTTTCCGGCTTCCTGGGAAACAAGTATCGCGTCATGGCGAGCGTCGGCCATGTTCGCGATCTTCCGAACAACGCCAGCGAGGTGCCGGAAGCGATCAAAGGCAAGGAATGGGGTTCGATGGCGGTGGACGTCGAGAACGATTTCCAGCCGTACTACGTCATCTCGTCGGACCGCAGGGGTACCATCCGTGACATGAAGGCGGCCTTGAAGGACGCGTCGGAAGTACTTCTTGCGACCGATCCGGACCGGGAGGGTGAGTCCATCAGTTGGCATCTTCTCGAACTGTTGAAGCCGAAAGTGCCGGTTCGCCGCATCGTATTCCATGAGATCACGAAAGAAGCGGTTCTCGGCGCGATCGAACATTCCCGCGCGCTCGATCGCAACCTGGTGGATGCGCAGGAAAGCCGGCGAATCCTGGATCGTCTCTTCGGATACAAGGTGTCGCCGGTTCTTTGGAAATGGATTGCGGCAAAACTGAGTGCGGGTCGCGTGCAGAGCGTCGCGGTGCGATTGGTTGTCGAGCGGGAGGAGGAGCGGAAAGCCTTCCGGAAAGCCGGATTCTGGAACCTTGAGGCGACGTTGAGCGGGGACGGCCGTGAGTTCACGGCGACGCTCGTTCGAGTGGATGGCAAGCGTGTCGCCACCGGGAAGGATTTCGATGCCGCCACGGGGAAGCCCGGGAACGGGGGCGTGACGGTGCTCGACGGTGCGGGTTCCGCCGCGCTGGCGGAAACGCTGCGAGGCTCGATTCCCTGGGAGGTCACGGGGGTGGAGGAAAAGCCCGTGACGCAACACCCGGCCCCGCCGTTCACGACCTCGACACTGCAGCAGGAAGCCAACCGGAAACTCGGTTTCTCCGCCGACCGGACGATGTCGGCGGCGCAGAAACTGTTCGATTCCGGCGTGATCTCCTATCACCGAACCGACTCGACGACCCTGTCGGACAAGGCGCTGCAGGAATCGGGTCGCACGATCCGGGGAATGTATGGGGACGAGTATTACGGCGGTGCGCGCCGGTATCAGACGAAGGTCAAGAACGCGCAGGAAGCGCACGAGGCGATTCGACCGACGGACTTCTCCTTGACTCCCGACAAGTCCGGAGGTCGCTTTCATGGAGACGAAGCCAGGGTGTACGAACTGATCTGGAAGCGGGCGGTGGCGTCCCAGATGCCGGACGCGAAGCTGCTGCGCACGACCGTGGAAATCACGGCGGCGGGAGAGGGCGGCGCCCCATGTGTCTTTACCGCTTCCGGCAAGGTCATCCGGTTTCCGGGATACCTCCGCGCCTACGTGGAGGGGAGTGACGATCCCGCGGCCGACCTGGGGGACCGGGAGACATTGCTACCGGCATGCGGGAAGGGAGACCGCGTCTCCCTGCCGGGCGGCGGCGCGGCATTATCGCTGCTGGATCTTTCGCCGAAATCGCACGAGACGACACCCCCGCCCCGGTACACCGACGCGTCGCTCGTCAAGCGGTTGGAGGATGATGGCATCGGGCGGCCGTCCACCTACGCATCGATCATCAAGACCATCCTGGAACGAGGATACGTGTGGCGGCAGGGGAAGGCGCTTGTCCCGACGTTTACGGCCCTCGTTCTCACGGTGTTCCTGAAGGAACATTTCCGGACGCTGGTCGAGCTGGACTTCACCGGGCGCATCGAGGAGAAACTCGACCTCATTTCCAACGGCGACCTGGAACGCCTTGCGTTCCTGCGGGAGTTCTATTTCGGGGACGAACAAGACTGGCCCGGTCTGAAAAACATGGTCGAGAAGGGAAGGGACCGCAGGGGCGACTATCCGTCGTATCCGGTCGGCGAGGATCCGGCTACGGGGGAGCGGATCGTCATCAAGGTCGGCCGCTATGGATCCTACGTCCAGCGGGGAGTCGGAGGGGAGGGGAACACCGCGTCGCTGCCGGCCGGCATCGCCCCTGCCGACTTCGGGTTGGACGAGGCCCTCGCGCTGCTGAAGACAAAAGGCGCCGGTCCCCGAATCGTCGGCGTCGATCCGAAGACGGGGATGACGGTGTACGCCATGGACGGAAGATTCGGCCCATACGTGCAACTTGGCGAAACGCCGGAGAAGGGGAAGAAAGGTGCGAAGAGTCCCAAGGGGACGAAATCCCCGAAGGGGTCGAAATCTCAGATACCCCCAAAGATCCGAAGGGCATCCCTGCCGAAGGGGGAGTCGATCGACAGCATCACATTGGAGACCGCGTTGCGATTATTGTCGCTGCCGCGCGAGATCGGCCCCCATCCGGAGGACGGCGCACCGGTCGAATCGAATTTCGGACGCTTTGGTCCTTACGTGAAGCATGGGGACGACTTCCGGTCGCTGGAATCCGGGGAGCAGGTGTTCTCGATTACGCTCGATGAAGCCGTGGAGCTGCTCCGGCAACCGAAGCGCGCCCGGAAGCGTTCGTTCGGCGCGGCGAAGGCGGCCCCGCTCAAGGAACTCGGCATGAACCCGGGCGGGGCGGCGATCAAGTTATTCGATGGCCGTTATGGACCCTACGTATCCGACGGCGCGGTCAATGCCACTGTTCCGAAAGGCGTCCCGCTCGAATCGATCACGCTCGAAAGCGCCCTGGAGTTGTTGGCCGAGAAGGCGGCGAAGGGCCCTTCGAAAAAACCCGCGAAAAGACCACGTGCCCGCAAGGGGAAAAAGAGGTCATAGGCCGAATTTTTCTTTTACATCCTCCAGCCCTGATCTCCGGGGAATCTTAAGAGAGAGGCCTCATCTTCTTCGGTATAGACCGATCAGTTCCGCTTTCTCTAGGATGTGTCCCTTCATTGCCTCCTCGAGCTGTGCCTTCGTGGCACCGGTTTTCAGTGCCAGGGAGATGTCCAGAGCGTACAGCTTGAAGAAATATCGGTGCGTTCCGGAAGGTGGACAGGGGCCGCCATAGCCCTGTTTCCCGAAATCGTTCGTTCCCTGGAGCGCTCCCGTCGGGACGGAGTTCGCCGGGATATCCTTTGTGTCGGCCCCCATGTTCCAGACGACCCAATGGACCCAGGTCCCCCTCGGAGCATCCGGGTCATCGACGATCAGGGCGAGAGATCCGGATTTTGCCGGGGCGTTCCGGACCGTCAGCGGTGGATTTACGTTTGCCCCGTCGCACGTGTACTCCGGTGGGATCATTCCGTTATTTGGAAAAGCCTGGCTCGTGAACTGAAGTTTGTCCATTGTCCTTTCCTCTGCGTGGATATCCGGAATCGCAAGGAATGATAAGACGGCGGCTGCCGACAGCGCGATTGCGAAGGATTTCACGGAAGCCTACCTCGCTCGAATCGCTTTTCCGATAGAGGAGGCGCGTCCCAGAAGCCTGCCGACTCCGTGGTAGGTGTTGATCTCCGGATCGAAGAGCATCGGCTTCACTTTCTCGATATCGACAAGTCCCTTCTCGTCGCAGACGGAATCCTCCGCCTTGACATCCAGGATTTCCCCGACAAACTGGGTGTGCAGGCCGATCTCGATGGTATGTAGAAGTCGACATTCGATGACAAGGGGAAACTCCCCGATGTACGGCGCGTCCACAAAGGAGCCCCGGAC
>CAVPWJ010000021.1:0-12667 GCA_963708955.1 uncultured delta proteobacterium
GGTCAAAAGGGAGAGAGCAGCACGTACGAAGTGCGTGACACTCTGCAGAACAAGCACGACGAAGACTTGTTCGATTATTACGGGACGTCGCAGCTCGGCATCGTCGACATCGCGAGCGGCACCGTGAAGAAGGTCGGCAAACCCGCGATTTACACGGGCGTGAACATGGCGCCGGACGGCGTCCACGTGATCGTCGACACGATCAACCGACCGTATTCGTACATCACGACCTACGACCGCTTCGGCAAGGACGTCGGCATCCTCGACGTGCAGAAGAACGACGTGACGAAGATCGCGACGCTGCCCATCCACGATCGCGTTCCGGTCCACGGCGTGCCGACGGGACCGCGCGGCTTCAACTGGCGCGACAACGAGCCGGCGACGCTCTACTGGAGCGAAGCGCTCGACGGCGGCGACTGGAAGCAGAAGGTCCCCGCGCGCGACAAGGTGATGATGCAGAAGGCGCCGTTCACCGCCCCCGCCGTCGAAGTGACCCGCACGGAGCAGCGCTTCTCGGGCCTTCAGTGGACGGAGAAGGCGAGCCTCGCCTTCATGCACGAGTTCGACGAGAACCGCCACTGGACGCGGGTCTTCACGATCGACGTCGACAAGCCGAACGCCAAGGGCAAGGTCCTCTTCGATCTCTCGAGCGACGAGAAGTACAAGAACCCCGGTTCTTTCGTGATGAAGGAGCTACCGAACGGTGGCTACGTCGTCCGCCAGGATGGGAACTACGTCTACTTGAAAGGCCAAGGCGCATCGACGAACGGCGATCGTCCGTTCCTCGACCGGCTCGACGTGACGACGAGCAAGACAGAGCGCCTCTTTCGCAGCGAGAAGAACGCGCTGGAGTCGTTCATCGCCTTCACTCCCCCAACGAGCGGCGGCAAGCCGGGCGAGACATTCCTCAGCTGGCATCAGTCGCCGACGGATCCGCCGAATGCGTTCTTGCGCACGGTCGGCGCGGCCGCCACTCCGGTGGAAGGCGAAGCCTCCTTCACGTCGACGAGCGCGCCGGTGACGAAGATGCCGGACCCGACGCCGCAGGTGCGCGCGATCAAGAAGAAGCTCATGAAGTACAAGCGGAAGGATGGCACCGACCTCTCCTTCACGCTGTACACGCCGCCGAACTACAAGGAGGGCACGAAGATCCCGGCCATCCTTTACGCCTATCCGCTCGACTACGCGGACGCAAAGCAGGCGGTCCAGGTCTCGGGCTCGGAGCAGACGTTCACGCGTCTTCGCCAATACCGACTTTTGCTGCTGGCGGGATATGCCATTATCGACAATGCCGCGTTCCCGATCGTTGGCGATCCGAAGAAGGCATACGACACCTACCTCGATCAATTGACGGATGACGCGAAGGCGGCCGTCGACGAGGCCGTAAAAACTGGGATCGTCGACCCGGACCGAATTGCCGTCACCGGTCACAGCCACGGCGCGCTGATGACCGCCAATCTGCTCGCGCATACCAACTTGTTCCGCGCGGGCATGGCGACGAGCGGCTCCTACAACAAGACGCTCACGCCGTTCGGCTTCCAGAACGAGCGCCGCTCCGTGTGGGAGTCGCAGAGCGTCTATCTGAAGGCGTCGACGTTCTTCTACGCGGACAAGCTGAAGAATCCGATCCTCATCATGCACGGCGAGGACGACGCGAATCCGGGCACGACGCCGCTCCAGGCGCACAAGCTCTACGAGGCGATCCGTGGCAATGGCGGCACGGCGCGCTTGGTGATGCTCCCGCACGAGCCGCACTGGTACACGGCGCAGGAGTCGAACGAGCAGTTCGTCTACGAGATGCTGACGTGGTTCGACAAGTACGTGAAGAACGCCGGCCCGCGCGACAAGGCGAAGCCCGCGGCGACCCCCGCTCCCGCGGCGGCTCCGGCTCCCGCGACTACTCCGGCGAAAAAGTGATGTAGAGAAGGAACCGGAGCGTGTCCGCCTTCGCGTGGACGCTCGCAAGAGCGTTCGCGATGCAGGCGCGCGCGTCGCCGGTGATGTCGGAAGAGGCCTCGACGACGGAAGTCTTCGAGGCCTCTGTCCCATGGGTCTCCATGTTGACGGAGATCCATCCCGTGGCGCCGGGCTCGAGGCACGAAGCGATCGCAGATGCGGGCGACGGAGAAAGCTCGAGGGTACCGCCCCAGTTGCCGCTGCCCGAAGGCTCGAAGACGCCCACTTTCACGGACGACGCCGGCGTGCGCGTCTCGTGGGAGATGGTCTGCGGTTGCGCAGAGACCGGCGCCGGCTTGTGATCGGGCCGCGCACAGGCCGCGGCGGCTGCGACGCAGACGAGCACGAGGAAACGCGCGCGAGCCATTCTCCGGAACGACGCTACCCTGATCACGTGGTCCGTTGCACTCTTCACGGGGGAAAGCTCGGCGTTTGGGCGCTCGCGGCTGTTACGGCTCACGTTGGATGGGTCGGTACGGGGGAGTTTCGGACCGGCTGGGTGATGGGATCGTGGGCGAGGCGCATCACGGATGCGGTCTGCGGAAGTCCGGCTCGATGATGCTGTAGACGGGGCGAGCGAGCGGTTCGAGCGAGGCTCGGTAGCGCGGTCGGGATTGTTGCTCTTCGTTGGTTGAGAAAGGGCGTTCTTGGCGCGAGGGCACAGCGCCGCGATCGACGACGAAGCTGCCGTCCACATTGTGGGCGGCGAATTGGCGAGGGGGCTCGCAGCGGATCGCGCCGTATCGTGTGAGCAAGGGCCCGTCCACATTGTGGGCGGCTGCTCCCCGCGAGAGCTCGAGCGTTCGTTTCTTCTCTTTGCCCCCCCGCGAACGGCGGGCGCTTCGCTGTCTGGGGCTGCTTGATGTAGAGCGCCCGATTCGAGGAGGAGCCGGGGCGCGAGGGCACGGGGCCCGCCGCAAAGAGAAAGGTAACGGTGGGAGTGCGAGCACACTCCCACCGTTGGTGCTCCGGAATTTGAGTCCGATGAGAGAAGACCGGAGCAGGGGGAGGCTCGTCTATGGCGGGCTGGACGTCAATGGCTGGCTGAAGCGGACGCCGTCGGTGGATGCGGCGCGCCCGAGGCAATGTCCGCGCTGCGAGGCGGCGGGGCGGCCAGCGGGACGGGGGCTCGGGCTGTGGGGGCACGGCGTGCGGGAGCGCCAGTGCCGCGGTCCGCTCGAGCCGTTCGGGAAACCGGTGACCGTGGTGATCACGATCCGGCGGTTTGTGTGCCGGGCGTGTCGAGCGGTGATCCAGGTCGTGCCGCGCGGGGTGATCGCGTTTCGGCTCTTCTCGGCCGGTGCGATCGCGCTGGCCGTGACGCTCTTCGGCGTCGGGGGTCTGTCGATGGCGGCGGCACGGGAGCGGGTGAGCCCGTGGAACCGGGTCGGCGAGACGGCGAGCGGGAGCTGGCTCGCCTTGCGGCGCTGGATCGGGGCGATTCGGAGGCGGAGGCTGTTTTCGGCAGTGCGCGGCTCGCCCGCGTCCTTCACGGCGCGCCAGGCGGCCGAGCGAGCTGCGACGACGCTCTCGGCGCTGGCCCCGCCGCTCCCGATCGACGCTCGGATCGAGGCGCGAGCGTTTTCCGGAGCCGCTCACGCTCGCTGAGGGAAAGGCGCGAAGGAGATCAGCGCGACCCCGCCCCACCGAACAGGATAGCTCCACCAAAATCCGCGCTTCTGCCAGGACCCGCGTCTGCACGCCGGCGCATGGTGTGCCGGCGAAGAACGAGAGGAGGGGTCCGGTGATGGAACGACTGACGCCGAAGGACCACGGCGAGGCGGTGGCGATCTTCCGCTCGGAGATCGTCGGCGCGCTCACCCGGCGCGATCTCACGCGCGGCGAGCTACGCGCGGCGCTTGCCGAGATCGCCGCCCGGCGCTTCCGGCCGCCCGACGCCGACGCCACGCGCGGCTACTCGGTGGCAACGTTGGAACGCTGGTACTATGCCTGTCGCCGGGGCGGCCTCGAGGCGCTGCGGCCCGAGCCCAGAAGCGATCGCGGCCGCGCCCGCGAGCTGACGGCCGAGCAGCGCGCGCTCCTGCTCGACATCCGCCGCGAGCATCCCTCGGCCTCCGTGCCGCTGATTCTGCGGACGCTCACCACCGATGGGCGCCTCGAGCGCGGGGCGGTGTCCGCGCAGACCGTGCGGCGGCTCTTCCGCGAGCAGGGCCTGGACAAGATCGGGCTGCGCGACGGGAATGCGCCGCGGGTCCGGCTTCGCTGGCAGGCCGAGCGCCCCGGGGCGCTCTGGCACGGCGACGTCTGCCACGCCGCGGCGATCCTGATCGACGGCAAGAGCCGCCCGGTGCGCATCCACGCGCTGCTCGACGATGCCTCGCGCTACGTCGTGGCGCTCGAGGCGCACCACACCGAGCGCGAGGTCGACATGCTGGGGCTCCTGGTGCGGGCGCTGCGCCGCCACGGGCCTCCCGACGCTCTGTACCTCGACAACGGCCCGACTTACCGCGGCGAGCATCTGCGCACGGCCTGCGCGCGCCTGTCGATCTCGCTCCTGCACGCCCGGCCTTACGACGCCCCGGCACGCGGCAAGATGGAGCGCTTCTGGAGGACGCTGCGCGAAGGGTGCCTCGACTTCCTGGGCAGCCTCGCCTCGCTGCACGACCTGCAGGTGCGTCTGTGGGCGTTCCTCGACGAGCACTACCACCGCGCGCCCCACGGCTCGCTCCTCGGCCGCTCGCCCGCCACCGTCTACGGCCAGGGCGAGCGCGGTCTGGACAGCCTCGACGAAGGGCGCCTGCGCGAAGCGCTCACCGTGCGTGTGCGCCGCCGCGTCCGGCGCGACTCCACCGTCCCGCTCGACGGCTCCGACTACGAGCTCGAGCAAGGATTCCTTGCCGGGCGCCTGGTCACCGTCGGCCGCTGCCTCGTCGATCTCTCCGAGCCGCCCTGGATCGAGCACGAGGGCAAGCGGCTCGGCCTTCATCCGATCGACGCGGCAAAGAACGCTCGGCGAAAGCGCGCGGCGCTTCGCGATCGCACCTCGGTCCATACCATCGCCTTCGATCCGCCCGGGGCGCTTCTCGACCGCGCCGTCCGCCGCCGGCCAGACACCAAGGAGATCAACCGATGAGCGCCTCCGCCTGGCTCTCCCACTTCGCTCTGAGCGCCGTCCCCTTCTTCAAGGAGATCGAGGATCAGGACCTCTGGCTTCCCACGTCGAAACAGGCGCTCGTCGAGGAGCTCACCGAGGCGCTCGACGAACGTGAATCGGTGCTCCTCACCGGTGAGCCGGGAGTCGGCAAGACCTGTGTCCTGCGGGCGCTCCGACACGGCCTTCCCCAGCAGGGCTTCCGGCTCACCTATTGCCACAACGCCACTCTCGGACGCCGGGATTTCTACCGCCAGCTCTGCCTCGCCCTCGGCCTCTCCCCCTCGGCCACCGCCGCCGCCGTCTTCTACGCCGTCTCCACTCACGTCGAGGACCTCGGCCGCGAACGAACCTATCCCGTCTTCCTCCTCGACGAGTCCCATCTCCTGCATCAGGACACGCTCGATCACCTGCACATCCTGCTCAACTACGAATGGGATCGCAGGGCGCTGCTCTCCCTCGTCCTCGTCGGGCTGCCCGAGCTGCACGATCGCCTCGCGCTTCGCCGCAACCGCTCGCTCTACTCGCGCCTGCACCGCCGCCTGCACGTCGACCCGCTCCTCCCGGACGATACCGCCGAGTACGTCCGTCATCGTCTCGCCCGCGCTGGCTCGGACCGCGAGATCTTCACCCATGACGCCCTCGCCATGCTCCACGAAGCCACCGCAGGCTCGCTCCGCGACATCGATCGCATCGCCACCGCGGCGCTGCGCGACACCGCGCGCAAGAAGCGCAAGCTCGTCGAGCGCGATGCCGTGACCCGCGTCCTCGACCACGAAGATCGGAGCCAACCTTGAGATCGTCCCCATCCCATCGCGAGCCCTTCGAGATCGAGCTCGCACACGCCCTCCTCCCGCTCCTCGAGATCCTTGGCCGCGACATGGACGACACCTCCAACCACCTCTTCCACTGCGCCGGCACCGACCAGCGCTCTGTCCACTACCGCGCCGCCGAGGCCGCCCGCGGTGTCGTACGCGCCTGGGCGCGCCTCATCCGTGAATTCCGCCGCTATGAAAACACCCGCTGGTGGCTCGAATCTCAGAACGACCACCCCCGTCCCGATGAGCCCTTCTGAGCCCCATCCTCCCATCACCTCCGTGATCGCCCAGGCTCAGCTCCAACGATGGCCATCAATCAATCGGACCGCGACGCCATCAGCCATCCTGAGCGGCAACAGCCTCCAGCGCCTCGACCAGCACCGGCAGCCAGTTGGGCTTGATCACCCCGCCGGGATTGGCGACGCCGATGACCAGGGCCCGCGCGCCGCGGGCGTAGGCCTCCCTCGGCGACAGCCGCGGCAGGCCGGTGGTGACGGCGTCGGGCGAGCAGGCGCTCTCGCCCACGCAGCGATCCGGAGCCCAGTCCCGCAGGCCGAAGGCGGTCTTGGCGTAGCCGGGCTCGGTGATGTCGCCGACGAACAGCAGATAGGGTTGCGGAAGATCGAGCCCTGCAGGCTGGAGGCGCGCGAGCTGGGCGCTCATGCGACGGCCCCGGGAGCTCCGGCACGTCCGAGATCGTAGGTTATATAGATTTCCGCGGCTTGTGCGGGCTATCCGCTCTATCCGCACTTTGACGACCTGCCGGTTAGTAAAGAGGATATGGCTAAAGCACACCGCGTGGCGACGCTTGTGTACGAATCCGAGGCACAGGACTACTGCGCCTACCGTAACGAAATGACCAAGAAGTACGGGTCGGATGACGTGGCGCTGATCTCGCGGCCTATGACCGACGAGCGATACCAGAAGATCATCAGATCTTGGGATGCCGAATAGCCGGAGTCTGCTGCAAGCGCTTCAACAAGTGGAAAACGAAGTCGCGCAGCAAACGCGGGCAGCGGAGCGCAAGATCCTTTTCGAAGCGCCGATGGCAGGTGTCCGTGTTGACGGCCGAGTTATGCCACACTTTCAACCTGGAGAGGACATGAACATCACAGACGAACTGATTGACGCGATATTTGGGCTTTCCCCATTCTATGCAAGGGAAACAATGGATGGCGGACAATACGAAGTGATCCATGTGCAAAACGAGGACTACGATAATCCGAAGCACCACGGATACTTCGCGTCGTCCGAAGAAGCCAATACATTGCGCCGCAGACTGCACACTCGCTGGGTGTTGGCTGGCGGGGGCATAACGCCACATAAGCAGGAGCTACCCACGGCCAACAACCCCTACAACCGATCACCACCGTGCCCGGCGAATTGGGCGGTAGAGGGGTAGTCCGGCACGTCCGAGATCGTAGGTTATATAGATTTCCGCGGCTTGTGCGGGCTATCCGCTCGGAGAGCTCGAGCGTGCCGCCGTAGACCTCGCGCAGGATCCGCGCGTGCCGCAAGCGCTCGGGATTCTTCTCGAGGCCGACGAGCCGCGTCGCGCCGCGCTGCTCGGCCTGATAGAGGAAGAAACCGTAGCAGCAGCCGACGTCGAGCACCGCGCGGCCGTCCATGCGCTCGGGGAAGATCGCGCGCGCGGTCGCCGTACGGTCCTCGCCGCGCGTCGCGAGCCCGTGCGGCAAGTCCATGCGCTGGTAGACGAACTTCTCGCGCGCGAGCAGCGCTTCGAGCTCGGGCTTGCTCATGCCCGGATGAACGTCGGTGGTCACGTGCGCTCCGTCAGGCAGACTTGGAGCTCGCCGAGCGACACCAAACGACGATAGTTCGGATCGCGCGCGTCGATCAGCTCGTACGGGATGCCGCGCGAGCGCAGGTACTCGAGCCAATCGCGGTAGAGCGCGACCAAGTCGACTCCCGCGAGCAGCTCGATCCACTTCTCGCGCGGGTACGCGATGCCGTCCTCGACCAAGGTCTCACGCGCGTCGCGCGAACGCATGCGGCGCTCGAGCTCGGCGCGCGGCGTCACCAGCACCGTCGCGACCACGTTGGCCTCGTGACGACGCAGCGCGCGCAGCGCGCGGTCGGTCGAGAACGGATTCTGGACCCGCATGCGGACATCGAGGCCGAGGGCGCGCGCGCGCTTCTCGAGCGAATTGGCGCCGTGGAGCTTGGCGAGGCGCTCGACCGGCCGCAGCAGGTTGTAGTGCAGCACGTAGCGCTGGCCGGCGGTCAACGGCGCCTGCTCCAGCGCGCTCGGGAAGACGAGGTCGTCGTAGCGCGCCTGCAGCGTCCGGATGAACTGCGATTTGCCGCCGCTCGACGGGCCGCTGACGATGTGCACACGCGCGCGTTGCATCGGACTCCGCGAGGATAGCCGCGGCGCACCTCGGGCGCCACGCGGTCACAGGCCCTTCAGGAAGGCCTCGAACTCCGCCTGGAGCCCCGCGGCGTCGTCGAAGCCGAGCGACTGCCACCCGGTCTTGGGCGCTTTGCCGGCATAGACGAGCTGGAGGTACGCGATCAGCGCCGCGTGCTTGTCGGTCTCGGTGTGGTTCGCGAGGAAGTACACGAGACTGCCCGCTTGCTCGTAGAAGAGCGTGCGCTCGGTGATGCCGATCCGGCGCAGCGTATTGCGCAGTTGGACGGTGCAACTCGGGTGCATACCCGATTTGTCTCAGTGTGAGCATGGGAGCTACGGGGATGTCGATCGTTGTGCTCGGGCATGTTGTGACTGTTTGACGTGATGGCGGAAGACCCGATCGAAGGTTCCATTGTGGATCGCGCAGCGAATGCGGAGCATACCGTTGCTGTTTGGCTCGAGCCACCACGCGCCGGTGACCTTCATTCGAGCATGACAGAGATACTTGTTCGCCGACTCGATCCCGCCACTGCCGATCGGCATCCCGGCGTTCTTGGCGCGGTGATAAGCGAACCGATCGCGATTCTCGGAGAGGTAGTGGATGAGCTTGCGGATCTCCTCACCTGCGGAGTCGTTTTCTGGCTTCATCTCCCGAAGTTCTCCGATGACTCGCTCGGGCTTGTTGAGCGCCAATCGGATGAGCGTGATCTCCACCCACTCCTTCGCTTGCGGGGTTTGGCCGTACTGCGCGTGGGCCACGGCGTAGAGGTGCTCGGCGCAGTGGTAGTAGTCCAGGATCTGCGTGCCCGTGGGGAAAACTGCTGGGACCACGTTCCAGATCCACGGCGCCCCGTCCGCGACCAGGGCGATTCGGACCTGGTCCTGCGGTACACGCTCCGCGATGGCTTCCAGATCGGCGCGAAATCCCTGGACCTCGGCCACCTGATGCCAACTCGCCACCGATACGATTCGTTCCCCGCGACCGAGGAGGTAAAGCCGCACGCCTTTGACCTCGTGATACTCTCCGGGCCGCTTCTCATCACGAGCAGCCGCAGGCCGGATCGGGAGATGCGCCCCGTCGACGGCCACCACCAAGACCGGCCGGACCCGATCGTCTCCGCGCGCTTCGGTGATCCGTCGCTCGATCTCCTCTCGGTCGGGAATCACCAGCTCCAACGATGCACTCTCTCCGATCGCGGTGAGGGTCTCGTGGGTGAAGTGATTCCCGGCCTTCACGCCGCTGACACGGCTGAAGTGTTCCGCGGCTCGCTCAAACGGCAAATCCGCCCCGAGCCGCGTGGTCTGCTCCTGGACGTCGTACGGATGCTCTTCGCCCGCGAGCTCCAGGGCCTCGTCGAGCGGGTGAAAGCCGTAGTGACACCGCGAGCAATAGAAGTAGGGCCGGTGGAGCGCGAAGCGACCCTGCATCGTGGAGATCATCTTCTCGTCGCAGCGCTTGCGATTGAGCAGCTTGCGGCAGTGTGGGCACGTCGCCTGCTCTTGCTCGAGGTAGGACGCGTAGAGCTTCTCAACGGCCGCCTCCAAGCACGCCCCGAGAAACTCGAGCCGGGTCTTCTGCACGTGCTGGCTGAGCTCGCTCAACTTCGGCGGCACGGCCGAGCGGAAAAACGGCGCCAGCCCGTCGATCCACTCATCCAGTGCTCGGTGAGCCATGGCTCGAGTCTCCTCCAGAGAGTCGGTCGCCTGCAAAACCGCCAGCGCACCCATCCCCGGCCCTCATCCTGCCTGGCGCAACCGCTCGCGCGCGCCGGCCACCAGCGGATAGACGAACACCCGCTTCGGCTCGGCTCCGTGACGGCGGTGTTGCCGATCCATGCGACCGCGCCCGGTCGTGGTTCCGACTTCGATCCAGTTTGCTGCCCGGTAACACCCTCCGCCAAACCGAGATCGGTCTACCAGCGTCTCCACCAGCAACGGCTCCACCGCGTAGCGAGTCATCCATTCCCGCCCGATTCGACGCGCTGCCTGGGAAAGAATTCCGCTTGCCAAATTCTGGATGCATACCCATGGCAGGATCAGAAAGCGGCTGTTCTGCACTACGCGCTGGAGGTTTCGTTCTCGCACCCGATCGTTCCAGCCGATCCAGCGATCCCGGGCCGCCATCCGCCACGCCGGACTCGAAAACTGCAAACACCCCACCGCACGCTCGCCGAGCCAAACCAGGTAGCGAACGTGCGCCCCGAAGGGCACCGCGCAGCCCAGGTAGTGGTAGCGCCCGATCCATTCCCGCCAAAGCTCCCGGTCTCCTTGTCCCTCTACAGCGCTGAGCGCAATCGGCTCGAACTCCTCGACGCTTCCAACCAGCGGCGCCTGCGGTTCTCCCCGGCTCGTCTTGGGAATTCGCGTCTTTGCCCCGCTTCGTACCGTAGCCAAGAGGCGTAGAAATGTTCAGCCCCATTTTTCACAATCCCATTTCCCCTGCCCCGACGGTGCCCAAACCCATCAGCCGGCCACTACGCACTGAGACAAATAGGGAATGCGCCCGTCGCCCATCATGATGTCCGCTTCATGTGGAGACTCTTACGCTCCGGCCCTCGTGCCGTCCAACGGTTGAGCGCTAAGCTGCCGGCGCCCACCGGCGCTCGCAGGTAGCACGCTGAGCGGGCGCCGGCCGGCTTCAGCGCTGAGTTAGACGACGACCGCAGGCTCAACTCAAAGCGTCCTTTCCCCCACAATCTCGCAAACCGCCTCGCGAATTATCCTACCCTTGTGCGGGGCAGACGTATCTAGGCCGATGATCGCCTGGGCATCACGATAGCGAAGACGCCACTTCTGAAACTCGAACTCACGCTGTAGATCGAGCTGGTTCGACGTGTGAATCTCGTCGAACCGGACAGCGGTCGCCTTTTCGTCTACCACCGCCTTCTCAACACGCGCCACTAATTTTCTGTCCTGGTAAAGGGCGTCGGTCTCGCGGGTGGGAAACAGCCCCACTTGTGCATCTGCGGCTCGCTTGATCAGACGATAGGGATTGACAATGGTCTGTAGATCGAGATCCGCATACCAGAGCCGCACACTGACCATCAGCGCGACGATGATGGTAGCCGCGATCAAGATCAGTTTCACTGCAATTTGAAGGAACTCGTACATTCTTGAAGTCGTCTAACGACCCGCGGTTCAGCGGCCGGCGCCCACCAAGGCCCGGCCGTGACGAGCCGTTCGCGCGCCGGTCCGCTGCAACCGTTGGTTAGACCGCATCGCGGCTTTCACCAGCGCCCACCATAGCCTTTCGTGTATTCGATAGCGGTTCGACGTTGGCGTGCATATTCCTGGCGGCCATCGGTAGCGAGCCTTTGCCAATAGAGATCGAAGAGCTCGTTCAGCTCCTTTTTGAAGTCTATAGCTGCACGGGTCTTCTCTTCGATCTCGGCCTTCGTGTCCGCCTTTATCCGATCGAGGCTCTTTCCGAAGAGAAGCGCAAGACCCATCACGGCAAGACCAACGAGCTCAAGTTCCTCGAAGCCGAGGTCGAAATCTAGCCAATCCGCTAGTGCGAGGAGAAAGCCTCCTTGAATGAGATCCTCTTTGGCTAACGAACCCGGTGAGTCGAGACCCATTACCACGTCTCTAATGGCCGGCACCTCGAGCTGCGTAACGATCCCTGGTGGCCGACGGAGAATCATTCGCGAGATCAGATATCCGACCGGAATACCTCCCAGTGCAGCGGCGGCAAGAGACCCGGGGGGCGGGTTGGGCGCGAGCGCGACCGTGATAAGCAGGGCGGTAGCGGAGAAAAGGGCTGAGAAGAGGAAGACAGGCTCTCGCGATAGTTGTGTCAATCGAACCCGGTGCACGCGCTCGAACAGGGGAAAGTAGAGCTCGGTCACATGCCTATTGAAAATCCCGGCCACGCTACGAATGTCGTTGCGCAGTTGACGGTTGAGTTCGATGAGGTAGGTCGTGACGACCTTCGGGATGTCGTTGCGTAAAGATCTACGTAGGTCATTTGCAGAGGAGTACGAGTCAACCTTTGCGTTCAGCCGCTGTATTAATCCGCTTACGAGAGGCTTTTCCAACCACTCGTGCCGCAGTTGCTCGATGGCGGCTTTGAGGGCGTAAGGAACTGCACGATTCAATATCTGACTATGGCTATGATTGAGGGGTCGCAGATGCACCGTGACGGTGACACCACGATGCTGGTTGAGTTCTTTCAAATCCTCGACCCGGTGTGTTCTGCGAATTGGCAGTTCAACATGGCGAGATATTCCCTTTGTACAGAAGCCGCTGAACAATGCAGCAGCTACCTGCAACGCATTAAGGACTATGCCGCGTCTCATCCGGATGACAATATGGCGCGGAGGTTTCTTGATGGTCTGGATGGGAAATAGCCCCAATTTCTGTCGAATCAATCGGACGAATTGTCGCACAGGGTTAACCCTGACCTTC
>CAVPWJ010000022.1:0-16562 GCA_963708955.1 uncultured delta proteobacterium
TAGGGTGTAGATGATGCGTTTCGTCTCGCTGAGCGTCGCGGTCTGCCGCGCGCTACGGTCGAGAAACTCCACCGCAACAGCCTTGAAGGAGCCGGCCTCGGCATTGTCGCGTGCTCTCCAGTTCTCACGCGGGTCTTCTCCTCGGGCAACCGCCTGGATCGCCTGGCGCGCGCGATCGCGCGCGTCTTTGAGGGCGATCGCCGGGTATCGACCGAGCGTGAAGCGTATGAGCTTGCCCCGGAGGCGAGCCATGAGAACCCATGCCTTCACACCGTTTTCGCTCACGCGAAGACCAAATCCAGGCAGGGCCGCGTCCCAGTACTCTTTCTGCCCGGCCGCGGGCGGGGCGAGTTTCTCAACGGCTTTTGCGGTCAATATCCGTTTCGACATCGAGCCCTCCATGCGCGGGGCCGCCATCCCCAGTCACCAGACAGGAGATCCTTCTAGGTAACAGCTAGGTAACAGAAACACAGTGCTCGGCTGTTACCTGAGGTGACTCGATGTGTCCAGAAATAGATGTATCTGAATGTTTTTTTTGGAGTGGGAGCTTCTGTACGTTACTGTGTGAAACCACCCTTTTAATGTCTCACATGCAGGAGGTCCCTGGTTCGAGTCCAGGTGCGACCACTCATATAACTCCAGGATATTATAGTCAATTTTCGGGAGCCGCTGTAAGTCCAACGGAGCGGTTCCAACTTTCACCTGAAGCTTTCTTTCCGAAGATCGAGCCGCAGCGCACGGCCGTCTGATGACGGGCGCCCACTGATTGTAAAGCTATTTATGAGACACTACACTAGAATCGGAAAAGCGGCCGGGGTTTTCGCGGAGCATCAAGAACCTCTCGCGCGCGCAAGCGCGTCTCAAGATTCCCGCGGCTCCGACGTGCTCGGCAGCTTTGGGTAAGCGAAACTATAGCGAAACTACCGTGCGAGGGCAGCCAACCGGATCGAGCGCGAGGAGAAGCTCGTGCACAAGCGCGAGCTCGTGGAGAAGGTCCGAGACAGCAGGGGCACACGGACCTCCGGCGTGTTCTTACGTGGTTTCGTCGGTCGCCGGGGCGTTGCTCCTGCCGGCTAACACAAAGCGCGTGCGAACGTATTCGTTGGTGCTCTCCGCCGACAGCTTCACGGTTCCAGGGCCGCTCCGCACATAGAAGTCGCCATCTGGCTGCGCCTCCATTCCCTTCCACTTGAGAAACACTGGTTCGGGGCTCCGCTGGCAGCTCACGAGGCACACCGTTTTCCCCTGGACGATCTGTGTCTTTGGGTCGATGCAAGTGCCGGCCCTATCCCCCAGCCCGTTACGCACCACCTGCGCCAGGTGCTGCATGAACTTGTCGTCGCTATCGAGCTGGTCCTTCTCGACGCCGACGATTGCCCCGTCATCGGCGACTCCGATCAACAAGTCGCCGCCCGCGGTGTTCAGGAACGCGGCGATCGTCTTCAGGACAGAGTGCGTCACGTCTTTGTCGTCCTGCCGGTCCTCCTTGAGGCTCCAACGAAGGGTCGACTTGAACTCCAGCGTCTTCGACTCTCCAGCTTTGATCAACTCCTCGGCACTGCGGTGGGCACGCAAATACTGATCGAAGAGGAAGTTCTTGATCGCCTCGCCGAAGGCGCGGTCGTCGGTGATGCGCTTGTAGAGGTCGAAGTTCGAGTCGACGATCTCCTGGATCACGTGCTCGACCTTCTGGTCGAAGGTGAGCCGAACGTTCTCGCGCGTGTTGACCCGCGCGGCGGCGTCGAGGGCCGCGTCGTCGTCGAGCTTCTCCATCATCTGGCCGAGCGTCACGCGGTGCTCGGGGCCGAGGTTGAGGCCGAAGCGCTCGTTCAGCTCGGCGATGATGCGGGAGAGCGTCTCCAACTCCTCCGGTGTGACGCCGTGTCCCTGCTTCGTGCTGACGGGCTCGAGCACGCCGGGCCTGCGTTCCAGGGCGATCTTGTCGCTCCCCGTCTGCTGGACGCGGTACGACTCCATGTCGATGTTCTGCTGCACCTCGCGGGGCAGCTCGGCCCGGTCGGCAGGGAGCAGACGGCGCAGGTGCCGCGCGAAGACGTAGAGCTTCTCGAGATCGGCGTCCGCGAAGGTCAGCACCTGCGCGAGGAACGCGTAGAGCCGCACGTAGTCGGTGAGCTGCCCGCGGAAGTCGTGTTGCTCTTCGGGCGAGAGCGGCTGGAAGCGCTCGACGACCGGCGCGAGCACGGAATAGAGCCGGTCCTGCGTCGCCTTGGGATCGAAGCACACTTTGGCGAACGCCTCCACGTCGGCCCGCTCGCGGGGCGGAAGTAGGCGAGCCGGAATTTGCGGCCCGAGTCCTTGATGCCCCCCCGCAGCACGTCGAGCGCCCCGCGCCGCTCGATCTCGGCGGCGAGGCGCTTCAGGAACTGCTCCCTGACCGCCGCGCCGTGGTGTTGCGCGAGCTTTTGCCACTCCTTGGGCTGCGTGGCGAGGACGAAGTCCACCACGTCGCGGGGCAGCAGGCAGAGCGCGCGGTCGTAGTCTTCGGGCTTGCGCTTGCGGTAGCCGCCCGGCGGAGCGTCGCCATAGGGCGGCGTCGTCTCGCGGACAGTCGTCGTGTCGCCAGCACAGGCGTCCGGGCCGTGCTGGAGCAGGGCGAATTCGATGGCCTCCTCGAAGGAGCGCTCGGAGATCTCGGGGCTCATCGCCGGCTCCCGCGCCGGCGCAGACCCTGGGTGCCGGGCAGGCTGGGCGGCTCTTCGAGGATCGCGAGGATCTCCCGTGCGCAGTAGACGCGGTTGCGCTTGGCCTCGCTTGCGAGCGTCACGACGCCCGCCGCCTCGAGCCGGTCGATCGCCCGCTGGGCCGTGGTGAAGGCGACACCGAGCCGCTCGGCGAGACGGTTCACCGTCCAGAAGGGATTTTCGACGAAGAGATCGAGCGTGCGCTCGGGCAGCCGCGAGGGCGCCTCCGTAAGGCGCGCGCGCCAGCCGGCGACCAGCGCATCGATGCGCTGGATGCGGCCAAGGGCGTCCTCCGCCTGTCCCGCGACGCCGCGCAGGAAGTAGGCGAGCCATTCCTCCCATTCGCCGCGCTCGGTGACGCCGGAGAGTCGCGCGTAGTACTCCCGCCGCGTGGCCTCGAAGAAGGCGCTCAGATAGAGGAGCGGCGAGGGCAGCACCTGCCGCTCGACGAGGAGCAGCGTGATGAGCACGCGACCCACGCGCCCGTTGCCGTCGAGGAACGGGTGGATCGCCTCGAACTGCGAGTTCGCGAGCGCGGCGTGGACCAGCGGCGGCCGCGTCTCGTCATGCAGGAACTTCTCCCACGCCCCGAGGCAGTTCATCAGGCGGTCCGGGGGCGGCGGCACGAAGCTGGCGTCGGCGAGCGTGCAGCCGGCGGGGCCGATCCAGTTCTGCGAGCGGCGGAACTCGCCCGGCGTCGCCGTGTCGCCGCGCACGCCGCGCATCAGCTTCTCGTGCAGCTCCTTGACGAGTCGCAGCGAAAGCGGAAGCGCGGCGAGGCGCGCGACCCCGTGCTCGAGCGCGACCACGTAGTTGGCGACCTCGCGCAGGTCCTCGGGGCTGCGCTCGACTGACGCGCCGGCCTCGGCCGCGAGCAGCTCGCCGAGGGTCGCCTGCGTGCCCTCGATGCGGCTCGACAGCACCGCCTCGCGCCGGACGAAGGGCCGGATGACCAGGTGCGGGTTCGGCAGCCGCCGGCCCTCGCCCGCGAGGCGGCCGACGGCGAGGTCCGCGCGCGACAGCGCCGCCGCAAGCGAGTCGCTCCAGGCGAGGCGGGGCGGCAGCGGGTCGGGCACGTAGGCCCGGTAGCCGCCCGGGCAGCGGACGGTGCGGCCCGGCGGCTGGCGCTTGGCGCTGGGTGTCATTGGCTCCCTTGTTTGCGGCCGTGAAAACAGCCTGGGAGCATATTAGCGAACACGCCGCAAGGCGCAAACAAGAATCGGCGCGGCGGCCCGGCCCGTCAACCGGCCGTTTCCTCTGCTGCCTGCGCCGCGTTCCGCGACGCGGCAGGCAGGTCCGGGCCGTGCTGCAGCAACCCGCACTCTATGGCCTCCTCGAAGAGGAGCGCTCGGAAATCTCGGGGCTCACGGCGGAAGTCTTGTCACGAGCTTGTCGCAAGTCGTGTCGCGGGTCTGTCGCAAGCTAGCTTCGCTGCTCTCCTCCAGTGTCGCAGTTCCATGTCGCAGCATGTCACAGCTCGATGTCACAGCTTGTCACAGCTCCCTTTCGGGCTCCCGGACCGCGTCCGCAAGGCGGTAGTGCCTCGTGGGATCGGTGGGCCCGGTGCCGCGTTCGGCGAGCAACCCCTTGTCCACCAGCGCTTTGAGGTCCCGCTGGAGCGTCCTCCGGTTCACTCCGGGGCAAAGCGCCTCGAAGTCCAGGATCGTGAGCTGCCCCTCGTCGAGCACGTGGCCCAGGGCGAGCGCCTGCCGCTCCGAAAGTCCGTGCCGGCGGGCGAGGACGTCCCGGCGGATGGCGCGTTCGCCCCGCGCTTTCACCTCGTCGAGCTGGGTCGCGAGCCCCACGGTGAAGAACTCGAGCCACCCGGACAGGTCCATTCCTCGCTCGCGCACGCCCTGGATCGCCCGGTAGAAGGCGGATCGGTCGCGGTCGTAGAACTCGCTGATCGTGAACAGCCGCTTGAAATCGTAGCCGGCCCGGTAGAGGCAGAGCGTCGAGAGCAGGCGCGAGGTCCGCCCGTTGCCGTCGAGGAAGGGGTGGATGTGGACGAGCTGGAACTGTGCCGCGCCGCTCGCGAGCACGGGGTGGACGTCGCCCGGCGCGTTCAGCCATTCGACCAGCTCGCGCATCAGGACGGGAACGTCGTGGGCGGGCGGCGGCGTGTACACCACCGCCCCGGTGGCCGAGTTCACGACGTAGTTCTGCACCCGCCGGTATTCACCCGGGGCGGCCGAGCCTCCCCGCACGCCTTCGACGAGGTGCTTGTGGATCTCGCGCACGAGCCCCTCGGTGATCGGGCCGCCGTGGCCCAGGTAACCGGAGACGAACTCGAACGCGCGCCGGTAGTTCAGCAGCTCGCGGGCGTCGTCGGGGTCGGCCTCCGGCACCGTCTCGCCGGCGAGCAGGCGCTCGGACTGCGCGAGCGTGAGCCGTGTCCCCTCGATGTGCGTCGTGTGGTGCGCCTCGAGCACGAGAGCGCGCGCGCCCATGCGCCGGATCCAGTCCTCCGAGAGCTTCGCCGCCTCCAGGAACCCGCGCGCGCGCTCGATGCGCGTGAGGGCCGAGGTGATCGGATTCGTGACCGTGAAGCGCGGCGCGAAGCTCACGCGACCTCCTCCCGCACGTCGATCTTGCCCGTCACCGCGGCGGAGATGAGGGCGGTGCGGAGCTGCTTGAGGCGGTCGATGGCGTCGCGAACCTTGGCGACCAGGGCGTCGATGCGCGCGGTCTCGCGGTCGAGGAAGGCGGCGATGGCGCGTTGCTCGGCAAGAGGAGGGAACGGGATCGACACGCTCCCCAACTGGTCGCAAGTCAACGCTCCCTTGGTGCTCCCACCGCCGCCGCTCTCATCACGCAAAAACTGATACGCTGCGTAGAGGCTGTACCGGATGTACTCTGCGTCGGAGTGCGCGCGAGTTGGCCGGATGAATGCCAGGTGCTGGTTGATCGTCGCTTCGATGCGCAACACGGTCGCCATGCCGCGCGTCCTTCCCTCGCCAGTGATGCCTACAAGTACCGCAGGCGGATGAATGCGTGGCAAGTGACACTCGCGAAGCGCGAGTGCAGTCACGAAGTCCGATCCTTCCGTGACCTCAGCCAGATTGACAACGCTGCTATTGAGCCACGGATAGTCCCCGCCCCAGTACTCCGCGTTCTCCCGGTTGGGCGTCGATCCGTTGCCGACCTGCGCGATGAACTTGATTCGCTTGACTTCCCAGTGCCTCGCAATCTCCCCCAGCCATTCGACGCCGGAGTCCTTCAGGGGGACGTTCGGGTCGAGGCCCTTGGTGACGGCGCGGGTGATGAGGGCGGTGCGCTGCTCCTGGAGCAGCTCGATCAGCCGCTCCTTCTTCGCCACCAGCGCATCGATCCGCGCCGTCTCCCGGTCGAGGAAGGCGGCGATGGCGCGTTGCTCAGCGACCGGCGGTGCAGGCGCACGTATTCCTCCGATAGTCTCAACCGCAAGCCCAGGCTGCGCTGCCGACTGGGAGTAGTTGTTGAGTGACATGGCCGCTAGGAGCTCAGCCAACCAGAGCGCATCAACGAATTCAGCAGGTCGCGCGACCACTGCATGCTCTGACGCCCAAAACTTGCCAGACGCGAGACTCACACAGCCACAGAGTGCTCCCTGCCGACCGATGAGCGGGAACGAGCCCTCGTGCGTGTATGAGTCAGTGAATCCTCTGATCCCATTACCGCCAAACACTGGGTAGTCGCCGGTCGGCTCGATACTCTCTGACGTTATCGCGGATCCCGACTGCATGGCCGCGAGTCGCTTGAGCATCTTCACCTCCCAATGCGCCGGGATCTCCCGCAGCCACTCGACGCCGGAGTCCTTGTAGGCCGGGTACGGCTTGAACCGCCGTAGCGCTCCCGCACGTTCGATGTGCCTCGCCCCGCTCACGACGCCCGCTCCCCGGCTGCGAGCGCGCGCGACCACGGCCCTCCCGCCGGCCACGCAGTACGAAGCGTCCTGCCGCGCCGTGCGGCGGTGATGACAGGCTCGAGAAACGCCGCGATTCCCGCGACGACGACGGCGAGTTCCGCGGGCGCGGCCAGCGCGCTGCTCCTCCGTAGAAATCCCTGCCACTGCACCTGCTTCTCGCGGCTCGCCGCGAACGCGGGCGTCAGCGCGAGCGGCAACGCTTCGGGAATCGGCGTTCGCCGGCGCTCGAACGTCGCGCGCAGTGCGCGCGCGAGCACATCGCCCTCGAATCGCTCGTGCTGCGCCAGCGCATGGATATCGAAGAAGTCCCGCATGCGGCTATTGGCTTCGCCCAGCACGACCATCGCATGCAGCTTCTCGGCGATGGCGGTTTCCGGGCGGTAGGCGCGCAGCCGTGGCCGCGGGAAATCGAGGAGCGCGGGATACTCCAGCCATTCCGGATCGGGCGAAACGGCGTCGCCGATTCCGACATCGAGCTGCACGCGCAGGCGCGCCTTGCCGAGTCGGGCCTCCAGCGTCGCGCGCAGGCCGCCGTAGGCGTCCTCGGCCCGGATGGTCGAAACGTGGATCGACGACGGCAGGAATTCGATTCCGTCGGGCTCGACCTCGAGCACGCAGACATCGGCAAGCATCTGCGCGAGCGATGGCTCCGTGATCTCCCCGAAGCCGAGCAGGTCCGCGTCGCGCGTGGGGCGCACGCTTTCGCCCAGCCACACCAGCATCAGCAGCGCGCCCTTGAGCACGAACCGTTCCGCGAACGGCGAGCGCGACAACCGGTAGAGAAATCTTTCCGCGGCGAACCGCGTCAGCATCAGGTTCGGGTCCATGCCCAGCTCCCGGGCGTGACGCGCGAGCCGCACCTGGATCGACACCGGCAGCCCCTCGTGCGCGCGCGTCATGCCACGAGCGCCTCGAGATAAGGGCGCATCACGCGCTCGACGCGGCAGACGCGCGCGTAGCGGTGGATCTCGTCCATCGTGAAGCGCTTCGCGCGCCAGCCCTCGCGCAGCGCTTCGAGGGCGACATCGAGCCCGACCTTGTTGCGGTACTTGAAGACGTCGGCGAGGGTCTTCGGCACGCCGTACACCCGCACCTGCTCGCCCTCGATGCGGTGCATTTCGACGCCCTCGATCAGCGCCTTGCCGCCGAAGCGAAGCACGCGCAGCTTCGGCCACGACAGCGCCGGCGCGCGGGTTCGCCGGTCGACCGCGATCCACACTTCGTGCGGAAGCTGCGTGCCGATCTGATGAAAGCTCAGCGCTGAAAGCAGGCACACCACCGCTTTCGGAGCGGCCGCGGCGACGAGCGCGAGGCTGTGATGCTCGGTGATCGGCGCGCCCGACAGGCGATAGCGGCCCCGCGAGACGCGTTCGAGCGCGCCCGCCTGGACCAGGCGGCTCAGCGTGTGCGTGTGGATCCCCGCGTCGACCACCTCGCGCCGCGTGATCGAGCCCCGGCGGCGGGTGAGGCGAAGCAGGCGCTCGGCGGGATCGGCGGCTAGCATGTGGCGAAATGTATACATTTATTTATAACTGTCAACGGTTCGCCACGAAATGCGCGGTAACGAAACGTCGGCACTTGCGAACAAGTGCCGACAGTTCGCCACCACCTGCACCTACTTGCCGACAGCGCTCCCGGTGACCTCGGCCAGCATCCGCAGGATGTCCTGCTCGATGCCCCGGATTTCGCCCTCGATCTCCTCCAGCGCGCGCGGCGGGGTGTAGCGGTAGAAGTAGCGGTTGAAGTTGATCTCGTAGCCTACGAGGCCCACCTGACCGTCTTTGGGGTCGCGCTTGGCCGTGTCGATCCACGCGTCGGATACATGCGGCCGGACCTCGCGCTCGAAGAAAACCTCGACGCGCTCGGCGAGCGGTACGCTCTCCGTGTCGCGCAGCTCCGGATCCGGCTCGGGGTTGCCGTCTTTGTCGCGGCAGATGGCGGCGGCCTCGTCGCGTTCGGAAAGAGCGGAGAGGATGGCCTTCCGCACCGGCGCTGGGAGCTTTACGCCGGCCTTCTTCGCGGCGGCATCGAGCAGGCGCTCGAGCTCGTCGCGGTCCTTGACGAGCGTGCCGGGCAGCGCGCGCACGAGCTTGCGGATCGCCTCCTGCAATGCGCGCCCCTCGGCCTGCTCCTTCGCGCCCGCGGCGCCCTTCTTCTTCGACTGCGCCAGCGCCTGGAAGCCCTTCTCCTCTTCGAGGCGGGCGATGCGCTCCGCGCTCGCCTGGAAGTTGAGCCGGAGTGGTCGTTCGACTGTGATCTTGCGGAAGCCGAAGTGGGAGGTCGGGAAGATGCGGCTGACGACGACGTCCTCTTCTTTTCCGTCCTTCGCCACCTTCCGCGTCTCGCCGTCCTTGAAATCGGACAGGATCCGCAGAATGTCCTGCGAACGATCGAGGGGGATCTCGCGCCGCTTGTCACCGAGGCTCTTGCGCATCGGGACCCAGAACGAGGTGGCGTCGATGAGCTGAACCTTGCCCTTCCGCGCCGGCGCCTTGCGGTTCGTTACGGCCCACACGTAGGTCGCGATTCCCGTGTTGTAGAAGAGCTGCTCGGGGAGCGCGATCAGCGCTTCCAGCAGGTCGTTCTCCAAGATGAAGCGGCGGATCTCGCTCTCGCCGCTGCCGGCATCGCCCGTGAAGAGCGGCGAGCCGTTCATGATGATGGCGATGCGCGAGCCACCCTCCTTCGGCTCCTTGGCGTGCGCGAGCATGTGCAGCAGGAAGAGCAGCTGGCCGTCGCTGATCCGCGGAAGTCCCGGGGCGAAGCGGCCCGCGGCGCCGCGCTCGTGCTCGGCGCGCACGGCGTCCTCATCGCGCTTCCAGTCCTTTCCGTAAGGCGGATTGGCAATGAGGTAGTCGAACGTCTGCGCTGCGTGGCGGTCGTTGGACAGGGTGCTCCCGTACGCGATGTTGTCGGCGTCGCGGCCGGTCGGGTCCTTCATGAACAGGTCGGACTTCGAGACGGCCCAGGTCTCGGGGTTCACTTCCTGGCCGAAGAGATGAATCTCAGCGTCCGTGTTGATCGCGGGGCGAAGTAGACCGCCGTTCTTCCGAAGGCCGACGGTGATGTGCTCCTTGGTGATCATCAGCATGCCACCGGAGCCGCAGCACGGGTCGTAGACGGTGCGAATCGCCTTCTTGGCGCGGATCTCCTTCTCGTCACCGGCGAGCATGAGATCCACCATCAGATGCACGACATCTCGCGGAGTGAAGTGCTCGCCCGGATTCTCGTTCAGCGCCTCGTTGAACTTCCGGATCAGCTCCTCGAAGATCGTACCCATCGTCGGGTTGTCGATCTGGTCCGGGTGCAGCTCGACGTTCTTGAAACGCTCCAGCACCTGGAAGAGCAGCCTCGCCTCGTCGAGCTTGCTGATCGTGTTGTCGAAGTCGAACTTCTCCAGCACCTCGCGCATGTTCGGGCTGAAGCCAGCGATGTATTTGCGCAGGTTCACCGCCAGGTCTGGCGCATCGACGAGAAGCTTCTCGAAGTCGTATTGCGACGTGTTGTAGAAGGCGAAGCCGGACGCCGCGCGCAGCTGCGGCTCCAGGTTCTCGAGCTTGCCCTTGAACCTGGCCTGAGTCTCTAGAACCTTCACCTTCTTGGCCGCGAGCACGCAGTCGAGCCGCCGCAGTACGGTGAGCGGAAGAATCACGTCTTGGTACTTGCCGCGCTTGAAGGTGTCGCGAATGAGGTCCGCGACACCCCAGAGGAAACTGACGATTTCGCTATGGTTCATCCGAGTTCACCAGCGAGTGCCATAGCATGCGACGGAGCACGCGGGGGGAGTGGGGGGGAGTGGGGGGGAGCGGGTACGGCGCACGCGATCGGCGGCACGATCCGGGCGGGCCGGCGAAGCAACTCGTTGATCTCGTGGAGTGCCGGGAGTCGGACTCGAACCGACACGGGGTTGCCCCCACCGGATTTTGAGTCCGGCGCGTCTACCAGTTCCGCCATTCCGGCCGATGATGCGGGTATCAGCGAAGTCGCTGTTTTTCAAGGTGATCTCCCCGGGGAACACGCAATCCCTGCAGCACGGGAGAGACCGTGAACCCGCAAGCAGACGAGAGGTTACGCGGCTTCGAACGGCGCGGGAAGCGACTACATGAAGTTCCTCGTGTGCAAGGACGAGAGCGCCGCGGCGTCCTCGGGCGAGAAGCCCAGTCTCCGGAGCCGGCGCTGCCGGCTTTGGTCCATGTCTCTCTGTAGGGCTGCGACGCGATCGAAGCCGGCGCCGATGGCCGCGGGCTCGAAGGAGCCGGCGGCGAGAATGACGAGACTGTCGAAGACCTCCTCGTTGAGGCCGGCGGTCGTACGCAGGCTCTGCCACCGGCGTTCGATCGCCGCGGCGAGCCGCGCCCGCAGCGCCGGATCGACGCCGACGCTCCGCTCGAGGTGAGCGAGGCCGAATGCCACGTGTCGCGCTTCATCTTGCGCGGCGAGCCGGGCGACCGTGCGTGTGACCGGATCGGGAGCGTGATCGCGCAGGAACCAGAGGAGCGAGAGGAAGCTCCCCTCGCCGAGCACGGAGAGTAGGAACGACGCGAGCGCGAAGTCGGGCTCGTCGACGAGCGTCTTGAGAGATGCCTGGCCGCCCGCGCTCGACGACCCGAGCTGGCTTCGGCGAAGCAACGCGCGACGGGTGAACACCTCGATGTGTCGCGCCTCGTCGGCGACTTGAACGGCGAGGAGCTGCATCACCTCGCGAAAGTGCGGATGGATCTCGGCGAGGAAACGGGCGGGGACGAGGAGCGCGGCCGTCTCGTTCTCGACCAGATACGTCATCACCTGCACGACGGCGTCCTCGACCTCGTCGGCATGGGTGATGGGCGCGTTCCAAGGGATGGCGGTCGCCGGGTCCCACTGCGCGGCCGCTGCCTGGGCGTAGATCCGTCCCGCGTCGTCGCTCCACACCATGGCTTTGTCGTTGAGCCGGAAGTGAAATTCCGGGGCGCCCGCCTCGATGCGGGCGCCGCGCGCGGCGAGGCCCCAGCGCGGCGACGGATGATCGGCAACCGCGCCGGGCCGCAAGGGATCCACGCCCCCTGCCCGCTCCGCTCCGCGCCACCGCCCTTCCTCGGCGGCGCCGCGGACGACCACCGCCTCGCCGCGGTCGTCACTCCATTCCATCGGATGCCCTTGCACGCGGCACCAGGCGCCGAGATGGACCGCAAGCTCGGCAGAAGCTCCGCGCACCCGCAAACAGCCGCCGACCGGCAGGGCACGCAGCGCGCGATTGAGGAGCACCTGCCCGCCGCGATCGAGACCGAGAGCGCCGAGGTCGAGAGTCGAGGCGCGGTCGAGGTCGACCATCGGTCGCTACCCGTAGCGCTTCCCCATCGACGCCAGGAAGCCGTCGATGGTGCCAAAGCGGTCGATCGCCCGCTCGAGGAGCGCGTACTTCTCGATGCGACCAGGCTTCCACTGCTTGAGCCCTTCGAGATCGAGCAAGGGCCGCGCTTCGGGATCGTCGTACGACATCGTCAGCAGCAGCTCGCGAAAGCGGGCGACGGCCGCGCGCGGCGCATCGTCGAGCACGGTGAAGTTGCAGTGATCGTAGCTGCCCGTGCGGGCGAGGATGCGCGTCGTGCCGGCGGGGAGCGTGCCCTCGCGACTGAACGTCAGATGGTTCCCGTCGATCATGCAGGCCGCGTCCACCTCGCCGGCGGCGAGGCTCTTGGCGGCGTCGCGCTCGCCGCCGATGTGATCGCCGTGCTTGCCGACCAGCACGTCGAAACAGAGCACCCGGAAGTCGCGCTCGGGCACCAGCCCCTGCTCGGCGAGGTGGAGGAGCGGGATCAACGTCGCCTGCGGCGAGTCGCTGGCGCCAACGGCGACGGTCCTGCCGCGCAGGTCGCCGACGTCGCGGATCGGCGAGTCGGCGCGAACGACGATCACCGAGGTGAGGTCGCGATCGCTGTCGCGCATGGCGATCGCCTCGGCCTTGCGCCCCGCGGCGCGCGCGGCGCGCTCCGCCTCGAGCCAGGCGAGCGGCGAATTCCACGCGACGTGGAAGTGGCCGGCGAAGAGGCCCGTCACCTGCCGCTCGTAGCTCGAGTAGAGCAGGTAGTCGAGCTCGAGACCGCGCTTCGCGAACCAGCGCTGAAAGCCGTCCCAGATGGTCACTACCTTGGGGTCGTAGGCGACCGCTCCGAGAAGAATACCGTCCTGCATCCCGCGCTCCTCATTCTCGGTCGTTCATCGGGCTGATCTTCAGGAAGTCCGGCGCGAACTGCTCGCCGGCCGAGATGTCCACCGGGATCACGCGGTAAGGAATCTCCGCCTCTTCGCAGAGAATCGTGATCTTCCATCCGGTGGGAGTCGGCCAGTAGTAGAGATCGATCATCGTCCGCACCTCGCGGCCGGCGGCTGCGCCGAACGTTAAGCGTTTCGGTGAGCTCTCGCCAGGGGGGCTCTTGCGGCGGCGGCGAATCCGCGGTCTCATGGCAGCCGGGTGGTTCACGGCAACATTTTCGGTCTCGCGCCAAGCGAGATCGCGGCCCTCGAGAGGCTCTATCGGCGCCGTGTTCCGCCCGACCGGGTGACGAGCCCGGAGCTCGCGCGGGCGCTTACCGAAACCTCGGCGGCGATCGGCCGGCAGGTCGGCACGCTGATCAACCGCCGCGGCCAGATCGAGTTCGTGATCGTCGGCGATGCCGGCAAGCTCACGCTGCCCGACGTCGGACGCCAGCGCGCCGGCCTCGGGCGCTTGCGCGGCCTGCGGCTCGTGCACACCCATCTGCGCGGCGAGCCGCTCACCCACGACGATCTCGTCGACCTGGCGATGCTGCGCCTCGACCTCGTCGCCGCGGTTGGCGTCGAGGAGGGCGGCCTGCCGGGCCTCGTCCACCTCGCGCACGTCGTGCCGGATCGCCCCGATCGACCGATCGACGACCGCCCGCTGTGGCAGACCCTCGCGCCGGTACGCGTGCACGATCTCGACCTCGATTTCCAAGAGCTGGTGACCTCGCTCGAGGCCGAGCGGGCGCGTTCGGCCGGTCTGCGCGCGGCGGCGGGAGGAAAGAATCGCGCGGTGCTGGTCAGCGTGGCGGCCGGTTCGCGGAGAGAGGCCGAGGAGGCGCTCGAAGAGCTGAAGGAGCTTGCGCGCACGGCCGGCGTCACCGTGCTCGACGCGATTCTGCAGACCCGCAAGCGCCAGGACCCGCGCACGCTGATCGGCCGCGGCAAGCTCGAGGAGCTGAACCTGCGCTGCCTGCAGGTCGGCGCCGAGCTGATCGTCTTCGCGCAAGACTTGTCGCCCGCGCAGCTCAACACCATCGCCGAGGCCACCGAGCTCAAGGTGCTCGACCGTGCGCAGTTGATCCTCGACATCTTCGCGCAGCGCGCGAAGAGCCGCGACGGCAAGATCCAGGTCGAGCTGGCGCAACTCCGCTACCGGCTGCCGCGCCTGCGCGGCAAGGGCGACGCGATGAGCCGGCTCGCGGGCGGCATCGGCGGGCGCGGGCCCGGCGAGACCAAGCTCGAGGAGGACCGCCGCCGCCTGCGCGAGCGCATCCACCGCCTCGAGCGCGAGCTCGAGGCAATCGCGGTGAGCCGTTCGATGCGGCGCAAGCAGCGTGGCCGCCGCGGCCTGCCGGTGGTGAGCATCGTCGGCTACACCAACGCCGGCAAGAGCACGCTGCTCTCCGCGCTGACCGGCACGCCGGCGTACGCCGACGACCGGCTGTTCGCCACCCTCGATCCGGCGAGCCGGCGCCTGCGCTTTCCCCGCGATCGCGAGGTGATCATCACCGACACCGTGGGCTTCATCCGCGACCTGCCGGCCGACCTGACGGCGGCCTTCCGCGCCACGCTCGAAGAGCTCGAGGGCGCCGACCTCCTGTTGCACGTCGTCGACGTCTCGGACCCGCGGCTCGACGAGCGCATGCAGGCCGTCGACTCGATCCTGCACGAGCTCGATCTCGATCGCATTGCCAAGCTCGTGGTCTTCAACAAGGTCGACCGGCTGCAGAATGGCGCTGACGAGATCGCGAGCCTCTGCCGCCGCCACGACGGCGTGGCGGTGAGCGCGCTGCGCGGCGACGGGCTGGACCGTTTGGTCGACGCCGCCGACCGTCGTCTCGGCAACCGGGCGCTCGACGAGACGATGGGGAACGGTCTCGAAAGCCTGCCGTCGTAGTCGCCCGGGCCGAAACGCTCAGCTAGCGCCGAGGCAACTCGCCACCCCGCTCTCCATCCCCTCTGCCGAGGTCGAGAACTTCGCTCCGAAGAGCTGGTCGATCACGCGCGTGAGCGCCTTGCCGCGCGTTTTGGGATCGAGATAGCGGCGCATCTGAGCGGGTCCGCCGTTGTATGCGGCGTAGACCACGCGCGCGTGCTCGGCGGGCGTCCCCGGGTGGCGGCGGTCGGGGCGAGCGTCGCCCGCCAGGTCGAGGTAGTGGAGCAGCACCTCGGATCCAGCCTCGACGTTGTAGGCGACGTCCCAGCGCAGCTTTTCGACCTCGTAGAAGCCGCGCCACACCCGCTCGTTCACCTGCAGCATCCCGACCGATGCCTGCGGAGAGCGCAGGTAGGTGACCCGGCCGCCCTTGACGTAGAACTGCCGCCAACAGCTCTCCTGCCAAGCGGCCACCGGCACGAGCTTGCGGAAGAGATCGGCGTCGCCGGGGGGCCGCTTCTCGCCACCGATGACCGCCTCCGAGACCGCCGAGAGGAGATGCCGAACGCGCCTCAGATACACGGCGACGTCCGGCTCCTGCTCGACGACCCAGCCCTTCCAAGCGGAGGCGTGATCGACCGTCGGCCCGGCCCAGGCATCGGCCGGCGCGAGCCATCGCCAGAGCAGCCAGCCGGTCGGTGTCGGCGCGACGCTCGTCGGAGCGGGCTCGCCGGGAGTCGGCCGCGGCGTGGGCGCGGTCGGCGCGGACATCGACTCGCTGGTCGGCTCGGGCTCGAGCATGGGCACGGCGCCGGCGATCGGCGAGCCGAAGCCCATGAACTGACGAAGCGCCGGGTCGAGGTCGGGGCCGTACCGCAGCGGATCCTCCGTGGAGGTCGGCGCGATCATCCGAGCCATGCGCCGCAGGCCGTCTTCGGAGATCTCGACGCCGAGCGCCGGGCCGACCTGATCGAGCGCCCGCAGGGCGTCCCCCGCGGCGAGGAACGTGAGCACGTGCGTCGCTTCCGCGCCGGGGAGGCCGCGCGAGATGTCGTCGGCCACCGGGCGCAGCCGGTCCCAGCTCTTGAGGAAGAGCTCACGCACCGGATCCTCGCGACGCGGTGGCCCCTCCAGCGCGCCGAGGATCTGGTAGCGCGCATCGAGCAGCGTCTCGAGCAGCGCTTGATGCGCCGCTCGGCTCAGGGTCTTCGCGCCGAGCGTCTTGATGACGAACGTGACGAACGCGTCCCAGCGGTTGGCGCGGGCCGAAAACACCTCGATCTCCGCGTCGGTGAGCGGCGGCTCGGGGGCCGCCGGGACCGGCGCGCTCGGCGCCTCGGCCACCTCCATCGCGGCCTCGACGACGATCCCCTTCGGCAGCGCCCGCACCGACACCGGGCGCAGCGAGTCGAGCGCGGCCCGCGCATCGTCCGCCTGGTCCGGCGCAACGACGGTCGGCAGAAACTCGCGGAGCTCGCGGAACGGCTGCTCGAGGTCGATCGTCACCGCGGCGAAGCGCGGTTGCACGCTCTCCTTGATGCGATCCCAGAGCTGTCCGACCAGCAGCGTCTTCTCGCGCTGCTGGTCGTAGAGGTTGGAATCCACCACCTCGAAGCGGAGCTGCCAGCCGTCGAGCCGCGGCTGCTCGAAGAGCTCGAGAACGCCGCTCCAGGTGATCGGCGAGAGGCAGCCGTCGCCGAGCTCGGTGCCGAGCCGCGCTTCGCCGCGGGCGGTCACGCGCAGGCGATCGACCTGGCCCTCGACCTGCGGGTCTTGCAGATAGAAGAAGCTGCAGCCGCCGGGCTCGCCCCAGAAGACCGCCCGCTGCTGCGGGTCG
>CAVPWJ010000023.1:0-6479 GCA_963708955.1 uncultured delta proteobacterium
AGAGGTTATGCTCGTCCCAGCGGATCGCGAGCTTCGGTAGCGAGCGCGTGTCGCGCTCAGCCTTGTCAACGTCGCGAGCCTCGAGCGTCGCACCCGGCGCCAGGTCGCGCATCGCAATCATCACCAGAGTCATGTCCGGCTGTGCCCTTTGGCGGATTTGGTCGACGTAGAGACTGGTGGCAAACGCGGCCGCCAAACCGACGAGCAGCGCGACGATAATCGGCGTTCGACTCTGCATGACCTTCCCCCCAACCCGATCAAAAGAGCGGCAGACTGATGATGAAGTAGATTCCTTGCAGATAGTTGTGAATCGCGATGCGCAGCGGCGTGATGAACGCCGCCAACGGGATGACGGCTAGGCAAAAGACGATGATGTACTCCGTCATCGCCTGTCCCTTCTCACTCGCCAGCATTCGCATGACCTCGCGCGCTTCCCGCCAACGCGACGAGGAACCATAAGACATCTGTTTCGAGATTGCCAAGCGAATCGCCCACCAGCGCATCTTGTTCTCCTATGCGTCCTCGTCGCCCGTCTTGGTGAGCATCACGAACGTGCCGAAGGCATGCGGATCCGAGATGAGGAGGATCGAGCACTCCGCGCCGTGCTTGCGGAATTGCAGGACCGTGAGGTTCGCGGCACCATCGAGCGGTATCGCCTGCCACTCCCAGCCGAGATTTGCCATTTCGCGCCGGTAGTAGTCGGCGACCGTCGACGGCAGGGTTTGCAGCGAGAACGTGAGGCTCTGCGACGGCGGCCCTTTGGCCGCCTGGACGAGGAGGGTTCCCTCGGCGCCCGGATAGGTCGGGATTCCCGAGATCTCGGCGCGAAAGTCGGGCCTCAGCATCGAGAGGTCCTGTTGCGCGAGCCGGACGATGGTCTGACCGGTCGCATCGCGGCCGGGTCGCACCGTGAGCATCATCGCGGTCTTCGGGTGTAAGCCGACGAGCGTCGGCTGTCCCTGCACGAGAATGCGCCGCGTCAGGTAACCGGTTTTCTTGAATCCCGCTTCGAACTTCTTTACGACTTCCTCCGCGCTGACCGGAGCGCGAGCCATCTGAAATTGCACGAGCATACCATTCATGTAGTAGGCGCCGTGCGTGGGCTCGCCGCGAAGCGTCCGCGGCATCGCCGCCTGGGTATTCAGCACCGGGGCAATCCGTCGATCGAAGCGCTCGAAGACCGAGCGGGCGAATGCCGGCGGCGCGCCGCCGCCGCCGCGGACGAGGAAATACGGGATCCACAGGCTCGCGAACAGCGCGACGACCGCTGCCCGGAACCACAGTGGGAACCGCACCCGAGGGACCGCCGTACCATAGCTCTCGCTCATGGGTCTTGGATCTCCAGCTCCGGATATGATTTGAGTGTTCCGTCGGGCTGCTTGAACCCGAGATCGGCAAGCGGAATGAAGTCGACGATTTTGCCGATGTCGGCGATGACGCACTTCACGGTCGAGAGGCCAGCCGATAGAGCCCCCGAAACCGAGTCGCTACCGAGCGGCCCGGTCGGGAAGAGCCAGAGGTCGAAGATGTGACCAGCGCCCGTCGTGCAGTCGAGCGTCCCCGCCGGTCCGAACATGTCGTCGTATTCCGTCTGGTTGGCCCTCTTCTTCGCGTCGTCGGTGCTTTCCCCACCCTGGGGTCGCTCATCCGCCCGTTCGAGGTTGTAGGGGTGACTGACGATGCTCGAGAACTGAACGATGTTGATTCGCGGGATCCCCCTGAAGAGACCGGCACCCTGAAACCCATAGGTCACCTTGGCCGTGTAGATCGTGTTCTGGATTTCGCCATCATTCGAATTCGTCCGGTCTCCGTCCCACAGTGTCTGCCGCCCCACGAAGTCGTGGAGCGCGTAGGCGACCGGCCCCGCCAAGCTCACCAGATTGCTGATCTCGCCGGGAATGGCACCGGCGAAGCCCGCGACCTGTAGCGCCGGATTCAGTGGCGGTAAGAACTTCGGGGAGAACGTGGAGGCTCCACCGTCGAAAGTGCCGACGAAGCTGCCGAGCGACCGGCTCATGTTCGCCTTGACGTCGATCAGGTTACGACCGAGCCCGATTTTCTTGAGCTCCTGGGTGAGCGTGGCGGTGTCCTTGATTTGACCACCGTTGCCATTGCGGTACAGGCCGCGGACGTACCAGACGCCTTCCCAGGTGACGTAACGCGCCGCCTCGACGGCGCGCGCCCGCGCATCGGTCAGTTCCTTCAGGTAGGTGATGCCGAGAAAGAGGATCAGCAGGACCGGGAGGAAGATCACGGTCTCGGTGATCGACTGGCCGACCTGACTGCAGAGCGCGGCGCGCATCCGGGATCCGGCTCGACGGCAGCGCTTACTCATCGGTGCCCTTGAACGGCGTCTCCAGCCGGCCGACCCAGAAGGGGTTCGAGAACGACTCTTCCTCGCCGGACCGATCGGGGCGCTGCTGGTAATACGCACGACCGAACGACCGCACCTCGATGTCGTTGAAGCCCCCGGTCAGCTTGTCGAGGCCGAGACCCCTGGCGAGCGGAAGCAGGCCACCTTGCTTGCGCAAGTAGACGAAGATGCCCGGCCCGGCCACGCGTTGGCCGAGCAAGTACGCGTCGGAGCCGCCGCTCTTGAATTTGTGCTGCACGAACGTCGTGTACTTCACTTCCTGAAGTTTCGTCTCGAAGTTGTAGACGGTCGCACAATCACCCTGGCTGAAGTTGCCCGTCGAGCTGGGCTTGCTCTTTTCCAGCTCGTTCTCGACGACCGAGCAGCTGATGAACGTCTGCTTGTCCGGATCGCTCTCCGGGGGGTTCGTCTGCACTTGCTTGTCGAAGCCGACAAACCTCACGTTGACGTTGTTCTGGCAATTCTGGCCGAGCTTGACCATTTCCGGGGAAGGCGGGGCGCCGCCGCCGGCATTGACGCTACCCGAGGAGTCGTTGCAGCTGCCGACGTTCGGCTCGATGAAATCTTTCGAGTGGCCTTGGCCGCCGCCATCGTTGGTATCGAAAACGTGCGGCACGGAGAGGTTGGCCGCGTTCGGCAAGTTGAATCGGTCGTCGCTCTTATGGCCGATGTCGATGATGTTGAAGCTCACCAGGCAATCGAAATCGACTTTGAAGTTACTCTCGTCGAGCTGATAGATGCGCTTGTCCTCGACGATCCGCACCGCGTCTCCGTCGGGGTTGTTCTCGGCAGCACTACTGGGCCCATCGAAACCGTTCACGTGGTCGAAGCCCGGCCCGTTGAATCCGTGCGGGCCGATATTGAAGTCAAGACAGGGAATCATATTTAGAGCACCTATGATCTGGCCGATGATCGGGAAGTTCCGGAGGTCGCGAAAGCTGCCGCCGTTCGACAGATCATTCAACGAGCGCTCGATCGTCAGGCGCAGACCGTCGTCTTTGTCGGCCAGCTCGCTGCTGGTGAATGCCGTGTCGCCCTGCCACTTCCGGTAGCCGTCGAGGCTCGTGATGTTGAAGGCGAGCTCCGATCCCTCGAAGACTTCGGCGCCCGGATCGACCCCGCGCGCGACCGCGCGGACGAGCCCGGGGCGGCCGAGCTGCGCGGCCACGTAGAGACCTTCCTGCGCGAAGCTGAGCAGCCGGGTGTATTGCTCGATGGCGAACGCAAGGCGCCGTTGCGAGCCGCTGCTGTTGCCGCCGACGACTTGCGACACCGCGTCGTCGGCCGTGTGGATGCCGAAGTGCAACGGCGCGAGCACCGCATCGAGGGCATTGATGATCGGAATCTTCTGGATGACGAAATGCGCCAGATAGATGAAGCCGTCGAAGGCGTCGAGAAACGACCAGACGCCGACGAGCAGCGCCGTCGTGTCGTAGTTCGCGATCATCGCGCGGTTGATGTACGCCGTCAGGTTCATGTAGCGAGCTTCGTACGTCGCCGCGGAATACGCCGCGTTGTCGGCGGCATTCTGCAGCTTCATCCTCTCCGAAGCCGCCACGCCGACGTTGTAGACGGACAGCGTGATCATCGTCATCGGAATCAAGAAGACGAGGAACATGATCAGGATCTGACCACGCTGCCCAACTCTTCGTGGGGTGCTCATCGCCGTCCGCTCACGAGCCCACGTCCCACTGCATTCGCATGACGTAGGAGGCGAAGAGCGGGATGCGAAAGGGCTCGGTCCGGCCTTGGTAGAGGTGAGTGCCGACCGCCCAGGCGGGCTTGTTGCCGGCCGTGCTGCCTTGTCCGGAAGCGACGAAGATCACGCGGTCGACGAACGGAATCAACAGCGGAAAGTCCCATCGTACGACCACGCGGACGAGGTTCTCGCGCGCTTTGGTCCGATCGTCGAATTGCTGCGGCGTCGGCGCGAAGTCGTCGGTGAGAAGATTGGCTTGGGTCAACTGCTTGTCCGCCTGGTAGAAGGTCACCTTGAGCTCGCTGAACTCGCTGGCGATACGCGCTGCTCGAGCGGCGAAATTTCCGCCGAGGACGTTGAGCCCGGCTTGAATCGCGCCCCGCCGCGCGATCGCATTCGAGGGCGCGGTTTTCACCACGTCATGAAACAGCTGCAGATTCTTGCCCAGCCCCAGCGCTCCGCCGCCACTCATCCTCCCCTGAATCCACGGAATGACCGGCAAGATCGTGAACCAGGCCTCGAGCTGGGCATCGGCTCGCATGTCGTCGAGCTTCGCTGCCGTCTCGATCTTGTCCGGCCGCGATACGATCACCGCGCGCGCAGCGTTGAACGCCGCCAGCTTCAACATGCTGTGCGCGTTGTAGACCAGCGCCATCTGGATGATGCCGAGGATCATGAAGAAGCCGAGACCGAATGTGATGATAAACTCGGTCATCGCCTGACCGGCGATCCGCGGCTGCTTCCCGGCGCGTTTTCGAGCGTGTTCCACTAAGCCACCTTGCGGACCAAGCACGTGGTTTGCCGCCAGTTGGGCGAACCCAGTCATCGCGGGCGCGCAGAGCATGCGCTCGACGCGCCCGCGGAAGCAAGCGAAGTCGGTGTGACTAGTTCGTTAGGTCGGTGATCACGACCTGCTCGCCGACGGTCGTGGTCATGTTCTGCGTGGTGTTGAAGACCTGCCGGCCGAACTTATTGATGGCGAAGAGAACGATCAGTGCGATGAGCACGACAATGATGATGTATTCCGTCATGCCCTGTCCCTTGCGGTTACGCAGTGCGGTAGCCATGAAGCGCATCGTAGAATTCCCCCGTTGGCGTGCGGGCCCTTGGGCCCGAGTGAAAAGGACGCGAGAGTCGAGATGAAGATATTGCAGGGGCCATGCCATGCGCTGGAGGTAAACATTTTCAATGAATTCAAGACCTTGTGTCTCGGGCACCGATTGGCTACGTATCCTTCCGACTACGCTCGTATCCGATTCGTCACACCGTGAACGACGATCAGCACCTCATCCGGGTCGTCAATCAGCGCACCGGACGCCTTCTCGGCTCCCGGATCGAGAAGGCGCTGTCGCTCGGTGCTCGGACGATCGGCCTTCTCGATCGCCGATCGCTCGCCGAAGGCGAAGGGTTGTGGATCGAGCCTTGTTCGAGCATCCACATGTTCTTCATGCGCTTCGCGATCGATGCGGTATTCGTCGATCATCGCGGAGCGGTGACCCGCGCGACCGAGGGTCTCCGGCCCTGGCGGATCGCCTTCGGGGGCCGGGGGGCCCACGCCGTCCTCGAGCTCCCGGTGGGAGTGATCGCGGCCAGCGACACCCGGAGCGGAGACGTACTGAGGTCCGAGCCGCTCAGCGACGGGTGAGCCAGCAAGCGAGCGGCCAGACCAGGGCGACGCTCGCCAGCGAGACCCAGACGCCGATCCGAAACGAGCGCGGCGCGTAGAGCAGGGTCACGCGGTGGCAGCCGGGTGGGATCTCGATGCCGCGCACGAGCCCATTCGCCGGCAGGATCTTCTCGGGCCGACCATCGACGTCGGCGGTCCATCCCGGATAGAAGGAATCGTTGACGATCAAAAAGCCGTTTCCGCCGCTTTCGACGTCGATCGCCAGCCGCTCGGGCTCGTCGTCCACGAGCCGCGCCTCGCCGACGGCGAGCCGCCTGGGTGCTGCGGCCGAAGATCTCGTCACGACGGCATCCTTCCCCGGCGTGAAGGTTTCGCTCCCCATCACTAGCAGCGCCTCGCGAACGTCATCCACGAATCTCACCGTGCGCGCGAGATAGACCCGCGGCGCGGGATCGATCGTCCGATAGATCCACGTCCGGCCCGCCCCTCCCGTCCGTTCGAGCTCGATCCCGGAATCGGCGAGCGGTTCCGCTCCCATCCAATGGCGGACACCGAAAGCACGAAGCAGCCGCACGTCTACCGCCGACGGTTCCTCCGCGAGCTGCCGATAGAGCTCGACCATGGACCGGCGGTGAAAACTGTCGAAGCCGTTCACGTAGCCGAGCCCGTAGACGAGCGGAACGTTGGCGGCGACTTCCGACCAGGTGCGGCGCATGACTTCGCCGAGATCGCTGCCGACGCCGAACTTCGGCACCCACGGGCGGAGGCGATACGGCGCC
>CAVPWJ010000024.1:0-12694 GCA_963708955.1 uncultured delta proteobacterium
AGACCTTGCGCGCGAAATCCTCGGTATCAAAGGCAAACCAGGATCGGACCCTGCCTTGGTCTGGAAATTCGACGATATAAATCATGGTGAGGGATGCCTGTTTTCAGGCTTCGGCAGCATCGCCGGCCATTTCTTGTGCAGCTTGACAACGACGTTGTCGCCTTTGCGGATCTGGTTCAGAGGATTTCTCCAGCCGGTCGGCGAATTTTTCCAGCACCTCGGGCGGGCAGGTAGTCCAGTTGCATGAACTCCTTGGCGCGCATGCCCACCTGGTTGACCGCGCTCCACCCATTCAACGCTATAGATGAAGTATTGCTGCAGGAAAGTGCCGATGGAGGCCGACGTAACCCACTTCGGTGAATTTGGTGGCCTCCACCTTGACGAAGGGCGCGCGTGCCAGCTTGGCCAGGCGGCGGGCGATCTCGGTCTTGCCCACGCCGGTGGGCCCGATCATGAGGATGTTCTTGGGCGTGATTTCCTGCGACAGAGGCGGGGGCACCTGCTGGCGGCGCCAGCGGTTGCGTAGGGCGATGGCCACGGCGCGCTTGGCGGCCTGCTGGCCGATGATGTGCTTGTCCAGTTCCTCGGTGATTTCCCGCGGGGTCATCTGGGACATGGGTCTTCCTCGCCGGACGCGCACGCCTTCAGGCGGCGTCCAGGGTCTCGATGGTGAGATGGTGGTTGGTGTAGATGCAGATGTCGCCGGCGATGTGCAGGCTTTTCTCCACGATGTCGCGCGCCGACAGGGGTGTCTCCGCCAGCAGCGCCCGCGCTGCGGCGAGGGCATAGTTGCCGCCCGAACCGATGGCCATGATCGCGTCGGCGGGTTCGATCCACCGATCACGGTGATCACCGAGGGATGCAGTGGCATCGGCGACGCACATCAGCGCTTCCAGGCGGCGCAGCATGCGGTCGGTGCGCCAGTCCTTTCGCCAGCTCCACCGCCGCGCGGGTGAGGTGTCGCCTAGGCCGTCGGCGAGGCAGCGACGTGGTTGCTTCCATTGGCGCGCATGGCATTAAGCTGGGTGGTGCTAATATCCCCGCTTTTGTTGGCATCCAGTTCTCCGGTGGCGATACTCATCGGAATTGGCTCCTATAGAGATTGAATCAGGGTCTCAATCATCCGCTTGCACGATAACCGCTTGCAAAAACTCTGCTGTCGAGTACAATGTCCACTACGATGATAAACATAATTATCTTATTTATCATATCGGCTGACGTTTGCCGATGCAAGTGGAAAATCCGGAAAATTCCAACTGGTTGCCCGCCCGAATAGGCGTTGCTTTAACGGACGCGGTAGACCGCGGAGAGGCATTATGAGCATCGAGGTGTCCCGTGTGTCCAAGACCTTCGGCGGTTACGTCGCCCTGTCAGATGTCAACTTGAAAGTGCGCGGCGGCGAACTGGTCGCGCTGCTGGGGCCATCGGGCTCGGGGAAGACAACTCTGCTGCGGATCATCGCCGGGTTGGAAACGGCCGATCCCGGCAGCGGACCGATTCGGTTCCACGACCAGGACGTCGCCGGCACGCACGTCGGCCAACGCGGCGTTGGCTTTGCACGTTCTCCCGCGAGAACTCCTCGGCCTTCTTGAAGATGAGCACGTGCGGGTGGTCGTAGACCGTGAACGCTTCCTCGGCGGCGTCGTCCGGGATCTCCCAGAGACCGAGGCGGGGATAGGAAGTGAACGAGCGCTCGAGCCGGAAGCCGAGCGCTCCGGAGAACAACAGCGCGTAATAGCGCCGCGTCAGCGGATAACGCCACGGGGCGCGCGGAATCGAGCGGTAGAGGCGGTTGCTCGACAGCACGACGTAGTCCGCCTGCGCGAGCTGGTCGACGAGCGTGCGGCGCTTGGCCTCGGTGTCCTCGTCGTAGAGGCGGAGCTCGATCGTCCGGTAGGGAACGCGGCGTACGTCGCGGACCGGGAGCGGCAGGCCGTCGTCCCAGTGCTCGATCGCCAGCGTCGAGCCCGCGGGGGCGTTCGCGTAGATCCACCGCGAGGCTTCGACGCGGCTCATCGGCCGGCGATAGATCGCGGTGAACGCCAGCGCCCATGCGGCGGTCAGCGCCACCACCGTCCACGCGGCGAGCGCTCGGCGCCGATCGACGCCGGCGCCGAGCTGCCGGGCGGCACAGAGCGCCAGGACCGGGACGACCGGCAGGAAGTATCGGCCGGTGGGGGCGAACTGCCAGGCGTGATACAGGAAAAACACGAGGCCCCAGAGAACCGCGATGCGACCGATGCCGACGTTCTCCAGGCTTGTCTGTCGCCGCGGCGCCAGTGCCCGTATCGCCCCGAGCAGCGCGACCAGCCCCCACGCCGGCGCGATGCCCCAAAGAAGTAGGTTCTTGGCGGGAAAGAAAATCGGTATGCGCCCGATCCACTGCACGGACGGAGGATAGTCGACCTCCCCCGCGACCAGACCCCGCACATCGCGCATGCTGGCGAAAAAGTCGCGTGCGATCGACAGGCCGAAGAAGCCCGGCCCGGCAAACGCGTAGGGCTGGACCAGCCGGAACGTCAAGGCCGCCGCGAGCGCGGCGCCGAGCGCGCCGAGAGCAAGCCTGCCGAGCGCGGCGCCGCGGATCCTCCAGGCGTAGAGGAACGCAACAGGATAGATCCCTGCGAGAATGGCGAGGTTGATGCGGCAGCCGAGGCCCAGAGCGAGAAAAGCGCCGAACAGGATCTGCGCGCCGGCTGACCCGCGATCCGCGAAGCGCAGCAGGGCACAGAGCGCCGCCGTCGCGAAGAACGCCCCGGCGCTGTCGACCGTGAAGAAGTGAGCGTTCTGGATCGAAGTCACGCTGAACGCCAGGAGCGCGCAAGCGATCGCGCCAACGCGCCGGCCACCGACCGCGGCTCCCAGCCAGTAGGTGAGCCCAACGGTGCCGACGTCGAACGTGGCCGACAGCACGCGGCCAACCAAGTGGACGTGGGCGTAGTCGGCAAGACCGAGCCACTGACCGAGGGCGCGCACCAGGAACAACGGCAGCGTGCCGTAGACGAAGAACTTGAAGCCGCGGTTGGCAGGATTGAGCGGCGAGCGCGCGGTGTCGAGATACTCGGCGAACGAATGCGGCAGCGAGATCGCGGTCTCCACCATGGTGAGAAAGCGCTCGTCGGGATGGAGATGCTGGCCCTCGTCCCAGTCGAGACCCTGCAGGCGGAGCAGCGCGGCGGCCAGCAGCAGCGCGCCGACCACGAGCGCGGTGGCGCGCGCGGACCAGCCGTCGCCGCTGCGCGTCGCCGGGATCATCTCCGTGCCGACCGCCACGCACTCGTGGTCGGTTCGTCACGGCCGGTGAGCACGCGCTCGTACTCGTCGAGCGAGCGCTCGACGTCGAACCGGCATTCGATCTCGGCACGCGGACGCACGTAGCGTGCGCGGTTCACCAGCACCTCGTACAGGCCCTCGGCCAGCGCGGCGGGATCCCCGGGGCGCACCAGCCGGCCCATCTCGCCGTTCGTCACGGCCATGCGCGCGCCTGGGATGTCGGCCACCACCACCGGCGTGCCGCACAGCACCGCCTCGAGCGCCACCAGGGGAAGGTTGTCGGTGCGGCTCGGCACCGCCAGCACGTCGCACATCGCGTAGAAGTTCGCGAGCTGCTGCGGATCGCGCAGCAAGCCGAGGAAAGCGACGTAGGGCTCGATCCGCGCGAGCAGCGGCCGGCACTTCGCGAAGAACGCTTCGTACGCGACGTTGCGGTCGCCTGCGTAGACCAAGCGCGCGGCCGGCAGCTCCCTCACCAAGCGTGGCGCCGCTTCGAACAGATAGTCGAATCCCTTCTCCTCGACGAAACGGCCCGCGAAGCCGACCAGCCGTTGCCCGTCGAGCCCGAGCTGCGAGCGCCAGCAGGCCACGGCCTCGAGGTCCGGCTGGGGAACTTCCGCGGGCGGCCAGATCGGCACGCACTTGTCGGCGAAGGGAGCGAGGAAGCGCGAGTGGTCGAGATAGTCGCGGGTATAGACGATCGCGCGGTCGGCGACGCGAAAGGCGCTACGCAGCAAGGCAGAGACGATCCGCTCGACGAGTCGATCGAACGGCCGCCGCGGCATCACCAGGTCGCCGTGATGGGTGATCACGGAGCGAGCGCCAGCGGCTCGCGCCAGCGCCGTCAACAGCGGCGCCTCAAGCATCGGCGTGTGGATCTGCACCACGTCGTGCACGCGCGTCAGGCGCCGGGCGGCGAGCGGGAAGGTCGGCATCAGCGTCCCACGGCTGACGCGCGCTGCCACCGGCAGGCGAATCACGCGGACGCCTCGAATCATCTCCTCAGCGGCGAGATCCTGGCGATGGCGCGAGGTCAACACGGTCACCTGGTGCCCGCGGGAAGCCATGCCCTCCGCCACCCGCCGGGCCACTTTGGTGAGGCCGGTCCAGTGCGGATGATAGTAGGTGAGCGCGACGAGCAGCCTCACGCTCGAGCACCCCCGCGCGGCAGACGGCGAAATGGACACTCGCCGGGAGGATTGCTAGGAGGTCCGCTGCTCCGATGCCCGCCACCTCCCAGGGATCTGCACCCCGAGCGAGGCTCGACCTGGAGGCCGTGCTTCGCAACGAGGCCGACATGGCGTTCCGACGCCGCGTACGCACCGTCTTCGACTTCCTCGATCCTCGCGCGGGGGACCGCGTGCTCGACGCGGGCTGCGGCCACGGTTTCTACCTGCGCGCGCTGGCGGAGCTGGTGGACGGCGCCAGGGCGGCGGGCATCGAGTATCGTCCGACGTGGATCGAGCAGGGCAAACGCGAGCTCGCCGGCACCGGGGTCGAGCTGGTGCGCGGCGACGTGTGCCGGCTTCCGTTCGCGGCAGGGCGATTCGACAAGCTGATCCTGAGCGAGGTCTTGGAACACGTGGAGGACGATCTCTCGGCGCTCGGCGAAGCGCACCGCGTCCTGCGCCCCGGGGGCATCGTCGTGATCACGGTACCGCACGCCGACTACCCGTTTCTGTGGGACCCCGTCAACAAGCTGCTCGAGAAGGTGTTCCACACCCACCTGCCGCGGGAGCCGCTGTGGCTCGGCGGAATCTGGGCGGATCACGTGCGCCTGTACACCGAAGCCGAGCTGGTGGCGCGCGTGGAGCGCGCGGGGTTCCACGTCCTGGACCTCCGCCACCTCACCCACTACTGCATTCCCTTCGCCCACCACCTGTTCTACGGGCTCGGCAAAGCGCTGCTGCTGTCGAGCTGGCTGCCGCGCTCGTTCCACGCGGCGGTCGACCGCTTCCGCTACGAAGAGGCCGCGGAGCGGCGGTCGCGGCCGCTGGTGTGGCTGCTCCACCTGCTCGCCGCCGTCGATTCGCTGAACGAGCGGCGCGGCGACCGGCCGACCTATCTGAACATCGCCGTCAAAGCCGCCCGCCCCTGAAGTCGCGATGAGCTTAGTACCATCGCGCTGGCTCTACGAGCGTGCCGCAAGCCACAGCCGCAGGCGCAGGCGCATGAGGTCAGCCGCCATGCGCAGCGCGTCGGGGTAGAGCCGGACCTTGCTGCCTCGCGCATCGCTCCAGTCCACCGGGACTTCCGCGACCCGCAAGCCCGCGCGCTCGGCACGTGCGAGCAGCTCCACGTCGAAGGCGAACCCCTCGGTCTCGATCGCGCGCAGCACCGGCTCGACGGCGGCGCGGCGCAGCAACTTGAAGCCGCACTGCGTGTCGTGGAGCGAGCTCAGACCAAGACCGCGCACCAGCATGCGGAACGCCAGCCCCGAGAGGCGGCGCAGGGCGGGTTGCGGCGTGAGGATGCGGGCACCGGCGATCACGCGGCTCGCCGCCACCACGTCGAATCCCTCCGCCGCTTTGGCTTCGAACTTGGCGAGCTCATCGATCGGCGTCGACAGGTCGGCGTCGCTGAACAGCGCGAGCTCGCCGCGCGCGGCGAGCACGCCCTCGCGGACGGCGAATCCCTTGCCGTGGTTCGTCTCGTATCGCAGCACGCGCACGGATGCGCACGAGCCGAAGGCCTCCCGCACGACGTCACTGGTACGGTCCCGGCTACCGTCGTCGACCACGACCACTTCCCAGGGTTCTCCGCGACCGGAGAGGAAGGCAACGGATCGCTCGAGCGTCGGCCCGATCCGCCGTTCTTCGTTGAAGCAGGGGAAGACGACCGAGGTCATGAATGACGAATTGACTCGCCGGAAATCAGCATCTAAGAACCGAAGGTTTGCGAATGCAGACGAGCTTCGATCTCGATCGGCCGGTCCTCGGCCGAATTCGTCTCGAGCATTTGCTCCACGGGTCGATCCTGCTCGTCGCCTGCGGGCTTCGGCTCTATGGCCTCGGCGCGCGGCCGCTCCACCACGACGAGTCGATCCACGCCTACTACTCCTGGCGCATCCTCACGGTCGGCCCCTCCGATTATCGCTACGATCCCGTCTACCACGGCCCCGCGCTCTACTACCTGACCGCGCTCTTCCAAGGGCTGCTCGGACCCTCGGACGTGTCGGCGCGGATGCTGCCGGTGGTCACCGGGCTCGGGCTCATCGCGCTCGCCTGGCCGCTCCGCGCGTTGATCGGACGGCGCGAAGCGCTCGCCTATGCCCTCCTCCTCACCCTCTCACCCACCATCGGTTACTACTCCCGCTCGCTCCGCCACGACGTGCCGATCGCGTTTTTTACCCTGGCGGCGCTGGTCGCGTTCCTGCATTTCCTGCGCAGCGGCCGGCGCCGACATGCCTACTTCGCCGGCGTCGCAATCGGCCTCGCCGCCGCCACCAAAGAAGACATTTATCTGAGCGCGTTCGTGTTTGCCAACGCGCTGTGGATGGTCGGATGGGTGCCGCTCGCCGACGCGCGCTCGGGAGCGCGCACGCGCGCGCTCGAGTGGGCCCGCGACGTGATCCATTGGCTGCGGCGCGCGTGGATCCCGATCGCCACCGCCGTGGTACTGGCGCTGACGATCGCGCTCGTCCTCTACACGTCACTGCTCACCCATCCGCGCGAATGGAACGCGGTCTCCCACGCCCTGCGCTACTGGTGGGGGCAGCACGAGGTGAAGCGCATCGGCGGGGCGTGGTGGTACTACCTGCCGCTGGAGGTCGGTTACGAGGCGCTGGTGTTTCTCCCGGCGTTGGCGATGCTCGCGACGTCGCTCCGCGCCGGGGCTCGCTCGCGCGTCGAAGCGCTGTTCCTGGTGTGGGCCGTGCTCGCCTTCGCGCTCTACGCCTGGGCGCAGGAAAAGGTGCCGTGGCTGCTCGTGCCCGCGCTGGTTCCGCAGGCGGTGCTCGCCGCCTGCTTTCTCGCCCGGCAGGACGCTCGGCGGCTGCTCGCGTGCGCGCCGCTCGCCGCGTTCGCGGCGTGGTCGTTGGTCGCCTCCAACTACCTCTACAACGCGCCGCGCACCACCGAGGAACCGGTGGCAGCGCACTTCGAGCCGCTGGTGTACGTGCAGTCGACGTACGACATCCCCGGCGTGCTCGCCGAGATCGAGACGGTCGGCCGGACGCTCGGCACCGGCAAGCAGACCTCGATGGTGGTGGTCGGCGACGCCACCTGGCCGCTCAGTTGGTACCTGCGCGACTATCCGGTGCGCTGGAACTCGCTGCCGAAGGAGACCAACGCGCCGATCCTGATCGTCGATCCCGGCGAGGCCACGCGGCTCAAGAAGGATCTCGGCGACCGCTACACCGCCAGGCGCTTCGCGGTACGCGGGTGGTGGCAGATCGAGTGGGACAAGATGACGCTCGGCAATCTGCTGCGCTTCCTGATTGCGCGCCGCGTATGGAACCCGACCGGCACGACGGACGCCGTTCTGCTGGTCGCCACCGACCTCGCGCCGAACCGCGCGCTGCCGCTCGTGCACCTCAGTCCCGCGACTCCGGCGCGCGATTACGCCGCCCCGCCCGCGGCCGGCACCGGGCGCACGATCGGCGAGCCGGGCAGCGGGTCGGGACAGTTCTCCGGCCCACGCGGGCTCGCCCTCGACCTCGACGGCAACCTGCTGGTCGCCGACAGCCAGAACAACCGCGTGCAGAAGCTGTCGCCGGCCGGCGCGCCGCTGGCCGTATGGGGCGGTCCGGATGCCGGCGACGGCCCGAGGCAGTTCCGGCAGCCCTGCGGTTTGGCGGTTGCGCCCGACGGCTCGATCTACGTCGCCGACACCTGGAACCACCGAATCCAGAAGCTCGACCCGCAAGGGCGCTTCGTCACCGCGTGGCGAGAGACGGAGGGCGGCTTCTGGGGGCCACGCGCGGTCGCCGTCGCGCCGAGCGGCACGGTGTTCGTCGCCGACACCGGCAACAAGCGGGTGATCGCCTACGATCCTGGCGGCCAGAAGCTCTTCTCGTTCGGTGGCGAAGGCGGCGAGCCCGGCAAATTGGTCGAGCCGGTCGGGCTGGCCATCGACCCGCAGGCGAAGACTCTTTACGTCGCCGACACCGGTAACCATCGCGTGCAAGCGTTCGACCTCGAGGGAAAGCTCTCGTACACCTGGCCCGTTTACGGCTGGCAGGAGTTCCAAACCGAGCCGTATCTCGCGTGGGTGCGCGGCACGCTGTGGGTCACCGACTCGTTCAATCATCGCGTGAACGCCTACGCAGCGTTCGGCAAGCTCAAACAATCGATCGGCACGGCCGGCAGCGCGCCGCTCGGACGGCCGCTGGGGATCGCCGTCGCCGCCGACGGCCAGATCTTCGTCTCGGACTTCACGGCCGGGCGTGTTGTCGTCCTCGATTCCCCGCCCACCACCCCGGCCGTGGCACTGCCCTCACGCGGCCCGGGTTGAAATCTCTCCGTCGTTCCCTACAATCCACCGCGAGGTGAAACAGCCGCCGTGATCGTCGAATGCCCGCGCTGCAGAGCGCGCTACCGTGTCGAAGCCGGTCTGCTGGAGCACGACCAGACCTTCAAGTGCTCCCGCTGCGCCCACGTTTTCGCCTACGAGGCGGAGGGGGCCGGCGTCGAGCCGGCGGCAAGCGGGTTGTTGGCTCCGACGGAGATCGTCGGCACGAGCCCGCCGCCACCACCCCCGGCACCCGCGCGCGAAGAGCCCCTTCAGCCCGAACGGCGCGACCTCCGGTCGCTGTCGTTCACGTTCTCGAAATCCGACGATTCCGACCGCGAATTCGACGACGCCGACGAGCCCGAGCCGCCGCGAACGACTCCCCGCGCGCGTGCGGAGTCGTTCGCGGCCCGCGAGGACGGCGATTTCTCGTTCCAGGACGATGAGGAAGAGCGGCATCACGACTCCCCGAGCGAAGCGGACGAGGAGCCAGCCGCGGACGAGCCGAGGTTCGTGCGCGGCGAAGACGAGCTGCGCATCCAGGCGGAAGAGGCTCACAACCCGACGCGCCCCCATCTGGTGTTCCTCGGCGTGCTGGTGATCGCCTATGCGATCTTCGCGCTCAACCTGCGGAACCATCCGGCGCGCGCGGAGAAGCTGCTCGCCGGAGTGCCGCTGGTCGGCGACGTGCTGGCGCAGGATCACCTGCTGCAGACCAAGGTCCAGCTACAAGACGTCGCGGGAGCGTACCAGCAGATCAAGGATGATCGCGCGGTGTTCATCGTCTCCGGCCGAGCGGTGAACACCTCGAGCGAGCCGCTGAAGGGCGTGCAGATCGAGAGCGCCCTTTACGACGCGGCGGGCAAGCCGATCGAGACCAAGAGCATCTATTGCGGTAACGCCATGTCGCTGAAGATCGTCAAGGACCTGTCGAGCAAGGAGATCTCACTGCTGCAGCGGCTCGAGCCGCCGAAGCGTTTCGAGATCCGGCCCGGCGAGTCGGCGGGCTTCAGCGTGGTGTTTCTGATGCCGCCGCCGAGCCTGAAGGAGTTCACCACCCGGGTGGTCTCGGCGCAATCGTCGCTGTCTTAGTACCCTTGGGTACTTAGCCGGTCGGCGCGCCCCGTTGAATCCACAGAGGCGGAGAGGGCCGCCTCGGTCCGGACTTCTCGCCATCCGCGGCGTTGCCTCCGCTGCCGGTCCCCTGACCGGTCACTTTGGCTCGGCTTCTTCCTTCTTCGCCTCTTCCTGCTTGGCGTCGTCTGGCTTCGGCGTCACGTCGATGGCGTCGGGCTCGTTCAGAGCTTTGCGGAAGTTACGGATGGCGCGGCCGAGATCGCCGCCGATGTCGCCGATCCTGCCGGCGCCGAAGACCACGACGACGATCAGCAGGATGATCACCATCTCGCCAAGACCCAATCCGAACATGATCCCCCCGTGCCGTGGCTCAGCGGCCGCAACCGAAACGCACCGCCTCTCACATCTTCGTGGATCCAGAGGCAGTCGATTGGACAGTACCGGCAAGCGGCCGAGCCTGCAAGCGAGCGCCTGGCGCGGGGCCGGCCGTTCTTCGAGCGGCCTAGCCACCTTGTCGGGATTTGGTTAGACTCATCGAAATGGCCAGCGTCACGGACGATTCGTTCGGTCGCCCGGGACATCTGCTGCTCCCGCTCGCGCTGTCGGCGCTTTTCCATGCGTTGTTCGTGCTGCTGTTCGCGATCGGCGGGAAGAGCGCGTCGCCTCCCACCGCCCTACCCTTCGAGGTGGAGATCCGCGAGCCTGATCGCGCCGCGGCCGAGCAGGCTTCCCCCAAGCTCGCCGAAAAGGCGCCCGCCCAACCGCCGGAAGAGGCCGTGCCGCCGCCCAAGAACCAGATCGTCAGCCCGCCCGACAGCCCCGAGCAGAATCCCGAACAGGCTCGCCTGTTCAGCGATCGCGACAGCCGCGCCGTGGAGGAGATGGTCAAGCGCGGCGAGCCCGCCCTACCGGCCAAGCCTCCGCAAACCAAGCCCGACAACGTCAACGTCAAGGAGAAGCCCCCCGACAAGCCGGCGCCGTCCAAGGCGCGCGGCGAGTCGCAGGGCAAGGATCGCGGCTCGGCGCTCGCCAAGTCGGAGGCGCAGCGCGCCGATCCGTCGACGCACACCGCGCCGACGCTCGGCCTGGGCGACCTCTTCGTGCGCCCCTCCGAGCTGGCGCGCGACTCTGCGCTGCGCAAGGGCGATTCGGGCGACGACGCAAAAACCGAGTCGGGAGGCAAGCGCGATCTGGCCTCGCTCAGCCGTCCGGAGCTGTGGGCCAACCCGGGCGAGCGCGGCACGCCCGACTACCTGCCGGACATCAAGCAGGGAAACTTCACGCTGCTCAACACCAAGGCCGACCGCTTCGCTCCGTTCGTGCGCCGCGTCGGGTTGCGCGTGTTTCAGAGCTTCAGCATGGAGTTCAAGCAGATGCTCCTCGCCGGCAGCGTGCCGCAGGGGCGCGACGATGTCGAGGTCGAGGCGGTCATGAGCCGCGACGGCAAGCGCATGGAGGTCTACCTCAAGCAACGAAACGGCAACCTGTCGAGCGACCGCGTGCTGCTCGGCACGTTGAACGACCACATCTTCTTCGACGAGAACCCACCCGCCCAGGCCGTCGCCGAGGACGGGCGCATCCACTTCGTCTTTGCGCTCAACGCCTCGGTTTGGTACGGCCGCGACGAGAGCGGCCGGCTGCAGCCGGGAGCGCACTGGGTGTTCGGCGCCGGGCTGCTCTGAGCGCGAGTCGCCCCGGGCCTTACGGCTTCCAGCGTAGCCGCGGCTGGCGGGCAGCGCGCACCTCGTCGAGCCGCGAGACGCGCGTAGTGTACGGCGCATTCTTCACGCGCCCGGGATTCTCCTTCGCTTCGGCGACGATCGCCCGCACGGCGGCGACGAACTCGTCGAGCGTCTCGAGCGTCTCCGACTCGGTCGGCTCGATCATGATCGCGCCGCTGACGATCAACGGGAAGTAGATCGTCGGGGCGTAGAAGCCGTAGTCGAGCAGCCGCTTGGCGAAATCGAGCGTCTTCACGCCGAGCGGCTCGAGCTTCGAGTCCGAGAACACGCACTCGTGGAGGCAGGGCTCGTCGTAAGCGATTTCGAGCACGTCCTCGAGCTTCTTCCTCACGTAGTTGGCGTTGAGGATCGCCATCTGCGTGGCGCGCCGCATGCCGTCGCCGCCGAGCGAGATGAGGTACGCGTAGGCTCGCACCAGCATGCCGAAGTTTCCATGGAAGGCGTGAATCCGTCCGATCGACTCGGGGAACTCGTCGCTCAGCGTGTAGCCGTCGCCAGCGCGCGCCACGCGCGGAACCGGCAGATAGTCGGCGAGCGCCTGCTTGACCGCGATCGGTCCGGCCCCCGGCCCGCCGCCGCCGTGCGGCGTCGAGAACGTCTTGTGCAGGTTGAACTGCAGCACGTCGGCGCCCATGTGCCCCGGTTTGGCGACGCCGAGCAGCGCGTTCATGTTGGCGCCGTCGAGATAGACGAGGCCGCCCTTCTCGTGCACCGCGGCGGCGATCCGCGCGATGTCCTTCTCGAACAGGCCGAGCGTGTTCGGGTTGGTGACCATGATCGCGGCGGTCTCGCCGTCGGCGAGGCGCGCCACCGCGGCGGGGTCGATCATGCCCCGGTCGCTCGATTCGACCGCCACCACCTGGTAGCCGCAGAGCGCCGAGCTCGCGGGGTTGGTGCCGTGCGCGCTCCGCGGGATCAGCACCTTGCGGCGGGGGTTGCCATTTGCGAGGTGATGAGCGCGGATCATCTTCATGCCAGCGAGCTCGCCGTGCGCGCCGGCCGCCGGCTGCAGGCTGACGGCGTCCATGCCGCTCACCTCGGCGAGCAGCCGCTCGAGCTCGGCCATCAGCTCGAGCGCGCCCTGCGCCGCCGCCGGCGGCGTCAGCGGATGCAGGTCGGCGAAGCCGCCGAGGCGCGCCACCCGTTCGTTG
>CAVPWJ010000025.1:0-5186 GCA_963708955.1 uncultured delta proteobacterium
CGCCACGTATTGCTGAACTCGACGCGCCCGATCTTCTTTTCCGGCGCGACGAGGGAGGGGGAACGTGACGGAAGACCGGAACGGCCCGTCAGGGGAACTGTTAAGCCTGGCCCTCGAAAAGAAGGGGGCGGAGCGGGTTCGCGCCGCGCTCAACGTGCTCACCGAGTCCACTTTCTTCTACCGCGAGGACGACCCGGATCTGTTCCTCTTCCTTGTCCGCAACAAGAGCGGATTTCGCCAGTTTGTAGAACATTTCTTCGGCTGGCGTCTTTACGTCGACCGGCACGTGGCGCGGCTTATCAAGGAGCGGCAGTACAACGACCGGCTGCGCACCTCCCAGCGGGACCTCTTCGATCTTCGCCGGAGGGACGAATGCTTCCTGTTTGCCATTCTTCTCGAGTTCCACGAGGAGGAGCTTCGCCGCCAGAACGTCTCTCCCGACGACGACCGCCACCTGCGGTTCCTCCTGGCCGATTTCGTCGCATTCGCGCTCCGACGGTTTCGGGAGGAGATGAGAGAGGCGTGTCCGTCGGAGCAGCGGATCTTCGAAGCCGTACGGCCCCTCTTTCTTCAACTCGACAGGCACCGTTTTGTGCGCCTGGTGGACCATCGATGCGCCGAAGCGGGTGAGGAGCTTCCCGCGGGCATGGAGGAGCATGCCCTTTATGAGTTCCTTCCCGGCATCCGTTGTTACGACGCTTCCCAAGCGGGACGGGAAGTTGTGATCCGGGCCTATCGGTCGGTGGCCGGCGGCGAGGAAGCACCGGAGGACAACGGCGCCACTTCGGGCGAGAACGGCTCGAAAAGAGAAGGAGCATGAGCGAGGCTTTCCACATCCGAAGGATCCGCCTGATCCATTTCCATAATTTCGTCGACGAGACGCTCCCCGTCCGGAGGAATCTATTCCTGGTGGGGGACAACCAGAGCGGAAAATCGACGGTCCTGGACGCCGTTCACTTCGCGCTGACGGCGGGGGTGGACATGGAGTTCAACGCCGCCGCCCGATTCGGCCCCCGCAGCGACGCCGGACGGAATCTGGCAAGCATTGTTCTGAGGTACGACCTCGAGAAGGATATCGCCCTCCGAAGACCGTGCGTTGCCTACGTCGCGGTGGAGGCTCGGGACGGAGACGACGCTGCAGTCCATACCTTCGGAGTCGGCGTTTACGCGACCTCCCTCGATGCCCAGCCGGATGTGTGGGGTTTTATCGCGCGCGGTAAAGGATTGGACGAAGTGGGACTGGTTGTGGAGGAGAAAGGCCCTGGGGGCGAAGCGAGCCGCCGCCCCGCGGATCGGCGGGAACTCGAGGAGAGCCTCGGGCGGGACAAGGTCTTCGACAAGGGGCGGTACCGGACGGCGCTTGCCCAGTTCCTCTACCGGGATCGGGACGCGTATCAGCGCGTCATGGAACTGATCACGGCGGCAAAATCGTATCGTGAGCTCGTCGCCAGGGCCCGCAACCTGGATGATCTGTTCATCGGGCTTCTTCCCCCGCCGGCGGAAACAGAATTCCGGGAGGTACGGGACGCGCTTCGGGCGATCGACGGCATCCAGGCCGATCTCGACGACTTGGAGTCGGAGCTTGGCTTCCTGCGAATTATCCTCGAGAGGCTGGACGATGCCCGGCGGGAAACGGAAAAGATCGCTCGCTACGAGTACGTTGGGGCGGAGCTCTCCAGGCGGAAGGCCTATAAGCATCAAGAAGCGGCAACCGTCGCGTTGAACGAAGCGCGTCGGTCCACCGAGGCCGCCGAGGAGCGGCTTGCGTCGGCCAAATCCAGGGAATCGGTGGTGACGGATTCGCTGAGGACCGTGCGGGGCGGTGAGGGGTTTGCCCTGGTCGAGCGGACGGCCGAAGCGCGGCGCGAACTCGAAGGGGCGGAGAGCGGGCGAGACGGCGCCCGTGAAGATCGGCGCCGGAGGGAAGCGGACCTGCAGCGGTCCCGAGAGGCGTTCGAGGTGGCCGGGCGTCGCCTGGAGGAAGCGCGGCGCCGGGCCCAGGGAACGGTCGGGGATTCGTCGCCGGCGGTTGCTTATTGCGATCCGGAAGCGGCCCAAGCTCTCGTAGCGTTCTCCGATGCCCTCGAGGGGATAGAGGCCGGCGTCCCGGTCGATCCGACCGCTCTCCAGGAATCCTTCGGCATCTTGCGTGCCGCCCTCACCGATGCGGCCCTTGCGGCCGGTCGGGACGAGGCGTTGGCGGACGGGGCGTCCAGGCGCCTGTCCGACGAGGCCGCTACGAAGGAACGCGAGGCCGATGTGGTCCGGGAGAGAGCCGAGGTGCTTCCGGAGATACCGCAGTACGAGGAACTGCTCGCCGTGCTTCAGGAGAAGGCGCCAGGGGCGATTCCCTTGTACCGCCTCCTCGAATTGTCTCCGAAGCTTCCCGAGTCGGCCGGGAGCGCGTTCGAATGTTTCCTTGGGCCGCGCGTTCTGGGGGCCGTGGCGGCGCCCGCATCAAGTCATGCCACGGCAAGGGCCGCCGTGCTCGCGCACGGACATGGCGTTGAAGTCCTCGATCCGGAGGTACTTCAAGGATCGCCGGACCGCACGCCGCCAGGGACCTTGCCGGTATTCCTCGTGCCGGTCGGCAATGAAGAAGCGGGGCGTCTGGCCTTGTCCTACTTGAGTCGCATCGTGGGCGACGTGACGGTGCTGCCGCCGGAAACGGATCGCGACGGGCGCAGGCGCGTTCTTTGGACCGACGGGCGGATGTACGACGACGGCGCCGAGGCGCGTATCGACCCGGGGCCTCCCCGGTTCTTGGGGGAGGGTGCCCGCAAAGCGGCCGCCGGGGCTGAGGAAGCGCGTTTTCGGCGGGAAGCGGCGGCGCTTCGTTTTGAGGCCGGGCTGGCTGATAAGGAAGCCGCCGGCAGGCGGAGCGTTGCGGCAGCGTGCCGTTCCGCCCGGGAAGCTCTGGATGCGGTGCCTCCAGGGCTGCTCCTGGCCCGGAAGGATCATGCCGACGGCGCCGCAATTTCCGTGTCGGCCGCGGAAGCCTCGTTGGCTTCATCGGTTGCGTCCGTCGAGGCAATGGACGCGCGGGTCATCCGGTGCCGAGATCGATACGCGGAGCTTTCGGCGGCGGTGGCTGCGCAGGGGCTCGCGGAGCTGCGGCAACGGGCCGAGGAACTGGAGAGAGATCTGGAATCGACGCGTCGGGACAAGGACAATGCGGTCGACGCGCTTGGGCGGTGCCGAGGCGTTTTGGAAGACAGGGAGAAACAACTCGCCGGCGCTCGATCGGAGCTCGCGGCGTCGGAGATTGAGGCCGAGCGGCAGAGAGACGTGCTCCGTAGTCTGATCGAACCGATCCATCGGGCGGATGTGGACGATTACGTCTTCCGATTGATGCGTGGCACCCAGATCAACCCCTCCAACATCCCGGGGCTCGTCCAGGAGGCCCATAACGCCCGCACGAAGGCGTTCACGATCATCCAGTCCTCCGATGGGATCAGGAATGAGCGGATCTACCACCGGTACGGCTTTCGCCTCGACGAGGAGCACCGTGAGGTCCGGGACCATTCGGGGCGTCCGGTCGAGGAGGCGTACGCCGCCCGGGAGGCGGAGGTCCGGACCCTCCAGGCCGCCCTCGACGAGAAAACGCAGGACCTCCTGGAGCGCGTCGTCATGGCGGGGCTCGTCCGCAAACTCCAGGGGCAGGTTCGCGACCTTGAGGAAACGATCCGGGGGATCAACCGCCTTGCGGCGGATCTTGCCTTCGGCCAGAGTCGGTTCCAGTTCTCCCTCAAAAAGCGGTCGGAGTATAGCCGCCTCCTGGAGTTGCTCCGCGAAGAGTCGATCCTCCAGCCGGCGGTCCGGGAGGAGCTGCGCGACTTCTTCCAGGCCAGGCTCGACGAATTCAAGCGGAGCCGGGAAGGGGACGTCCCCGACGTTCTCGATTATCGGCGCTGGTTCGAATACGTCCTCCTCGTGTCGAGCCGGCAGGACGGAGAAGCGGCCGAACTTCCCAGGCAGCGTCTCCGGTTTGGATCGGGCGGCGAGCAGGCCGTCCCCACGTATCTCCTGGTGATCGCCGTGGCGTCGCTTCTGTTCAACAGGACGGAGGCCCGCCTGCGGCTGCTTCTCCTGGATGAGGCGTTCCTGGGGATCGATGCGGGCAGGCGCGAGGTGCTTCTGCAGTTCGCCGACCGGGCCGCCGTCGACTTCATCGTCGCGACGCCGGAGCTCGATGGCGTAACCCCGGCCCTGCAGGCATCGAGCACCTTGCTCATCGAGAAGACGCCGGAGCAGGACGTCTTCGTGAGCGACTTCCACTGGCAGCGGCCGGAGGCCCAGGCAAGCCTCTTCGAGAAGCAGCCGGATGTGCGGCCGGAGGACCTCGTGATCGGCGTTCGGCCAAAGCCGTGAGCTTCCGAAGAGTGAGCGGCCTTAAGGAACAGATGGCCCGCGATCGGGAACTGCGCGCCGTCGTCCTGGCCCTTTTGGACCGGTGCGACCGTACGGGCAGTCTTCCTGGCAAGATGGTCTACCGATGCGCACGCGAAGGAGAGAAGGATGTTCTCGCCCGGCTCCTCTCTGCCAACGCTGTACGACCGGTTGCGGGAGACGCCATGGCGGTCAGGCTTGACCTGGAAAAGGCGGAACGTGCGCTCCAGGAAGACGGCGGGTCGTCTTTGCGGGACCTTCTCTACGAGGCGGCAGGGCGAGCTCCGCGGGACCTCAAGGGAGAGAAAACCGCAATGGCGGCCCGGGCCGGGGAAACCGTCATCACCTTGGCCGACGCGGCTGAGGGCACTGCCCGAGCCTTTCTGCTGGATGCGGCAGGCCGTCTCTCGAGGAGACAGGGGGATCTATTTATCTCTTCGACAAGTGCAAATTACAATATTATTCCTTAAAAAAATGCCGGACTTCAGCCGGCAGCATAAACTTTTACACTAGTTAGATAATATCCTTAATTGGTTATAATATTACTTAAAATCAAATATTTTTTATTATATAAATGATGTCATCCTTCACCAGGCTGGGGATGACATCAAATATTATAAATATTACTTTATTTAAGACTAAATCCGGCGCTAAAAAGCTGTTACAAAACCTACACCAACTTTAGTATATTCGTTAGTAAAATCATAAGTCAGTTCTCCGGTTAAACGGATATTTCTATTAAGTAAATAACCTGCATGCCCGGTTAATGTTTTATAATCTAAATCTGTCTGATCAGA
>CAVPWJ010000026.1:0-4505 GCA_963708955.1 uncultured delta proteobacterium
GCGTGGGTGCAGCCCCGCGCCTCGATCAGCCCGGCGATGCCAAGCGCCTCCTCGAGCGGCGTCAGGTCTTCCCGCTGCAGGTTCTCGATCATGGCGATCTCGATCGGGTGGTCGTCGCGCACCAACGCCGGGATCGCCGCCAGCCCGGCCATCCGCGAGGCCCGGTAGCGCCGCTCGCCGGCGAGCAGCAGATACCCGCCGTCGGCCTCGCGCTTGACGATCACCGGTTGGAGCAGGCCGCGCTCGCGGATCGACTCCGCGAGCTCCTTCAAGCTTTCCTCGTCGAAGTGGCGCCGCGGCTGTTCGGGATTCGGCCGGATGCGGTCGAGCGACAACGCCGTGACCAGGGTGCGGCGGCCCTGGGTGAACGAGCCCGCCGCGATCAGCCGAACCTGCGCATGCTCTGCCTCCATCGTCGCCTTCTCGTCTTCCTGCTGGGGCTGCCGGGCCGCCGAGGCTTGCGTCGGACGCGACGTTGGCCCTCGGGGTTACGGCAGAGCACATCTTAAGACGCGCACGCGGCGAATCACAAATAGTTTCCTCCCCGGGGTCCCTTGTATTCTAGCCGGGCGGCCGGTAGCGTCGCAGAATTTCCCGCCGTCCGAGAAATGCGCCCTGGGATTCACCTCCTGCTCGCTCTGCTGCTCGCGATGGTCCCGGGCAGCGCGTTCGCCTGGCAGGAATCGGACTTTCCTCCCCGCCCCGTCGTCGCCTACGTCTTCTCGCCCACCCCCGCCAATCCGGACACGGTGATCGGCAACCCGCGGGGCTACACGTTCGCCAAGGGCGACACCCTCTACGACGTCGCGCGCCATCTCGGCCTCGGCATCAACGAGGTCATCGACGCCTACCCCGATCTCGACCGCTGGATTCCTCCCGAAGGCCAGAGCGTGCCGTTTCCCACCTGGTGGGTGCTGCCGGACAGCGACGGACAGGGCGTCGTCGTCAACATCCCGGAGATGCGGCTCTACTACTTCCCACCCGCCACGAAGCGCGGCCCACGCACCGTCATTACGTACCCGGTGGGGCTCGGACGCGACGACTGGCGTACGCCGACGGGTAAGTTCAAGGTCACCGAGAAGACCGTCGACCCGACCTGGGTCATTCCGGACAGTATCCGCAACGAGCACCTGCGCGAGCGTGGCGATCCGCGCAAGGTGATCCCCGGCGGCGACCCCGCCAACCCGCTCGGACGCTATCGCATGCGCCTGTCGCTGCCGCTCTACGGCATCCACGGCACCAACATCCCGTGGGGCGTCGGCATGGAGGTGAGCCACGGCTGCATCCGACTCTATCCCGAGGACATCGAGCGCCTGTTCGCGATCGTCCCGGTCGGCACGCCCGGCGAGATCCTTTACCAGCCGGTGAAGATCGGCGCTCGCGACGGCGAGATCTACGTCGAAGCGCACCAGGACATCTACGCGACCGGGCTCGACTACATGGAAGCCGCGCGCTCGATTCTGCGCGACAAAGGCTGGGAGGCTTCGGTCGACTGGGAACGGCTCGCCGAGGCGCTGCAGCGTAACGCCGGCGTGCCGATCCCGATCTCGCAAGGCCAGCCCCTGCGCCGACGGCCGGGGGAGCAGCCCGCCGAGGCGCAGCACGGGCAGAGCCCGAGACCGCGCTCTTGAGTGGTCCGCGCAAGCGCTCTACATTGAGCCGTTCCGTGGCCACCAAGAAGAAGATCGCGCTGGTCGGCGCCACCGGCATCGCCGGGCAGCAGTTCGTCGCGGCGCTCGCCGAGCACCCGTGGTTCGAGCTCGCTCGTCTGGTCGGCTCGGGGCGCTCGGCCGGGAAGACATACGGCGAGGCGCTGCGTGACGCCAGCAGTGGAGCGCGGCGCTGGTGGTGCAACGTCGAGCCACCCGCGCAGATGCTCGGGTTGGAGGTGGAGGACAGCCGGGGGTTCTCCGCCGACGGGGTCGATCTGGTGTTCTCCGCCGTCGAAGCCGACGTCGCCCGGGATCTCGAGCCGCGCCTGGCACAATCGAAGCCGGTGGTCAGCACCGCCTCGGCGTTCCGTTATGAGGACGACGTGCCGATCCTCGTGCCCGGCGTCAACTGGGACCACGTGCGGCTGTTGCCGCTGCAGCGCCAGCGGCGCGGCTGGCAGGGCTACCTGACGCCGATTCCCAACTGTACGACCACCGGTCTGGCGATCGCGCTGAAGCCGATCCACGACGCGTTCGGCGTGAAGAAGGTGCTGCTGACCTCGATGCAGAGCGTGTCGGGGGCCGGCCGCTCGCCCGGCGTCGTCGCGCTTGACGTCGTCGACAACATCGTGCCGTTCATCCCCAAGGAAGAAGAGAAGGTCGCGCGCGAGACCAAGAAGATCTTCGCCACGCTCGTCGAGGGAGGCCTGCGCGACGCCGATTTCGCGGTCAGCGCCACATGCACGCGCGCCTCCGTCCTCGAAGGCCACACGGAGACGGTGTGGGTGTCGACCGAGAAACCGGCCAGCCCGCAGGAGGTCGCCGCGGCCATGCGCGCCTTCGACGGCGGTAGCGGCCTGCCGTCCGCGCCGCGGCGCTGGATCATCGTCCACGACGATCCATTCCGCCCCCAGCCGCGCATCGACCGCGACGCCGAGGGCGGCATGGCGACGTCGGTCGGGCGCATCCGCCCGGATACCGTGCTCGACAACGGCATCAAGTTCGTGCTCGTCTCCCACAACACCAAGATGGGAGCCGCCAAGGGCGCCGTGCTCGTCGCCGAGCACCTCTGCCAGCAGGGGCTCGTCTAGAGGTCGCGCGCCACGATCGACGCGCCGTACGCCTGCTCGATTCCGCTACCCGGCAAGATCGACGCGAGCCACCAGCGGCGACCGCGCCGCGGCCGCCGCCCGGTCGTTGCGGTAGACCGCGTGGAACAGCCGCACGCGGCGAACGTACTCCTGGGTCTCGGGGAAGCGCGGAATCCCATGCGCCAAATCGACCGGCTTGGTTCCGGCGTTGTACGCCGCGAGCACCAGGTCGAGGTTTCCGCCGTAGCGATCCATCAGGTAGCGCAGGTGGCGAACGCCGCCGTGGATGTTCTCGGAGGGGTCAAAGGCGTCGCGCACCTCGTGCATGCGCGCCGTGTCGGGCATGAGCTGCATAAGGCCCATCGCTCCCTTCGGCGAGATCGCCATCGGGTCGAAGTTGGATTCGGCGCGGATCACCGCCTTCACCAGCGAGGGCTCCAGTGAATACTGCCGCGCCAGACGCCGCACGGTCTCTTCGTACTTGGAAGGGTCGACGCCAACCGCCGCACGCAGTCCGAGCCCCGAGCTGCCGAAGAACTCGCGCCATCGCGAGATGACCTTATAACCCGTGCGCTGGCCGCGGTTGGTGATCAGCAGGTCGCCGTTGGCTCCCTTCAGGACCAGGATGTCGGCCCGCGCCGAGGCGGAGGCCAATAATCCCAGGAAGACTGCCGCCGCGAGCAAGCGTCGAAAAGCCATCGGGCCTTCACGAAGCAATTCCTGGGCCTGTGGAGGAACACCGACAGCGCCCGACAATCCGGTGGTTTTCCCGAGGCTGGCGCCGCGCTGGTGTACGAAAAGCTGCGGTGGCTGTTCCAAGTTCGCCATACCTGCACCAGGACCGGAAGCGGGGTCTCTAGCCCATTGGCGACTTGCAGCGCAAGGGTCGCTCGCGTACAGAGCAAGCGATGGCTACCGCCGAGGATCTGTGCGACCGGGGCGTGGACCTCTTCGCCGAGGGCGCCTACGACGAGGCGATCGCCGCCTACCGGCAGGCGTTGGCGCTCGACGGCGGCTTGGTCGACGCGCTGCACGGCTTGGCGATGGCCCATGCCGAGAAAGGTGATCTGGCGGCCGCGGTCGATGCCGCCAAGCGCATCACCGAGGCCGCGCCGGACGATCCGCTCGGCTACACCAGCCTGTCGATGTTCTATCAAAGGAGCGGCCTGATCGCCGAGGCCGAGGCCGCCGCGAACCAGGCGCGCGTTCTCGAGTGGAAGCAGCAGCTCAAGAAGAGCTGAGCGGCGCGCCGCCGCGAAAGCCGCGGGCGATCAGGTAGAGCTCGGCCGATCCCCGGCGCGTCGCCTGCGAGCGCGTGGTCGCGACCTCGGCAAAGCGGCGCCGCGCTTCGGCGAGGAGCTCCGCGTAGTCGGAGTTCATGAACGTCTTGCAGACCAGACTGCCTCCCGGTCGGAGCAGCCGGCCAGCGACGGAAAAGGCCAGCCGCACGAGCTCGCTCGCGCGCGCTTCGTCGCGCTCGCGGATGCCGGTGAGCTTCGGCGACAGGTCGGAGAGCACCACGTCGGCCGGCTCCTCGAGAGCTTGCGCGACGCGCGCGAGCGTCGCCTCGTCGGCAACGTCTCCTTCGACCGTGCGGATCGCCGCGAGACGCAGCGGATCGAGGCGTCGCAGATCGACGCCGACCACGCGTCCGCTCTCGCCCACCCGGCGCGCCGCGACCTGCAGCCAGCCGCCGGGCCAGCAGCCGAGATCGACGACACGATCGCCCGGCCGCAGCACGCGCCGATCGAGATCCTCGAGC
>CAVPWJ010000027.1:0-14433 GCA_963708955.1 uncultured delta proteobacterium
CGATGTATTGCTGGCCGGATCGGGCAATGGCCATGGTAGTGCGAACGAACGACCGAATGCCCGGCGGAAGCGTCAGCGGGTCCAGCGCCTCCTCCACAGCCGTGCCGGCGCTCACGCTGCTCACGAAAGACTGAATCGGGCCCGTGTCGGCACCACACTCTCGCATCGCCTGAAGGTAGATCTCAAAATGAGACAGGTAGCCGCCCGCCGGAGCGTGGTCGCTCTCCTCATCCAGGATGATCTCATTCACCAACCTCCGTGCCTCGGGATCAGGGGTTGGGATCCAGGGAACCTCCACGCAGGTTAGTAAACGCTGCAACGCCTTCAGCAGGGATTGGAAATCCCAGACCGCGAAGACGTGAGCCTCCATGAAGACACGTATGCTCTGTTCATCACGCAGACATGCGTAGAGCGGATGCGTCATCAAACGCGCGCGCAACGGAGCCAACGCGATGTCGAGCTGCCCTTGAGCCTGGCCAGCCCTCCCACGCTCAGAGTTCCCGGTCATGTCTGCTCCTTGATGCGGCTGTTGTGCGCCTCGATCGGTCACCTTGGTCTACTATCGATGCGGAGGTTCGGCGCGGGCTCCAGATTCGGGCGTCGAAGTTCAGGATCATCTGCCGGCAAACACCGAACGGCGACGCGCCCCGCGGCGAGGATCGAGCGGAGGGGCGACGCGAGCGCCGAGCGAAGCGAGACCCATGCGGCGACTGACGGCGGGACGAGTGGCGCCGGCGACGTCGACCGCGGCGAGAGCGATGGGGAGATCAACGTGGCGACCAACGGCGAGACCGATCCGAGAGCGGCGCTGCTCTCATCGAGCGAGCTCGAGGCGGACGAAGAAGATGACGACGATACTGATTCAGTATAGCAGATTTGAACCTCGAGCAGAAGCGACGACAAGATCCGCTCGTGATCCTCGCCGCTTGGCTCCGAATATCGCGACTCCTTTATCTTGCCCTTCTTTCGCCTTAATTTCTCTTTGCCTCTCAATGCGCTCCGATTCGATCTGTCGCTCGACCTCGTGATCGCCTCGCCGGCGTCGTCGACTCGAACGGATGGCGAGTACTTGGCGCACGTCACGGCCGCGCATCCCGAGGAGTTCATCGTGATGGTGGTCGATGGGGCCAGTTCCCATGTGACCAAGGATTTGGTGGTGCCCGAAAATATTCACTTGCTCCGGTTGCCCTCCTATGCCCCGGAGTTGAACCCCCAAGAGCATGTGTGGGACGAAGTCCGGGAGAAGGAATTTCCAAACCGGGTGTTTGCATGCCTCGCCAGCGTCGCCACTCAACTGGAAAGCGGGTTGCCACGATTGGCTGCCGACCGTGAACGCCTGCGCAGCCTGACGGCATGGCCATGGATAGTTAGTCTCAACTTGAACGCGAATTAGAATAACAAATCCCGTTCGCCGTGTTCAGCGCGAATTCGTGGGACACGATCAGGCGTGTAAGGGATTTCCCGAATTGTGCCTCGCGCGTCTCCGAGCCCATGGTTACGAGTATGGATCGCTCTTCCACATGAGCACGCCCGACCCGGAAGAAAAGTCGGCGTCGGGAGCGGATCTCGCTTTCGGGAGACTTTTGGCCATTCAGAATCTCGGAGGGGCCATCGCGAGCACGACGACACGAGCTCCGTGCCGATCCGCTCGAGGGTGGCTTCTTTTAGCGCCTCACGTGTGCGACTGCCCGTCGGGTCCGTTCGGAAGGACTGGTGAGCGCATGACGATGCAGGCGAATTCGGGGTGGGTGCTTGGCCCCAAAGGGAAAATAACGTGGACAGTCGAATCGGGTCGGAACAGCCTGTCGCGCGGATTCGCGGCCTCCCCCATCGGAGGGTCTCGCCTCACCAAGACTGGCTCCAGGAGGAGAAGATTCGCGGCGTGTGTGGGTCGCGGTGGGCGAGCGTTTCGCCTGGGACGTTCCTTGGATTATTTTCGCTCCGACATTTCTATTTCTAAAGTGGGCGAGGCCGCCGGCACGTCTGTCGAAAGGAAAGATGATCTTCGACCGGAATCGGCTATAGTCGTCCACGACGAGGAGAGACCATGCGAGTCGATTCGAGTTATGCTCGAAGAGCCGAATTCCCTCGTGCTGAGCGCCGGACGCCGCGACGAGCCTTCACCAGCAGAGGAATCATCAGCTCGCAGGCTGGATATGAAGCTTTGTAACCGGCGCCACGAACACATCAGTCGGCGACGTTCCTTTTGACTTTCTCTTATATTGTATCGCCATAGCCGAGCGTCACCATAAATGTCCAGTCATCTCCATGGATGGAGAATCGCTAACTTCAAAAGGAGGGCAACATGAAAACGAAGGGACTTGGAATGAGAGCGCTAAGTGCGTTGTTTATATCTGCCGGCATCTCGTGCGTAGGAGCGGACATGGCTTTAGCGGGGACGCCCGAAGGCCCCTCTTATGCTCAGGAGAATCATGGCCAGGAGCAACGTGCACGCATGAAAGAAGAAGCCGCGCATGAGAAGATCGACGCCGGCGCCACTTTGCGAAGATCGACTGAAGTCTATGAGGGAATGACCAAAGGGACGCACGGGCAGGTGCCGACGAGTGTGCTTGCAAGGGCTCAGTGCGTCGTGGTGCTTCCGGATCTCATGACGGGAGCTGTCGTTGTGGGAGGTACTCATGGAGTTGGTGTTGCCAGTTGTAGGGAAAACACGGGATGGACGACCCCGGCCTTTTTAAAGATGAATGCGGTGAGTTTTGGCGCTCAGCTTGGCGGCAAGTCATCGGATGTCGTCTTATTCCTTGTCAATGAGCAAGCCAAGAACGCTCTAAAGAAAGGGAAGTTGGCCTTGGGTGCGGACGCGAGTGTGGCGGCCGGCACGTTCGATAAGGGGTTCGACACCTCAAACTATGGCGTGGTCGCGTATAGCAGAACGGCAGGCGCCTATGCCGGAGCATCTATCTCGGGGGGAAGTATCGCGAGCGATGACGAGGATACCACTGCTTTCTATGGAGAGGGTATGGACTATGCTTCCCTTCTTGAGGGACGCCCCATGAAGAAGCAAAACGCGGAGGCCGAGAAATTCAGGGCGCTACTTCCGAGGTAGGCATGTTCAAAGGACGACGTTTGCCGACTCGACGATGACTGCACTTATAATGAGTTAGGCGTGAGGACGGTTCCAGTCGCGTGCATGTTGTGCAATCTTCTCCCATCAGCTGTTGCGAGGAACGATCGCCGCACCCACCTCGGTCTGGGCCGCGAGCGGACGCAATTGACCGAGCCCAGCCCCCACCTCCCTCGGGCGCGAAGGGTAATGGGCCGAACCCGTTACAGGAACACACGCGCGCGCCGCCTTATGCTGCTCGTGGTCTCCGTGATCCTGCCGGCCCTGGTGCTCGCCGGCCATATCGATGTCGCCTCCGCCCAGGTCCCCGTCCGCCTCGAGACCCCTTACACCCTGATCGACGCGGAGACCCGTACCCTGTTCCAGGTCGGTGCGGAGGCGCCCTTGCGGGGAAACGGGCCGCTCACCGGCTACGCGTACGCCTTCCTCACGCGACCGCAGTTCCTCGACGAAGACCTTTATCTGCGCATGGTCATCGCGCCCGTATACGCGGCGGCCGAACTGATCCGCAACCACTGGCCGAGTGCGAATAGCGCCCTTGGCTTCGGGGTCGCGGGCGGGCTCTACGCGGACAGCCACGTCGAGTTTCGCGACGGCCGCTTCGAGAAAAGCGAATCGTTCTCCGGCAACCCGGTCGAAGGGTTGCTGGCCTATTACCTACGTGGCCCGAAGATCGGCGGCCCCCTGCCGCTCGAGGGTCAGATCCGTCTGCGTCCCATGTACGTCCTGTACGATCGCGACGGCGACACGTCGCCCGACTTCCGCCTGCCGAAGGACTCCGCGATCTACGAGGCGCGAACGGGCGTTCGTGTCGGCGGCGTGCCGCCCGAACTCTTTCCCGCGGCCGCCATGGAGGCCTCGCTGTGGCACAGCGTCAGCTATCGCGAAGTCGCCGGCACGTACGGTTTTGCGGAGCGACCGGAGAAGACCGAGCATCTCACGCAGAAGACGTGGACGCGCTTGGGCATGATCTTCCCGTTCCGGGGGACCCGGGTCAGCGCGTTCCTGAATGGCGGCATCGCCGAGGACACCGACCCGCTCTCGACATTTCGCCTCGGCGGTGGCCTCGGGCTGCGCACCGAATTCCCCTTGCTCCTTCACGGCTACAACGTCGACGAGGTCTTCGCGCGACGCTTCTTGCTCGCGAATCTTTCGTACCGCTTCCCAATCTGGCCCCGGCAGGATCGCGTTCATCTCGAGGTCCTCGCTGACTACGCGCGGGTCGCCTACCTCGCGGGACATCGCCTTCCCCACGCCGGCCTCGCGGGCGTGGGCGTCAATCTCTCGTGGGCCGTCATGAAGTGCATCACGGCGGTGGTCGGATACGGCTTCGGCATCGACGCGCCACGTAACGGCGGCTACGGAGGCCACGCGGTCAGCACTCTGCTCGAGTTCAAGCGGGTCGGGCAGTAATCCCCTACCTATCGCCGCACACCGTGGTCTCCGGCCCGGACGCAGAACCGCCTTGGCGAGGAGGCCGAAGAATCCTGTAAGTCATTGGGAGAATCGTCATGAAAGCCTTGCTTTGCATGCATTAGGGGCCGGCTGACGAAATAGAATTGCGCAAGATGCCGGCACCGGCGCCGGGGAAATCAAGGGCGGGGGCAGCTTCGACGCAGTGGAGCTTGGGCGGCGGGGCGACGCGGAGCTTGCGCAAGAGGGCCTCGGCCTCAGGGGTCATCTCGGTAGTCTGGCGGACGCGGGCCTCGGCGCGATCGTATTCAACGACCTTCACCTTCTGGAGCTGAGCAACGATGTTTCGCCAGGTGTCACCGGCGCGGATCTCGGCGATGCACTCCAGGAGCAACGCGAGCACAGAGATGGTGATGTGAGCCTGGATGCAGTCATGAAAGATCACTTGTCCGCATTTTTCTCTGGTGTTTTCGCATCCGTTGCTTCCCAGCTCCCAGAGCGGTCCAGTTGAAGAAGACGGTCGTGATGCTCGAGCAAAGTGGCGCGGTGGCCCACGCTGATGAATCCGATGCCGGATTTCTTCAGCAGCAGATACAGATGCGCCTCGTTTTCTTCATCGAGCGAGCTGGTGGCTTCGTCCAGGAAGGCAAACTTGGGCTGGCGCAGGAAAAGCCGTGCGAAGGCCACGCGCTGCTGCTCACCGAGGGAGAGCACGTTGGCCCAGTCCACCACGTGATCCAGAGCGCCGTTCGCACGGTCGAACACATCCGAGAGATTGACCTGCTCGACGATCTTGCCAATCGCCTCGTCGCTCAGACCTCGGTCAGGATAAGGATAGAGCAGTTGCTGGCGCAGGCTGCCCTCGACCATATAGGGGCGCTGGGGCAGGAACATCAGGTCGTTCAAGGGGGGTCGTTCGAGCGAGCCGGAACCGGCTGGCCACAATCCGGCGATGGTGCGCAGCACGGAGCTTTTACCCGTGCCGCTGGCCCCCATGATGAGCAGGCTTTGTTTGCGGCGCAGTTCGAAGGACAGATCGCGCACGAGTGTTCTCGACTGGTCGGGAGTGAGCACGGTCAGCGCGACTAGTTTCAGCTTGCTGCTGTCTTCTTCGATTTGCTGCGTGGCCTCCCTGGCGCTGCGTTCATCCTCCGCATCATGCTCATCCAGACTATCCCACAGCATGCCCAGACGCTGGATGCTGGCGATGAAGGCGCTCAATCCATCGAATTGCGTGATGATCAGCGACACGGCGGCCAGGACCTGGGCGAATGCGCCGGCCGATTGAGTGACCACCCCGAATTCCACCTCCCCGCGCATGAACATGGGCGCGACGATCATGACCGGCACCACGAGCGCGGCATAGTTGTAGCTATTGGTGAAGAAGCCCAGGTTCCGGTTCCACACGATGATGCTCTGCATGTTGCTCACGGCTCCAGCGAGACGGTTCACCAGATCGCGACGCTCCCGCTTCTCCCCGCGGTAGAAGGCGATGGACTCGGCATTCTCACGCACGCGCACCAGGCCAAGGCGGAGATCCGCTTCCGTCCGATACTGCTGATAGTGCAGCCCGATCAGCCGGCGGGCGATCAGGATGCTCACCGCCGTGCCCGTGACCGCATAGAGAAAGAGAACGCTGACCAGCCGGCCGGATATGACCCACAGCACGCCGATGAACGCCACCAGCGTCACGATTGAGTTTAGCACCATGAGCAAGAAGGAGAGCGAACTGGCCGTGAAGTTTCGCACGTCCTCGCTGATGCGCTGATCGGGGTTGTCAATGCTTTCCGAGCCAAGCAGCCGGTAGTAGGCGCGGTTGTTGAGGTATCGCTGGATCAAGTGCTGCGCCATCCACTCGCGCCACAGCAGACCCAGCCGCTGCTCCACCCACCGGTAGTACACTCCGGTCAGAACGGCCAGGGTAAAGGTGGCGAGATATCGGCCTAGATACCGCCAGTAGCCAGCCGGGTCTTTCTTCGCGATGGCGTTGATGAAATCCCGCCCGGCATAGCTCATGAGCACCTGCACCGCCCCGACAGCCAGCGCGAGCATGAGCAGCACGACGAGAAAGCCACGAGCCGTCCACCGACGCTCCGAGGCAAAGAACGCCCTAAAAATAATCCAGAACTGCCGGCAGGTTGTGCCGAACGACGCTTGCGTGCCGGCTTTTTCACCGGCAAGTGGAGTCTGTTCGTTGGGAGTGTCCATCGGCGGGAAAGGCTTGGTTGCGATCGCTTACTTTTCTTCAGCCAGGACTTTCGGCGGCAGATAAAACGAACAGTCTGTCAGATCATCGATCCCGCGTTTGCGCGCCAGACCAAGGTGTTCGTTGTACTCCATTTGCTCCTCCTTCTAAGGGGATGCCGCAGCGGCAGGCGGATGGGCGACGCCGACACCGGTTCCTCATTGATGACTGTGATGGTCCGTGTCGTGCCCTTTACATCAGTACGAGATCGATCGGCGAGAACAGCACCCCGAAGAAGACGAGTCCCGCGTAGATCGACTTGTCCTACACGTAGAAGGCGTCGAATAGCCCTTCGCTCTTCATGAAGATCGACAGGAGGACGAACACGATGCCCGACCGCACAATCGAGATCGCCAGCCCTTTTAGGATGTGCGCCTTCTTGTAGTGACCGATCTCGTGCGCCACGATTGCCACGATCTCGTCGGCCGTGCGCTTCTCGATCAGAGTATCGAACAGCGCCAGACGTTTGCGCCTGCCGAAGCCCGTAAAAAACGCGTTCGCTTTCGTCGTGCGCCGCGCGCCGTCGATCACAAAGATGCCTTTCAGGGGAAACGCCACTTTCTGGGCATATCTCATGATCGACTCACGCAACTTGCCCTCGTCCAGTAGCTCGAATTTGTTGAATAGCGGAAAGATCCAAGTGGGTGCGATGAACTGGACAAACACCAGGAAGGCCGCGGCCACCAGCCAGCACCAGAGCCACGCCAGCGAACCGATGGCCTGGAGGAACCACAGGACAACAGCCAGGAGCGGACCTCCGAGACCGACCGCGAGGGGCAGGCCCTTGATGGCGTCGGACAGAAAGGTCTTCGGCGTCGTCTTGTTGAATTCGAAGCGCTCCTCGATGACGAAGGTTGAATACCAGCGAAAAGGGGCCGACAGGAGCGCGCCGGCGATCCCGAGGCAGCCGATGAATAGGAGGACGGTCTCGATGGGCGAGAGCTCGAGGCCGCGCGCCATGCCGTCCAGCCACGGGAACCCGCCGCTGAACCAGAAGGTCAAGGGCACGACGAGATGAAAGGTGGCCGAGATCAGGCCGAAGCGCGCACGCACGCGCGTGTACTCCTGGGACTTGCGATAGCGCTCGGCGTCGGTCGTAGACGGCGGAGAACTCGCTGGGGAGCTCCGGCTCGAGCGCCTTGAGGTTGAGCAGATCGGCGGCGATGTTCAGCACATACTCGACGATCAGCGCGACCAGGATGCCGATGGCGTAGGCGTTCACCCACTGCACTGTCGCGCCCGCCAGCACGTGGATCAAGAGCCTGGGGCCCACGACGCCCGGGATCGAGTCGAGGGCCGGCTCTCGGATCCTGCCGGGCCGCATGGCTCGTGAGCGACGGCCCGGAGAGCATCGTCTACGGCCGTGGTGCAGATCGTGCGTGACCCCGCGGAGATCGTTGTGGCGCGGCCCGAACCACTCGAACCGTAAGTAGCGCTGAGTCGGCGCCAGGTGGGCTTAGTCGTCCTGCCACCGGCACATTGCCGTGCCGACATTCGACTACGCCAAGTACGGCTGAGCAGGTTTGTCGGCAACCCGCTCGCTGCTGCCGTCACAGCGACAATAGCCTTGTGAATCCAGTTTGCAGAGACCCGTGGACCGTCTCGAGTAGCCACCCGAGCGATTCCCGAAGATCGGCATCGTCGTCTACGACGAAAACGGTCGCCTCTGCCTCCATCATCACCTCAGACGCGACCTCTTCGTTGCGCGGGGTCGTCGTCTTCCCGCAAGCTCAGCCACCGCCGCGACGAGATCGTCTTGATCGATGGGCTTTGGCAGGTGCAACTGATAGCCGGCGTCGAGAGCCATCTGCCGATCCTTGGCACTGGCATATGCCGTCACCGCGATTGCAGGCACGATTCCCGCGCTGACTGAACCACGGGCTCGTATCGCACGCAGGAGCGCATAGCCGTCGACGTCGGGCATGCCGATGTCGATGACCAGAACATCTTGCTGTCCTTCGCGTTGAAGCGCTTCGAGAGCCTGGCTCGCCGAGGTCGCCGCGGTGACCGTCGCCGCACATGTCGTCAACAGGGTTGCGATCCCCTCCCGTACGTCGTCATCGTCGTCGACCACCAGCACGCGGAGCCCGTCGAGAGCCTTCATCTCACCGAGCGGACCTCGACTTTCGACGGATGACTGCGGAACGAAATCCGTATTTGAAGGGAGCAGGGGCATCATGACCGTAAAGGTTGCGCCTTGGCCTTCTCCGGGGCTTTGGGCCATGACGCTACCGCCGTGAAGTCCGACGAGGTTGCGGACGATCGTGAGTCCAAGACCGAGCCCGCTGTATTTCCTCGTCATAGACGAATCGGCCTGCCGAAACGGCTCGAAGATCTCGGGAAGCATCTTTGCGGGGATCCCGATCCCCGTATCGCGAACGGTGATTTGTGCCTGCGAATCGACTCGTTCGAGAGCGACTTCGATCGAGCCTCCTTTTGGAGTGAATTTGATCGCGTTGGAGAGGAGGTTGCCCATCACTTGCTGCAAGCGTGCTTCATCGCCTCGAATGGGCGCCTCGATATCGTGGACCGCGAGTTCTAGGCGAATTCCCTGCGCATCGGCGTCATCGCGAACACTTTCCACCGCGCTGCGGGCGACCGAAGTCAGATCCACCGTCTTCATTTCCAGAGAGACCTTCCCAGAGGTGATGCGCGCAACGTCGACGAGGTCGTCGACCAGGCGTACCTCCAGAGCGATCTTTCGCTCTATGGTCTCCAGCGCGCGCTTGCTCTTTTCTTCATTGAGGATGCCCCGCTGGAGCATCTGGGTGCAGAGCAGAGCGGAGCTGAGCGGCGAGCGCAGCTCATGGGAGACGGCGGCCAGCAACTCGTCCTTCAGCCGGTTCGCCGTTTCAGCCTCGAAGCGTGAGGCGTCCGCTTGAGCCGCCAGCTCCTGGGCCCGCATGGAGCTCACGACCAGCTGCTCGTTCATCGCCTTGAGCTGGTCCAACAATGCTTGCCGCTCGTCCGCGGTCGCGGCCTGTGTGCTGTGACCTCCTGCGGATGGATCGTCAGCCCTTTTGCTAGCTGTGTCGAGACGAGCACTTGTCATGCCAGATCACGCTCCATGCTTTCGCTCCGATTCTTCCGGCGGAGGCCCTCGTTCGCTCCGAGTCTCACAGATTGGAAATGTGATCCAAGTCAGGCAGATCCCGACGGCAGCCGCTCCATCGGCATGGCCCGACCGATCAGGATCTGGTGATGGCCCACTTTCGTATCGCTGACGGTGATGCCTGTCGATGTGACCTCGTACAGCCGGAGGTCCTTGCTGTGCTCGCTGGCGCGGACCTTGACGACGGCCATGAGGCGCTTCAGCTGCCCGTCGATCTCGACGTAGCGCTGCAGGATGATAGCGTCCGTCAAGAAGGCGTTCTCGCGGGGACCGAGCCGCAGATTCGTGTAGGCGTCCTCGATCTCGAGCGTCATCATGACGGTGACGCCGAGGCCGGTCAGCACGCCGACCAGCCGATAGATCGACTCGCGGAAGTCCTCGCGGAACCCGGGCGAGACCGCCATCTCGAAGCCGGAGAGCGAGTCGATGACGACGCGCTTGGCGCCGGTGCGCGCGACGGCATCGCGGAGCGCATACAGCATTTCGTCAACCGACAGGTCGAGGGGCCGGAGATAGACTACGGCGAGGCGTCCGCGCTCGATCATCTTCTCCAAGTCGCGCCCGAGCGTGGTAGTCTTCAGATAGCCGGCAGGACGCTTCTCGAAGAGCGTGATCACGCCCGGCTCGTCGTGCTCGATGCCCTCGGCGATGAACTGTGCACCCAGCACCGTCTTGCCCGAGCCGGAGGGGCCGGCGACGAGGACGGAATACCCGCGCGGGATGCCGCCGCCGAGCATCGCGTCGAGGCGGCTCACGCCCGTGGACAGGCGCGGCTCCTCGGCGGTTGCGCTCGTTCCCGCAAGGTTCTCCGCAGATGGTTCCTCTTCCGGCTTGGGCAGGCGCGGGAACACCGACAGTCCGGCACTGGTGATGCGGAAGCTGTGTAGACCCGGGAGATCGCTCCGTCCGCGCATCTTAATGACGCGCAGCTTCCGGACGACGGAGTTCCGCTCCAGCCGCTGGCTGAGAGCGATGATGCCGTCGGCGACGGTGTGTATGGGGTGGCCCTCGATATCGACCTCCGAATGCTCGCCCACGAGAAACGTCGTGGCCTCCCATGCGGTGAGATGCACGGCGAGGCGCTGGACGAAGTCCTGCAGCTCGGGCTCACGGCGCTTTGCATTCCTCGCTGCCCGTATCACCGAGCGGAATGAGTCGACGACCACCAGACCGGGGTTCGCGTCCGCTACCATCCGGACGATCTTGTCGAAGACCGCCTGGAGCCCCTCCTGCATGAGCTCGTCGCCCAGCGAGACGAAGCGGATGATGCCGTTCACTTTCGCGGGATCGAAGAAGCTGAACCCGTGTTGATACCGCAGCATCTTGAGCGGCGGCTCGCCGAGCACCGTGAAGTAGAGGCCCGGGCGCTCGGCGTTCGCGTTCGCGAACAGCAGCTGATGCGCCAGTGTCGTCTTGCCCGAGCCGGGGCCCCCGACGATGAGGTTGAAGGAGAACTCGGGGAGGCCTCCTCCGAGCACGTCGTCGAGTCCGGGCACCCCGGTCGCCAATATCCTGATGGGCGCGTTGCCGTCTGTCATTTGTCGTACTCCGGGCCTTCGTACCGTATGTCGGGCCAGACGTCCTTCAACAGGCTCCGCGCGAGCTGCTCGCCGATGGCCGTCACCAGCAGATTCACGGCCGTCGCGAAGAGGGTGAGCGCGGCTTCCGTCACGACATCCGGCTCCTGCTCCTGGAGGCAGGCGCGGAGCGGCTCTCCGAAGCCGTCGCCGCGATCGAGCGGAACGACGCGCTCATCGAGGAAAGCGAATTGGCGCTTGCTGAGCGCCACGGCGCGAAGGGCGAGCGCCCTCACCCCGAGCGCCCCGATGACCGGCGAGAGCCGCTCGAACAGTCCGTTGAACAGGCGCCCTGCCGCCGCCGCGCGCTCTACCGAGGTCGTTTGGTCTGTCCCCGCTTCGTGCTCGAGCGAGCGGAGGAGAGCCCGGCGCAGGCGACGCGCCGCATCCTCCGCGCTAGCGGGCTCTTTCAATTCCACGCCCGGTGCCGGGAGGCTGGAAGGTAGCGCGGGGATACCCTCGATCGTTGCGTGTTCTGCGGGAAGCGGGCATGGTAGGGCGCGCCTGGTCGAGGATCAGCGCCCACAGATCTCGACAGAGGATACGTTCCGAAGATGGGAGCCTCGCTACGGCGCCCGGCCACAATTTCCATGATATGACCATGGCGGGACAGCAGCATGAATATCAGCGCCGTGGCAGACCTGGCAAGCCGCGGCTAAGCGGGATGACGGCGGGAAAGAGCGGTCAAAGCGGGCGTAGGGCGGCGGAGCGGGAGTGCCGGTGTCCGAGATCCATCGTTATGATAACTCAGCCCTTTATGCCGGCTATCCTCCCGGGCGTCAGCTGAAGCTCGTTATGTCTGCCGAAGCGAGGCAGGAGGAGATCAAGGCGTTAGACCGTTCTGAGTTGCCACGCGCTTCGCGCACCCTGATGGATGAAACTCCGACCCCATGATTTTAGCTACTTACGAACGAGTTTCTTGGTAGCTCCAAAGATTTCCTCAAGACGGCTCGGAAGGCCGAGTCCCGGTGGTTCGCTCTCCTCTTCACGTCTTCACGCTCGCCCGGACAGGTATGCGCCTCGGCGAAGCGCTTGCCCTCAGGTGGGACGACATCGACCTCGAGAACCGGGCGATTCGAGTCTCTCGAAATCTCTCGAAGGGTTCCTCGGCACGCCAAAGAGCGGTCACGGGCGCGACGTGGACGTGAGCACGCAGCTCGCGGTGGTGCTGCGGCAGCTCTTGGTCGCGTTGGTCTAGCGGTTCTTCTTTTCGGCATTCAAGACCGCGTTCCTGGTTCTCCATCCAGTCCTCCTTCCTCAGCATCCGAGTCACCTCCCAGCCTTCGTTCGACTCGAAAGCTGCCCGCATGCCTTCTCAGAAGGGACTTTTTAGTCCGGAGTCTTCAGAGGAAGCTCTACGAGAAGGCGAAGCGGGAGCGCGACTACCACTTCTACCTGCTCTACGACAAGGTGTACCGCGCGTCTAGCTTGCGTTCTCGTCGATTTCCAGATTAGTTCCCGACCGATTCTCTCGCCCGCCAACCGGGCATCCCACCGTGGCCTCGTCTCGACGTGCCGGTCCGTATCGAAGAGATTCTGGAGCGCATCCGACGCGAGATCGCCGCGGAGTCCGCGGCGGCGGCGCCGGCCGAGCGCGCCACCACGACGGACGACGACAGCCTGCCGGCGATCTCGTCTCGGGCCGAGCTCGAGCACCTGAACCGCAACTGGGCGTTGTTCGACCCGTTGTCGGAAATGCGCTCGCACCGGCCGCTGCTCGGGCCGCTGGTGGTGCGCTTCAAGTGGACGCTTCGCCGTCTCGTGCTCGGCGTGCTCGACCGCTACTTCGAGAAGGAGCGCCTCTTCCTGCTCGAGCTCGTGCGCTTCAACAACGCGCTCGCCGAGCGTAGCGACCGCCTGCTGCGCGAGCTGACCGAGCGTACCAAGGCGGTCGCCGAGCGCAACGACCTGTTCCTCGGCGCGCTCGATCTGCGCCTCGAGGCGATCGAAGCGCGTGATCGCATGCGCGCCGCGCTCGCCGTGCCGCTGCCGGCGGTTGTCGGCGACGAGGCGCTCGCCGAGATGGCCGACGCGTTCGGCGGCGGGGTCGCCGAGCGCATTCGCCCGTTTGCCCGCGCGCTGCCGTCGGCGGGCAAGCTGCTCGTGCTCGGCTGCGGTGACGGCGAGGTGTTCGCGGCGCTCGACGGCACGTCGCTCGAATGCGCCGGCGTCGAGGCGAGCGCGGCGCTGGTCGCCGCCGCCCGCGCTCGCGGCGCCGCCGTCGAGCTGGCCGCGCTGCAGGCGCATCTCGAATCGCTCGCGGCGGAGTCGCTCGGCGGGCTGATCGTCACGCGGCTGGTCGATCGTTACCCGCCGCCCGCGTGGCCCCGGCTGGTCGCCGCCGCCTGGCGCGCGCTCCGTCCGGGGGGGATGGTGCTGTTCGAGGGGCTCACCGACCGGAAGTCTGCCGAGCGGCTGCGCTGGCTGCTCGCCCGCCAGCGCTTCGCGGTCGTCGAGTCGCGGGCGATCGGCGGAGCCGATCCCGCGGACGTCGAGCACGTGCTCGTCGGCCGGCGCGGCGAGGCGGCGTGAGTCCGTCGGCGACTTCCTCGCGGCCGCGTCTGGCGATCGTCAGCCCGCTGCCGCCGGTGCGCAGCGGCATCGCCGACTACACGCGCGACCTGCTGCCGCACGTCGCGCGTGACTTCGACGTGGAAGTCTTCGTCGACGAGCGCCATCCGCTACTCGGCAGCGGACGCTACCACTCCGCGGCCGTGCGGCCGGCGGGCGAGATCCGCGGTCGCTTCGGCGAGTTCGCGCACGTCGTCTACCAGATGGGCAACAACCGTCACCATCGCTTCGTCCTCGAGCTCGCCCGCGAGCTGCCCGGAGTCGTGGTCTTGCACGACGTGGTGCTGCATCACCTCTACGAGGAGATCGCCGGCCGCGAAGACGAGTGGGAGGGCTATCACCGCGCGCTGCGGCGAAGCTACGGCAAGGCCGGCGACCTGCTGCTGCGCGCCAAGCGTTGGCGACTCGCCTCGGAGCTCGAGAACTTCGC
>CAVPWJ010000028.1:0-4754 GCA_963708955.1 uncultured delta proteobacterium
CGACCAGACGGTTGATGGCCCAGAGAAACGCCGCCAGCGTTTTCCCCGATCCGGTCGGCGCGGCGATCAGCGTGTCGCGCCCGGCGGCGATCTCCTTCCAGCCCGCCTGCTGCGGCGCAGTGGGAGCCGCGAAGGTCTCGGCGAACCAGCGCTCGACCAGAGGGTGGAACGGCGTGCGGCTCACCGGGCGAGTTGTAGCCGATCGGGCGTTCTCGTTGTAGGGACGAAGGCAATCCCGTGAGCCGCACGCTGTTTCAACGAGACGCTTCGCCCGATTGCCGCGCCGCCCGCTGGGTGCTCGAGCGCAAGCGCCTCGATTGCTCGCTGGTCGAGATCGACGACGGCGTCGCCGAGACGCTGATCCGCCGCCACGGCAGCGCGCAGGCGCCGCTGCTCGAGGAAGACGGCGCCGCGGTCTGCGGCCTGCGCCCGATCGTCTCCTACCTGGAGCGCAAGCACGGGCCGCCCTCGGTCTTTCCCGCGGATGCGCAGAAGCGGAACCAGGCGGTGACGTTCGCCGAGTTCGCCGAGCGGGCGATCGGCGCGGCGACCGCTCGGCTGCTCGGCGCGGGGGGCGAGCGCGAGGCGGCGCTGCGGGAGCTTCGCGCGCTGCTCGGGCAGGTTCGCGAAGCGATCGCCCGGCGCGCGCTGGATTCCGGCGCGCGTCACCTGGGAGACCTGGCGGTTGCGGCGTATCTCGTCACGTGCCAGGAGCTTCCCGACCTGGAATTCGATCGAGAGTACGCAGATCTCGCCGCCTACGTCGCGCGGGTGCGCGCGACGTAGGCGGCGCCTGACGCGCAAGCAGTCGGCTGGCGCAGAAAACCGTTACTCCGTGGACGCCGCGTGCGGTGGCCGAGCGCTTCGCCGCGGCGCCGGCTACTCCTGCGGCGTTCGCTGGATCGTTTCGTCCATCTGGCGCGCCAAGGCTCGGGCGGTGAGCTGTCCGCGCACGCGCTCCATCAGCTCGGCCCGGTTCACCGGCTTGGCGATGAACTCGCTGACGCCGAGCCGCATGCCCGCCACGCGCGTCTCGTGGTCGTCGCGCGCGGTGACGAGGATGATGGGAATCGATCGGGTGCGCTCCTCCTTGGCGAGCTCCTTGCAAACGGCGAGGCCGTCCATGCTCGGCATGCTGACGTCGAGCAGGATCAAGTCGATCGGCTGGGTGCGGGCGATGTCCAGGCACTCCGAACCGCTGTACGCGGGAACCGTGCGCAAGTGCTGCGCCGCGAGCAGACGACAGAGGATGTCGACCGCGTCTCGGTTGTCGTCGACCACCAGGATCGCCCCGAAGTCCGCGGCGGTCCGCGGTGGGCGCCCCGGCTTGGACCCGGATCCCTCGCCGGCGTCTTCGGCCTGGCGGCTCCGCGGGTCTTTGCTGTCGTTCGATGAGTTCTCGCTCATGGTGCCAGCTCCTCGACTTCGTCTCCGTCGCGTCGTCGCCGTAGCTTCGCCACCAGCGTCGTTCGCTTGAGACCGAGCAGGCGCGCGGCGGCTTGCTTGTTGCCGCCCGAACGGCGCAGCGCCTCGACGATCAGTTGGTTCTCGAAGGCCTCGACGGCGCGATTGAAATCGAAGCCCTCGTCGGACAGCGCCGGCGTCGGGTTGTGCTTGCCGGCGACGAAGCGCCGAATGCTCGGCGGCAGGTTCTCGGCGTCGACGGAATCGCCGTCGGCGAGGACCACCATCTGCTCGATGACGTTCTCGAGCTCGCGGACGTTGCCGGGCCAGTCGTACTCCCAGAGCTGCACGCGCGCCTCGTCGCTGATGCGCACGGGGCCCTGGGGCCGGCGGGTGTTCATCTTGTCGAGGAAGTGGTCGATCAGCAGCGGCACGTCCGAGCGCCGGTCGCGCAGCGGCGGCACGCGGATCGGGATCACTTGCAGGCGGTAGAAGAGGTCTTCGCGGAACCGCCCCTTGTTGACCTCGTCGAACAGCTCCTTGTTGGAGGCGGCGAGCACGCGCACGTCGGTCTTCATCGAGCGGTCCGAGCCGACGGGGCGGAACTCGCGCTCCTGCAGCACCCGCAAGAGCTTCACCTGCAGGGGCGGGCTCATCTCCGCGACCTCGTCGAGGAAGATCGTCCCGCCTCTCGCCACCTGGAACATGCCGTGGCGCGCGCCGATGGCGCCGGTGAACGCCCCCCGCTCGTGGCCGAAGAGCTCCGACTCGAGCAGCTCGGCGGGAATGGCGCCGCAATTGAGCGCGATGAACGGCCCCGAAGAGCGCGGGCTGAGCGTGTGAATCTGCCGGGCGACCAGCTCCTTGCCGGTACCGCTCTCGCCGGAGATCAGCACGGTGGCGTCCGTGGCCGCGACCTTCTTGATCAGGGTCTGGATCCGCTGAACGAGGGGGTGTTGCCCGATCAGGATTCTATGAGTATGAGCGGCATCCAAGCGGCGAAAAAGTAACACACCCGTCTTCCGCGGAACAAGCGCTAGCCCCCATGCCGAAGAAGACCTCTCGATTCACGCGGCCCGACGGCCGCCGTCCCCAGGATCTCCGCCCGGTCGAGATGGTCGTGGGATTCGTCAAGCACGCGGAGGGATCGGTGTTGATCGAAATGGGCCACACGCGGGTGCTGTGCACCGCGTCGGTGGAGGACAAGGTTCCCGCCTTTCTCAAGGGCACGGGGCGGGGCTGGGTCACCGCGGAATACGGCATGCTGCCGCGCTCGACGCATACCCGCATGGAGCGTGAGGCCGCGCGCGGCCGGATCGGCGGCCGGACGCACGAGATCCAGCGGCTGATCGGGCGCAGCCTGCGCGCGGTGACCGATCTCGCTGCGCTCGGCGAGCGCAGCGTGTGGATCGATTGCGACGTCCTGCAGGCCGACGGCGGCACGCGCACCGCGTCGATCACCGGCGCTTACGTGGCGCTGGCGCTCGCGCTGCGGAAGCTCCGCGCGCAAGGCGCGCTCGTCGGCGATCCGTTGCGCGGCGCGGTGGCGGCGGTCAGCGCCGGCGTCGTCGGCGGCGTCGAATGCCTCGACCTCTGCTACGAGGAGGATAGCAAGGCCGAGGTCGACATGAACTTCGTCATGACCGGCGACGGGCGGTTCGTCGAAATTCAGGGGACGGCCGAGACCGCGCCGTTCGCCAAGCGCCAGGCCGACCGCATGGCCGCGCTCGCGTGGGCGGGCATCCGCGAGCTGCTGCGCGCCCAACGGTCGGCGCTGCGCCGCGCGTGATCGTCACCGTCGCCACCACCAACGCGGGGAAGCTCCGCGAGCTCGCGGAGCTGCTCGGGCCGCGCTTGGAGCTCCGGCCCGCTCCGCCCGAGTATCGGCCCGTCGAGGAGCACGGCGCCACCTATCTCGAGAACGCGCGCCTCAAGGCGCGGGCGCTCCACCGGGTGGCGGGCGGCGCCGCGCTCGCCGACGATTCGGGGCTCGAGGTGGACGCGCTGGAGGGCCGACCCGGCGTTCACTCCGCGCGCTACGGGGACACGGCGGAGGAGCGCAATCGCCGGCTCCTCGAGGGGGTCCGCGGCCGGTCCGGCACGGCGCGCCGGGCTCGCTTCCGCACCGCGCTGGTGCTCGTTCTGGACGGCGGCCGCGAGGTCCCCGGCGAGGGCGCCTGCGAAGGGCGGATCGCCGAGGCGCCCTTCGGCGGGGGAGGGTTCGGCTACGACCCGATCTTCCTCGTGCCCGAGCTCGGCCGCACCTTCGCCGAGCTGTCGGCCGAGGAGAAGAACCGCCGCAGCGCTCGCGCTCTCGCCGCGCGCGCGCTGCTTGCCGCGCTCGATCGTTAGGACTGGCGCGCGCCGCCGGCGGTCTGGCCGCGGATCACGTTCATCGCCAGCGAGATCATCGAGCCCACGTCGGAGAGCGTCGCCGGGATCACCAGCGTGTTGCCGGCCTTGGCGATCTCGCCGAAGTTGGTGATGTACTGTTCGGCGACGCGAAGCTGCACGGCTTCGAATCCGCCGGGGGCCTGGATCGCTTCGGCGACTTTGCGAATACCATCGGCGGTCGCATTCGCGCGCGCGAGAATCGCCGAGGCTTCGCCCTCGGCCTCGTTGATCTGTAGTTGCCGGGTCGCCTCCGACTGCTTGATCACCTGTTGCTTTCTGCCCTCGGCGGTGTTGATCGCGGCGTCGCGCTCGCCCTCGGAGGTCAGGATGACCGAGCGCTTCTCGCGCTCGGCGCGCATCTGTTTCTCCATCGCGGCGATGATGTCGGCCGGCGGGGTGATGTTCTTGATCTCGTAGCGCAGCACCTTGACGCCCCAGGCCTCGGAGGCCTTGTCGACCTCGCCCACGACCTGCAAGTTGATGTGCGAACGCTCCTCGAAGGTGCGGTCGAGATCGATCTTGCCGATCTCGCTGCGCAGCGTGGTCTGAGCGAGCTGAACGATGGCGAAGACATAGTCGGAAATACCGTAGGAGGCGCGCTCGGGATTGAGCGCCTTCAGGTAAAGGATACCGTCGACGTGGACCTGAACGTTGTCGCGCGTGATGCAGGTCTGGGCGGGAATGTCGATCGCTTGCTCTTTGAGCGAGTGCTTGTAACGGATCACGTCGATGAACGGCAGCAGGATGTGGAACCCGGCGCCGAGCGTTCCGGTGTACTTGCCGAGCCGTTCGACGACGTAGGCGCTCTGCTGTGGCACGACCACCGCCGTTCGCGCCAGCGTATAGATCACCAGGGCGGCGAGCCCGAGGACGACGATCAAGCCTCCGGTCATAGAACCCTCCGAGTTTCCATCATTCCGCGCGCACCCACAGAGTCAGGCCGTCGATCCGCTCCA
>CAVPWJ010000029.1:0-6763 GCA_963708955.1 uncultured delta proteobacterium
AGTCAGGCAAAGCTCCTTGTTGGACCCGATGCCGGCGTGCGATCGTTCGTAGAATTCCTCTCTTGCAATCTGGCCGCACACGATTTTCAGCACATCGTCGTCGAGAATTTTCGGCAGCCGGACGAAGTGTCGGCTTTCGAACTCGCGGCGCAAGCGCATGAGCACCCGCCGTGACTGCGAGACGCGAACGCCCGTTCGGGTGACTCGAACCATCACCGGGTGTTGCGGTGCTTCTCCGCGAGAGCCGTGTTGACGGCCCTGCGGAGCAGGCGGTAGAGCCAAAACCGCCGAGACCGGGCATCGATCCAGTGCAGCAACTCGCCGAGCCGGCGCCACGCCATCCGTAGGCGGCGCCGAAGCATCGGGCGCACCCCGCCGCCGAGATCGGTCCGGTCGAGCGCTTCGAGCGGGCGCAGGGGATAGAACCGCTCGGCGAGCCCCAGGCGGCGCAGGCTGCGGGCGAAATCCCCGACCTCGCGGCTCATCGCCCAACGCGGAAAGGCAAAGACCGCGTACGGGCAAGCCCATTTCGGCTGCAGGCGCGCGACCCACTCGGCCGCGTCGGCCGGCGATGCGGTATACTGAAACGACCTGCGGTAGAGATCACCGTCGAGATATCGGCAAAAGCCGTTCACCCCCCCGGTCTTGTAATCGTAGACCATCTTGGACACAGGCAGGAACGCAACGCTCGGCTGGTAGGTACGGCGCACCCGGTCGAGCACCGCCAGCATGTTTCCGGCACTGTCCTGGTAGCTGTCGACCCCGCCGTACAGGGACCATCCTTCGGTTCGAACCACGTACGTGTAGTGGTCGATCTCCACGTCCGGCTCGTCCTGCTCGCCGTGGAACGGGACCGGGACGATCTCGAAGTCGCCGATGGAGAGCGGCGTCCAATGATCGACTTCCCGGATATCGTGGAATCCCAGGCGCGCCAGCGCAGGCGCCATCGGCGGATTGAACGCGGTGGGTCTCCGAATCCGCGGGATGACGATTGGAGTGCTCTTGTCGAATAGAAGCAGCGTCTGAAGGTCGCAATGATCCCAATGGCTGTGAGAGCAGAGAATCGCGTCGAGGTCGAGGCGCGTGACGTCGAAAGCGCGGTCGGGCGTACCAAGATCGGCGCGCAACACCGGGTCGATGAGCAGAGCGCCCCGGGCGGATTGCACGAGCAGCGAGCTGTGACCGATCAGCGTTACGCGCGGCGTGTTCTTCGGCCGGTCGAAGAAGCCGGGCGCTTGGTCCTGCTCGACGATGAAGCCGTCGTGCTCCAAGCGGCGATAGAATTCGGCGGCCCAATCGGCTTCGGCCAAGGGAAGGGCGTCTCGTAAGCGATCGCGCAGCTCGTCTCTCGGCCGGTGCCCGGAGAGAAGCGGCAGGAGGTGGCCGAGCGTTTCCCATCGCGGCACTGGCAGCGGCTCTTCCAGGCTCCGGTGGGCGTCGGAAACGACCACGACCACGTCGAGCTCTTCGGCGGGTGCGGGCTGCCGGAAGATCGCGTCGCGCAGCGACACCGAAACTCCCTCGGGCCCGCGCCCGACCTGATAGAATTGCTGGATCTCCGCAGACCCGGTCAGCTTGTAGAAGAGCCGCCCCGGCTCGCCGACGGACGAGAAATGATAGGCAACTTCCTCGAAGGCGCGGGGAACGAGGTGAATGCGCTCCCCCATGAACAACATGCGGCAGTCGACCTCGTACTTCACCGCCGGGTTGCGGTGGCGCAGATGCACGCTCGCCCGTGCCCCGAGGCGGACGCGCGGGGAGTGCGTGGACGCAGCGCCCGATCGATGGAGAGTCTCCCCGTCCGCCCGTGCCGCTGTCGGCACGGTGTTCTCTGATCGTTGCAAGCGTTTTCCCCGAGGGGCGCGTCAGTCGCGGTCGGTCAGAAGGTCGCGTTCCAGTAGCTCGCCGACGATCGCCAGCAGGTCACCCGTCGCGGTCTCCTCATTGACGTCGAATTCGAGCGTGAGCGTTCGAGCTACTTCGACGAGCCGGTCTTGTTCGCCGAGCAGTTGCCAGATCCGGGTGCCCACGGGATCGAGGGTGAAGCAGGTCCCGCGAGCCAGGTTGACGAGCACCATCTCCCCGTCGAGCTCGTGGAAGACGACGTCCGAAGCTCGACGGACTCGCGAATCGAGCGTGGGCCGAGTCACGGCTGCCGCAACACGTCTTCGATCCGGTCCAAGACGGACGGAAGCCTCGCGAGATCCGGCGCGAAGCGAATTCGAAACGTGCGCACTCGCGAGCCGAACTCCAGGTACTGGCGCATCATACGCCGCTTCCTCGCCAGGCTGGCAAGGCTGAAGCAGTACGCGTGCGGCAGCACCGCGGTGAAGAATTCCGAAGCAGTGAGTGGTCGCAGCTCGATCTCCCAGCCACCCTGGAAACGTCCGTCCATCTGCTCGAGGACGAAGAGCGTGGAGAGCGGCACGCTCTTCTTGCGCCTTGCGCTCGGGCGCCACGCAGCGGCCAAGGGAAGCTCGCGCTTCGACGGCCTATCGAAGTATCGGGCGGGCTCGGGTCGGAGTCGAGCGGCGAAAGGTAGAGCGAAAGTCCGCACCCGTCCGTCGGCTCGCGCGAGCGCAACCGTGTCGTCCGCCCATTGCGGGTAGCCTCGCTGCGATAGACCAAACGCGATCGTCGACTTGCCCGCTCCGGAGCGACCACAAAAGGCCACGGAATCCGGCCCATTAAGAACTGCGCTGGCGTGGAGAACCTCGTGCCCCTGCACCTGCATCACCATCGGCAGCACGGAACGCCGATAGACGTCGCGCACCACGTCGTTCCTGCCAGATGCGATTGGGAAGGCCGTCACTTCACTCGCTGTGGCGCCGAAGCGATACGTCGCGATCCCCGGGAAATACATCCAGCACTGCCGTTCGGCGACATATCCGTACGCACAGACATGGCCATCGGCGTCGCGCCAGGTCTCGGCGCGGCCCTCGTCGAGGGACGGCTTCGCAAGCACCGAACCCGCGGCCCGAATCTGGAGCCTGTACGGGAACAACCGAGGGGGCCGGGAGAGTCGTCCGAGGCTACAAGGGGGTGATCGCAGGCTTCCAGCCGGTCAATAAAATCCAGGCGCTTAGGCGGTCGGTGGGGTCTTTCGCGTCTCACCGGGATCGGCAGGAGACGTGGTGAGCTTTCCGGACCCGCCTTGCACGATTCCACCGACGTGCCCGAGCAACGTTAGCTTCGGCGAGGCCCATCGCTTGCGGTCTGTCGACGCTCGAATCGATCGTTTGTCTCTTGCTTTCATTGGGGGTCTCCTAAGGCAAACGCGAGCGAAGCCACGACTCGAGACTCGCCGCAAGCCATATGAAATGTGCTTGCTTTCGGTCATTATGCCCAGTCACTTTCTGCGAAGTCAACCGCCAACGCGCCGCATCAATCACGCCGATCTCCGCGAGCGCGAGCCGCTGCCCCATATTTTTCCAGGCGGAGCCTCCTTCGTTGATCAGTCTGGTCTGGAAGAAGTTGCTGGCGACCACCTTCTTTTGTCGCTCGAAGCCGAGCGCGGGGAACCTCTTGGCGAGCATGTCGCGGATCAGGCTCTTCGCCCTCCCGCCACGATAAAGCAGGTCGGGCGGCGTGCGGAAGAGCAGGCTGAGCAGGTCCGCATCGAGGAACGGGTGCAGCCGAGGTAGCCCTCCCCGCTGGGCGATTTCGAAATCCTCCTCCAGCTCCATCGAGACGATGTAGTGGTCGAGCGCGACGCGTATCTCGCGAAGATAGAATCCCCCGAACTCCGCCGATGGGATGACCGGAGCGAGATTGGCGTCGATCTCCTCCCGAAGCGATGGATCGGACGAGAACCAATCGGGAATGCGGCGGACGGCTCGGCGCTTTGCGGCGAGCAGCCCGGGCGTCCAGCGGGTGAGAAAAGCCGCACCTATCTCCCCCAGAAGCCGCCGAGCGCCGCATGTCCACAAGAGGTGCCGCGTCATGGACGGCAGCGGAGCGTTGTAAGACGCCGCGGTGACCTTCCAGAGACGGAGCAGAGCTGCCACGTCGAACGAGGCGATCAGATCGGCGGCCAGAAGCGGCGTCACCGCAAGCCACTCGTCACCTCCGGTCCCCGTGAGAATCGACTGGCAACCTCGCCGCTTCGCCTCCTGGGTCAACGTGTAGTAGGCCGGCAGCCAGAAGTTATCGAGCGGCGCCGGCAGACGGCTGCTGATGTCCAGGGCGGTCTGCAGAAGACCGCGGGGGCCAAGCGCTTCGTCGAACGGCAAGATGACCTGTTCGAGACCGAGGGACGCCGCCATGGTTCTTTGTAGCGTCTCCTCATTGCATTCCGGATCGGGAAAAATCAGGGAGAATGCTTTCGGTGCGGGAAATCCGCAGCGTCGACCGTTGTCGACGGCGACCGCCGCGATGCTCCCGGAGTCCAGTCCGCCGCTGAGAAAGATGCCGGGCGCGCCTTGTCGCTGGCAGCGCTCCACCGCCCGGTCCAGAAGAGCGTCGAATTGCTCGAGCTCGTCCGGCTTCACCCAATCGATCGTTCTTCCGGGGGGCGCGGGATCCCAGTAGCGGGCGATCGTCCTCGTCCCGTTGCCGACTCGCATCGCATGCCCGGGCGGGATGCGTTCGACGGCCTCGAAGAACGTGTGCCGGTGACGGATCGGCAGGCTCGCCAAGTACATCGCCAGCGCCACGCGGCTGGGCTTGGGTGACACCCCGGGAACGCTCAGCACGGCATCGATGGAGTCCGAAACGACGAGCGACCTTCCCGCCTCCGCGAAGAACAGCGAGTGCAGCCCGACTGGGTCCCTCGCGCAGACGAGAACGCCCTCGTCGAGGTCCCAGAGGATCAGAGCGAAGCTGCCGCGGAGCGATGGAAGAAATGCATCTCCCCGCTCGCGATATGCGGCCAGCAGCAGATGTGCGGGGTCGATGGGAGCCGCGGAAGAGAGACCGAGATCCTTCGCCAGCTCCTCCCCATTGTGAAGAACGCCTTCCCAGACGACGGCGCGCGAACCGCCGGTCGCGACCGCGGGCAGCCGCTCCCGCGGCTCCCCGCGTAGCCTCAGCGTCCGACCGTTGACGGCACGCCCGACGAGCATGCCACGCGAGGGATCATCGGCGCCACCCTCGTCCTCGAGTACGGCGACCCACCAAGACTGCCGCTGGCGCGAGGGTAGCTCTACGTCATCTCTCAAAGCTTCTTTCCCTTCTCTCGTACGAGCTTCTTCGCACGCAGCACGGAAAGTAGCCGAGCGACGCTGCGCTCGAGCGTTGGCTTGTCGACCGCGAATTCCTGCTCGAGCTGCCGTTCGATGGCATCAAGGCTCTTCTTGGAGGCGAGAAGCTCCCAGAATCTCGCGGCTGTCTGGTTCAGCGCGTAGACGCAATCGGTCTTCAGTTGAACCAGGACGACCTCGTCATCGAGTCTCTGCGAAACCACGTCGCGGCTGACGCTCCAACCGCGAGCCGGTGACGCGGCCGCGGCCTTGGGGCGCTTGCTGTGTGCGCTCGGCGGGCGCCGGTTTCGGGGGGCTGTCTTGGTCTTTGGCATGGTACGTCTTTCCTCATGGTGCCTCGAGCACCTTGTAGTGCTCAGGCTCCGACTGGCCGATGATGATTCGGCCCTGACACTCGATCCAGGCATGCCCCTCCACTCCCTTTTCGGCGGAGCGGGCGACGCCGATGCGAAGAAGAGCCGGCAGTCCGCGGCGCTGGAGCATCAGCCGAACGGCCAGGGCCTGCGTCAAGCAAGTCGCACGCGGGATGCGCGCACTCGCCGCGCGCACCGCCCAGACCACGCGCTCCACCGTGGGCTCCGTGCCCGCCGGGGTTCGTACGCGTCGAGCGCCGAGGCGATCGACGATCCGTCGCACCGCTCCAAAGGGAAGCGACCAGAGGCATACACGGATCGCTGCAAGCGCGAGCGCCGCCTCGCAGAGCAACGACAGGTCGTGGCGTGGGAGACGCGATATCCTGAGTAAGCTCCTCATCCGAATTGCAACCGCTCCGTCTAGCGACGCTGCACCCTCTCCCGACTACCGCCGATGGCGCGCACGAGCGCGCGAAACGGGCGAATCAGGTGCCGACAGCGCAAGCCGGGCGAAACCGCCACACCTTCGATCGCCGCGAGGTTCTCGAGCGGCGGAAACATCGCGTACCGCAACCACCGGGGCACGCGGCGTGGGTCGACGAGCAGCAGCGCGAGCAGCCAACGTTCGTAGTCGGGAACGGGCCGGGGCGTCCACAGGCGGTCGGCGGGAAGAAATCGCCGGAGGCGAGAGGCGCGCGCCGACCCGATCGGCGGTGGCGGCGTATTCAAGAATCCGAGATCCCTGGCGGAGCGAAGCGCAAAATCGAGAGCGTGGATGAGGCCGGTCTGGCGAGCCAGGTCGAGAGCATCGTCGGCGGTCGAGTGCGCATACCAGAGATTCCAAGCTGCGGCGACGTCCCGCAGGATCTGCGGAATCGCAAAATCCGACTGCGCGAAGTGCGCGGCCAAGTGGACGAGCGTGAGCGGGCGGTCGAAGACCCGCACGCTCCGACCGTTCCAACGAAACGCCTCGGTGTGCTCCCAGAACACCTCCTCCGGGACGGGGTAGAGAAGCTGCGAAAACGGGCTCCAGTGAAGCTCCGCGCAGAGCCGTCCCCCGCCGGGTAGCTTCCTCACCAGCCGATACTGGTAATCCACGGAGAGTTGATTCTCGACCCGGCGACAGTCGATCGACTCGTATCCTGTGGCCGAGAGCAGTTGAACGGCGCGGATCGCGTCCGCGCGGCGGACGAGGAGATCGTTGTCGAT
>CAVPWJ010000030.1:0-6156 GCA_963708955.1 uncultured delta proteobacterium
CGGTGATGGAGGACGAGCACTGGGAGATCCGCGACGTCGAGCAGCTCCGCGAGCACTACAGCCGCACCTGCCGGCAGTGGTGCGAGGCGCTGATGGCGAATCGGGAGCGCGCGCTGCGGCTGGTCTCGGAGAAGACCTACCGCACCTGGGTTCTCTATCTCGCCGGCTCGTCAGTCTACTTCGGCGACGGCTCGATCGGCCTCTGCCAAGTCGTCGCCGCCAAGCGCGATCGGCAAGCCGTCGCACCGCCGAGCACGCGGGAGGACATCTACCGGTAGCAGGCCGATCCGCCGCGTCCCTCCCTCGGCCCTCATCACGGATCTCGAAATGTTCGCGGGGCGAGACACGGCAAATTCGCGGGACTACCTGCGCGAACATTCCTGTACGAACAGCGGCGAAAACTTGACATTCACCGTTCCAAAATTCGACGAAAATTTGACGCCGCCATCATCGGTCAGGCCGAAAATCCGTAGCGTAACACAGGCATATTCGGTCAGATTTGTTACAGTTCTCTGACGTCAACTCGGAAGACGGTCAGGCCAAGGGCATGGCATGGCTCTTGTTTATCGATCTGTCCGTGAATTCGCCCGACAAGGGGATCGAGCAACCGCTCGTGCTGCTGCGCTGGGCGCTGATCGCCTCGCTCGTCTACATGATCCTCATCGGCCGGTCGGGCATCACCTCCAGCCCGCCCTCGCTCGCCTACGTCGGCTTGCTGCTGGCCAGCAACCTGCTCATTCCCCGCTTCCCTTATCGCAACCCGCGAACGTTCGGCTCCGTGCTGCTCACGCTCGACACCCTGTTCGTGCTGATCGGCGTGCTCCTCAGCGACTCCTCGTCACAGGATCTGCTGATCGGTTACTTCCTGTGCATCATCATGGCCGCGTTCGTCGACTCCGAGCGGCGCATTGCCGGAGCCGCGTTCCTGGTCGCCGGGGTCTACTGTCTGTGGATCTTCCGCAGTTGGGAAATGCTCAACCAGCCGGCGTTCCTGCTCCGCCTACCGTTCCTGTTCATCACCACCGTCTTCTACGGCTACATGATGCGCCGAGTACGCGGTGAGAACGCGCGCCGCCTGCAAGCGGAGGAGCGCGTGCGGGATCTGGATTGCCTGCTGCAGATCACGCGCTCGTTCTCCTCGTCGCTGGTCACGCGGGAGGTTCTCGAGCGGGTCGCGGCGACGATCCGGCAGACGATTGGCGCAGATCTCTGCACGATCGAGATGGTGCGCGGCGACGGTTCCGACTCCGTCAGCGCCGCGGCGGCGGAGGCGCTCGATCGCCGCGCACTGGTGCTCGGCGAGGAGCGGTCGCACTCGCTGCTCGCGCTGCCGATCATCTACGACGTCGAGCCGCTCGGCGTGCTGCTGATCCGCGCGGAGCGTGCGGGGCGGAGCTTCGAAGCGGACGAGATCGAGCTCTGCCAGATCATCGCCAATACCGCGGCCTCCGCGCTGAAGAACGCTCGCCAGTACGAGACGCTGGCCGAGATCGAGCGGGCGAAATCCGAGTTCCTCTCCAACCTCTCCCACGAGCTGCGCACGCCTCTCAACACGATCATCGGCTTCACCGGCATCGCCGCGGAGCACGTATCCGGCCAGGGCGACGCCGAGATGTCCGAACTGCTCGATCGCGTGCTGCACGGAGCGGATGAGATGAAGCGGCACGTGGAGAGCTTGCTGCGTCTCTCCGAGGCGACGCTCGGGCGAGAGCGCAAGGAGGTCTCGCGTGTCGATCTGCCGGCGATACTTCGTCGTGCCGTCGAGGAGATTCGACCCTCGTCGCGAACCGGCACGGTCGACTTGAAGCTCGACATCGACCCGGCGCTCGGCGAGATCTACACGGACGGCGAAAAGGTGCAGCGGATCGTCAGCAACATTCTGCTGAACGCGGTCAAGTTCACCCGCGAGGGATCGGTGCGCGTCACCGCGGCGCTGGTCCGCGGCGGGCCCGAAGCCGGCGACGTCCGCCTGCCCATGCGCCTACAGCCCTGGGAACGGCTGCTCTCGCTGTCGATCCAGGATACCGGCATCGGCATCGACCAAAAGGACTTCGCCAAGCTGTTCCAGGATTTCCGGCAGGTGAACGGCGGCAGCAGCCGCCGCTACGGCGGCCTCGGCATCGGCCTGGCGATCGCCCGGCGCCTGACCGAGCTGCTCGGCGGCGTGATCCAGGTGCACAGCCAGGTCGAGAAAGGCTCCGAGTTCCAGGTGCTGCTGCCGGTGCAGACGGCCCTCCCGGTGGCGATGGCGCCCGCCGCGTAGACGAATCTCCTCCCCGATCGGAAGAGCTGTTGCTCTGCGCCGGACTCTGCTTCAAGTTGTCCGGTACCATGCCGTGTCGCTCGGTGTCTCGCCCGCTCGCCGCGCCGTGCCAGCGAACTCTGGCGGCCGCACTGGTCTGTGCGACGATCTCGTGGGCCTGCTCGTCGCCGCACGCTCTGCGCAGGCCGGCGCGCGAGGCTCGCAAGTGGAGCGTGGCGACGGTCCGGCTGCCCGCGCCGGGCGAGCCGGCGCCGCTGGTCGGCGATCTGCAGCATCATCGCGTGCGCCAGGGCGAGACGCTGCTCGACATCGCCCGCAACGCCGGTCTCGGCTACCAGGCGGTACAAAACGCGAACCCCGGGATCGACGAGTGGGTGCCGACGCCCGACGCGGACGTGATCCTGCCGAGCCGCTGGATCCTACCGCGCGCGGACTACCGCGGCATCGTCATCAACATTCCCGAGATGCGGCTCTACCTCTTCCCCGAGAACGGCCGGGCCGGAGAGGAGGTGGCGATGCGTACCTGGCCGATCGGCATCGGCACCGACGACACGCCGAGCCCGATCGGGCGGTTCACCATCCGCTCCAAGGAAGAGAATCCGACGTGGATCGTTCCTGATTCGATCTACAAGACCATGGACAAGCCGCGCCGGGTGGTGCCGCCGGGCCCCGACAACCCGATGGGACGATATCGGATGCGTCTCTCCTACGGCCTCTACGCGATTCACGGCACGGACACCCCGTGGGCGATCGGCCGGCTCACCACCCACGGCTGCATCCGACTCTACCCGGAGGACATCCCCGAGCTGTTCGAGCTCGCTCGAGTCGGCATGCCCGGTCATCTCGTCTATCAGCCGTTGAAGGTCGGCGCGCAGGGGAGCGAGATCTACGTCGAGGTGCATCCCGATCTCTACGGCAGGATTCCCAACCTCGAGCGTCACGCCTTCGCCGAGATCCGCCGCGCGGGACTCGCGGGACGGGTGGACCCGCGGCGCGTTCGCGAAGCGGTGCGCGCGCAGAGCGGAATCCCCGTGAGCGTCGGGCGAGCCTCACCGCCGCCCCGGAAGGCGAAGCGCCGTCCGTCGGCACCGCCACCCATCCGCGGAGCGCTCGGCGAGATTTCGCGCCCGCCGTCATAGACGTCGCCCGCGTCTTGCCAATCCGCCGGGCGCCAGCGCGGCGATCTTCCCGACGAGCAGCGCCCGGGCCTCCTCGTCGCCTACCGCTCGTTGCCTCCCGGCGGTGCAAGACAAAAGCGCCGCTGGACCGCGGCCACTGGCGTGCCCGCGATCTGGGCTTCCGACTCTTGGAGGGGGCCCCCGACGCTGCTAGAGGAATCTCATGCGCATCCGCCGGATCCTCGTCCCAACCGACTTCTCGAGAGCCTCGCTGAAGGCAGTCGACTACGCCGCCGACCTGGCCGCGAGCGTCGGCGCCGAGATCGTCCTGCTCTACGTCGAGGACACCAACTACGCGCTTCCCGAGCTGATCTACGACGGCCCCGCCGCCGCCCGGGTCATGGAGGAAGCGCACCGCGCCGCGCAGCATCAGCTCGCCGAGCTCGGCGAGCGCCAGCGCAAGTCCGGCATCAAGGTCCACGTGCTGCTGCGCGTCGGGCCAGCGGCGGCGACGATTCTGCGAGCCGCCGAGAAGCTGCGGGCCGACTGGATCGTCGTCGGCACGCACGGGCGCACGGGGCGCGGTCACACGCTGCTCGGCAGCGTCGCCGAGCGCGTGATTCAAGGAACGTCATGCCCGGTGATCACGGTGCCGAGCCGCCGGCCGCCGGTTCGCGGCCCGCGCCGCCGGGCCCGAGACGCGGCGCCTCAGTGAACGGCGCCGTGGGCTCGGTGCGCCGTAGGGCCGCATCGAGCTCGCGGGCGAGCCGCTCGACCAGCGGCGGGTACATGAGGTCGTAGTGACTGCCTTCGATCACCCGCTCCTCGAACTCGCCCAAGCTGCACCGACGCCACGCGCCGAGCGGCGGCGATTCTCCGTCCCCGGCGCGTCCGCGGTGCCAGACGAGGAGCGGCGCGCGAACCACCGCGGGAACGTGCCCCTCGACCAGCGCCACGTGAGCGTCGAACAGCGAGAAGTAGCGCTCGAGCAACGCCGCCGAGATGCCGGGAACGAGATGCCCGCGCTCGGTCAGCCAGCCGACGATCGTCGCGCTGCGCTCGCTCGCCGGCGCGGCGATCACGCGCGCGGCAAGATCCGCGGCTTCCGCGTCGAGGGCAGCGCGGTCGAGGCGGCGCAGCACGCCGAGCTCGCGGGCGAACGTCCCGTACATGTCGACGATGTACCGCTTCACGTACGCGTCGGTCTTGCGGCCAGGCACGGTGAGCGCGAGATCGGCGTCGACCAGGCCGACAAGACCAACCACCTCGCTGCGCTCTTCGAGCACCCGCGCCACGGCCAGCGCGAGGATCCCGCCGAGCGAGAAGCCGAGTAGACGGTAGGGACCGCTCGCCTGGCGCTCGACGATCCGGATCGCGTATTCCTCGGCGAGCGTCGCGATCGTGCGCTCCTCCACCACCCCCTCGGCGACCGCGCGCGACTGCAGGGCGTACACCGGCAGATCGCCGGGCAGCGCTTCGGCGAGGTGCTGGTAGATGTTGGCGAGCCCGCCGGCGGGGTGGATGCAGAAGAGCGGCGGGCGCGCGCCCTCGGATCGAAAGCTGACGATGCGCTGGCGGACGCGCCGGCGCCCGGCGATGATGCGCACCACGCCGGTATTCACGCCGGTATTCACGCCGGTATTGTTGTGGGAAGGGCCGCCCGATCTGCCGCCCGATCCGCCACGAGAGCGCGGCACGCGCATACTCCGGTGTCTGTGGGGAATGGTAGGATACACGGCCCCCATCCAGCCGTCCGACCTCATGAAAAGTGACGAAACCGCAGTGCCAAAATCGTCGGATCGGGGCGGTCTGTTTGGGTTGTTTCGTCGCCGCAAGGCGCACGAGAAGCTTCGAGTCCCGCCGTCGGCGGCGCCGGCATCGGCTCCGCAGCCGAACATTGCGGACCCGACTCGGTGGCAGTCGAGACCGGATTGGCGGCGCCTGCGGTGGTGATCGAAAAACCCGCGCCAGCCACAGCACCCGCATACGGCACGGTCGCCCTCAACGCGAACGGCAGCTATACCTTCACGCTGGACAACACCAATGCCGTGGTGCAGGGCCTGGCGGCCGGCGAGACCCTCCAGCAGCAGTACGACTACACCATGCGCGACGCGGACGGGGACACCTCGACCGCGACCCTGACCATCACGATCTTCGGCGCGGATGATGGCGTCACCATCACCGGCTTGCGCCCCGGCGCTCGGTGGCGACGTGATCTTGAACGAGAACGACCTGCCGGCGGCAGCAGCCCGGAGCGATGGCGCTGACCCAGGCGGGTGATTTCACCCTCAGCGCCCCGGACGGTGTGGCCGGACTGACGGTCGGTGGAACGGCCGTGATCACCAATGGCGTCTTCACGGCCACCAGCCTCACCACCCCGCTGGGCAACACCCTGGCCTTCACCGCCTACGACGCGGCCAGCGGCAAGGTGAGCTACACCTACACGCTCACGGACAACGAAGCGCATGCCGCGGGTGCGGGTCAGAACGCTTTCGCACTTGACATGCCGACAGTGCCGCTTGTTTTCAACCGCCTCTTCGTCGTCCGCGGATGAAGCCGTGCTTGCGTTTAGCAGGCTGTCGCACTTTCTGTGGCGGTTCGGGTAGCAGTGCGACGGGAGCGATTCGCTCGACTTGCATCAGTTTCTCCAGTGCTTCTACAGCTTGAAGCAACCTCGCGTTGACTCTCTTTGCTTCTGTTTCCCATCCCTGTGTTATGTGAATGGGAATGGGAATGGGAATCGACACAGACGCGATCATTCGCGCCAAATAGATG
>CAVPWJ010000031.1:0-4442 GCA_963708955.1 uncultured delta proteobacterium
ATCGGCGCTTACGCCGAGCTCGGTCTCGAGCTCGGCGACGCGGCGGCGAGCGCCGTCCTGGAGCGCATCCGCAGCTTCACGATGGTCGCCAAGCGCGCGCCGGAGCGTTGCGAGCTCGAGCGCTTCTATTTCGACGTGGCACGCGCTCCCGGCGCGCGAGGCGAGGCCAACACGCGCGAAGCCGGCGAGGAGACGGCGTCATGGATGCGATCCTGACAGCGATGTCCCGGTTCTCGGCTGCCGAGGAGTTCCTCGAATTCCTCGGTATCGACTACGAGCAAGCGGCGGTCAACGTCCACCGGCTGCACATCTTGAAGCGCTTCCAGCAGTACCTGCGCCGCGAGCCCGTTGCCGGCGATCTCGATGAAGAGGCGGCGCGCCAAGCCTACAAGCTGTTGCTCGAGCGGGCCTACGGCGACTTCCTGCGCTCGGACGCGGCGACGGAGAAAGTCTTCAAAGTGTTCCAGGACGCGGCCGGCGTCGGTCACGTGAGCGCCGACAGCCTCGCCGCCACGCTCACCACGCGCCGGGCGCGGACGGCGTAGTCGTCCTCGTCTACCTGGTCTGCTTCGAAGGAGCGGACCAGGTCTTGGGTCCTCCCGTCGGCGGCCTCGGTGACGAGCGGATCCAGGACGAAGCCGCGTTTCAGCCGCCGCTGGCGGCAAGGCGCGAGCGCGCCTCCGCCAGGCTCCTGTAGGCCCGGAACGCCTGCTCCGCAATCTCCGGGATCTTCTCCCAGCCAGTGGGCAGATCCTCGGCGAGGTCGTGCAGATTCATCTTCAGGCTCACGGCTCGCGCGCTCAGCTTCTTGATCTGTGCCTTGAGCGTTTCGACGCTTTCGGTGTTCGCTTCACTCATGCTTCATGCCCGCGAGAGATGGGTACGGCCGAGCGCGGCGTCGACCTCGCCGCGCACGTTCTCGTCGTGCAGCATGAACTGCAGCGCCGCGCGCGTGACCTCATCGTCGTCGATTACATAGATACGCTTGTTCTCTACGGCGCGCTGGCTATCGACACCGATCTGCATGGTCTCTTCCCCGTGATCTGCCCGGGTCTCCATGAAGCAAGGGCCGTTCCAAAAGGCGACAGATCACTTCCACCGCGGTTGCGACGATGGATCCAGCCAGGGACGTCGCCGGGTGCGACATCGCCGCTTGGCTTGTCGGGTTTCGTACATCGCCGGTGTGAGTTCCCGTTCGCGGAAATCGCGAGGCCGCGCTGCACGATGCGCGCGCAAGATGCCTCGACGGCCGCAGCACGCCTCGTGCGACCTCGCTCCATCCGCGCCCGCCGTCTATTTTCCGGGAGTGGGGGTGGGGGTAGGGGGGGCCTCGACGAGGTCTTCCTTCTTCTTGTCGAGGTGCGCGTAGAGGTAGCCGCGGAGGTGGTAGACGACGTCGCCGCCCTCGGCCATTGCATACGCGTCGGCGTCCGCTTCGCCGCCGACCTGGCTGGCGAGAATCCGTCCGATCGGCTTGCCGGTCGAGTCGAGCAGCGAGAACGTGAGATCGGGCTCGGCGAGGCCGTAGGTCACCAGGTCGTCGGGCCTCTCGGCGGCGATCTCGTAGGCCTTGAGCCCGTGGAGGTTGGAGACCAGCTCGCCGATCTGCAGGCGCTTGGAGTTTTTGGCTCCTTCCACCTTCCAGCTCGCCCCGGAAGGGGGCGGCTCCGAGGCGGCGTCGGCCGGATCCGGCGTAACTCCCGCGGCGGCCGCTGGCTCCTTCACCAACCGATAGGCTTGGCCGTCGCGCCGCGTGACCTCGACGGCTGCGAGCGAAGCGAGGTCGAAGGGCAGCACGGTCTTGTCGCGCAGGGCCGCGACGTTCTTGTTGAGCCCGTTCCACGCCCATGTGCCGACCGCGTAGACCGTGTCGGCGTCCGGACGCTTCACGTAGAGGACGTTCTTCGAATCCTTCGCCTTCTCGGCGCCGATCCACAGCTCCTTGCGCGTCTGGTCTTTGTCGACGACGACGGTGATCTTCTCGCGCGGGTCGTCCAGGCCGTAGTCCGCCAGCGCCCCCGGCTGGTCGATGAAGTCCTCCGCCCGAACACCGCGCAGCGAAGACAGGAAGCTGCGCACCTCGGTGGAGTCCGCTCTGAGCGCGCTCGGCTTGTCGATCTTCCAGTCGGCGCCGTCCCGCACCAGGCCGACGGTCGACTGCGGCGTGGCGATCTCGATCGTCTGGACCTCCTCGTCCTTGAAATTGATGATGGTCTTGTCGCGCAGATCCTTGACCTCGCGCTTCATGCCGGTTTGGAAGAGGGAGGGAACGATCTTCACCTCCGAGCTGCCCTCGAGCATCGCGTACGCGGAGAAACCTATGGGCGCCGCCTTGCCGACGCGCACCGCGGGCAGCGCCTTGCCGTCGATGAGCGACAGCGACACGATGACCTCCGGCTTGTCGAGGCCGTAGACGTCGAGGGACTTGGCGTCGCTCTCGATCGTGCGCTTGACCTCGGCATCGGCGACGGCGCTGACCAGGCTCGAGACCGCGGTCTGATCGGCGGCGACATCGAGCGGCTTTTGCATGCGCCAGCCGGCGCCGGTCTTTTTCAGAACGATTTGGCGGTCGGGGTAGGTGAGCGTCACCTCGGACACTTCGTCGCGCTTGAACTGCAAGAGCTTCTTGGCCTGAGCTTCCTGCTCGTGTCGCGGCCTCTCGACCCAGTAGAGGTAGCCCGCCAGCCCGAAGAAGACGACGGCGATCAGCAGGGTGTTGCGGAACTTCATGGGTGTGGGAGGTTGCCGCGAGACCCGAACGTCCACGTCTACAGACTGCGCCGCCGATTCCACACCGAGATGCCGACCAGCAGCAGCAGCTCGGGCAGGATCAGCACCGAGAGGTAGAAGATCTTGGCCGCTTGATCCGACGTGAGCTGCACCCGCGAGGCGCGCACGGCGCGCGGCCGGATCGAGATCTGCTTGTCCTCGCCAACCGCCCAGTTCGCCGCGTTCAGCATCAGGTCGCGGTTATAGAGGTTGTTGATGAATTTGTTGCCGACGAACTGGTCGCTGCCGAACGCGACCAGCCTCGACGACACGTCCTTGTCACCTTGCTTCGTCGTCACGCTGGCAGCCGCGGCGATCGAGATCGGCCCCTTGCGGTCGGTCTTCGGATCGAGCGTCGCCTGCCCCTTGTTGAACAGCGCGTCCAGGTCCGTCTCCGCCCAGCTCGACGGGCTCGTTTTCACGATCGCCGTCGCTTCGACGCCTTCCTTCTTGTCGGCGGCCGCTTCCACCGAACGGGTGAACGGGAAGATGGTGCGCTGGGTGAAGCCCTCGGTGATCGGGTGGGGGCCGTAGCTCTGCGCGATCGGCTCGACGCCGAGCGCCGGCCCCTGGAAGAGGCGCAGGACCTGGTCGACGACGATGTCATTGCCGACGTGGATACCGTAGTCCGCGAGCAGCGGAAGGAGCTCTGGACCGCGCTGCGCTGCGAGCAGGAAGACGGCGCGGCCGCCTGCTTGCAAGTAGTCCTTCAGCCGCTTGATCTCGGGCTCGAGGTAGGGCTTCTCGGGCGCGGCGACCAGCAGCAGGCTGCAATCGTCGGGCACCTTCTCCTGGGAAGCGAGCAGCACGGACTTGACGTTGTAGTTCTCGCTCTCGAGCGCCGCCCGCAGCACTCCGAACGCCTTCGGCTTCTCGACGTCGCCGGCGTCGGGCTCGCCGTGGCCCTCGATGAAGCAGGCCGTCTTCTTGGTGGAATGCGTGACCTTGACGATCGCGTTGGTGATCGATTCCTCGTCGGCCTTGCTGACGAGCGTCGACTGGTCGCCGTAGGCGACGCGGATCGTCCCGTAGCTCGTGATGTTGTACTTCTGGGCGAGGTCCGGGCTCTTGTCGGGGTCGAGCATCTGGAACTTCACGCGGGTCGACTCGGCCGCGTAGCTCTTGAAGAGCTCTTCGGTCGCTGGATCCGTGCCGGTCTCGAAGAAGCCCATGAGGTCGAGGTCTCGGTCCAGCCCCTTGACGTACTTCGCCGACAGCGGCGAGAGGCTATAGACGCCGGTCTCGGTGGTGTCGATGCGCTTGAAGTGCCGCGCCGCCAGGAAGTTCGCCATCACCAGGATGCCGAGGAAGAGCACGGAATAGAGCGCGGCATTGGCGCCGAACTTGGTCGACCGCTCGCCGAGGAACGTGCCGAGGCTCTTGCGTGCCGAGGCCACCCAGGCGATCAACGCCGAGATGCCGACCAGGACGTTCACCACCACGAACGCGCTCGCCTCCTGAGTGAGCGCGTAGGCGGCGAGGCCGAAGGAGAGCGTCGCGAGGCCGACGATGCCGAAATGGGTGCGACTGCGTTGCATCGTCTTCGGGATTATCTCCAGCGCAGCGACTCGACCGAGCGATGCGTGAGGAAGAGCGCCGCCGCGGTCAGCGATAGGAAGTAGACGACGGCGCGGGTGTCGACGATGCCCTTGACGAACTCGCTGAAGTGCTCG
>CAVPWJ010000032.1:0-18209 GCA_963708955.1 uncultured delta proteobacterium
CTCTCTCTCTCTCTCTCTCTCTCTCTCTCTCTCTCTCTCTCTCTCTCTCTCTCTCTCTCTCTCTCTCTCTCTCTCTCTCTCTCTCTCTCTCTCTCTCTCTCTCTCTCTCTCTCTCTCTCTCTCTCTCTCTCTCTCTCTCTCTCTCTCTCTCTCTCTCTCTCTCTCTCTCTCTCTCTCTCTACCGCCCCTCGCCTTCATTAATAAACAAAGGAACATTGATTGTTGCACCTGTTTGCCCGGGCGTTACCTTGACCGCTCCCGTACCGAACTCGCGGCTCACGGCCTGGTCGCTGATGACCGGAATCTCCACGCCGACCGCGGGCAGGATCACCTTCTTTCCGACGAGGTCGCGATAACGCTCGTCGTCCGGATGAACGGCAACGGCCGTGTCGCCGAGCAGGGTCTCCGGACGAGTCGTCGCCACCACGACGAAGCCCTGACCATCGGCCCGCGGGTACCGGACGTACCAGAGGTTCCCCTGGACGGGCTGATGCTCGGATTCCAAGTCCGACAGCGCCGTCTGGCAGCGCGGGCACCAGTTGATGAGATACCGGTCGCGATAGACGAGCCCCTCCTCGTAGAGCGTGACGAACACCTCGCGCACGGCGCGCGAGAGCCCCTCGTCCATCGTGAAGCGCTCGCGCTCCCAGTCGCAGGAGACGCCGAGGCGCGCGAGCTGACGAGTGATGGTCGAGCCCGATTCCTTCTTCCAGGACCACACGCGCCCGACGAACTTGTCGCGGCCGAGCGCGCGCCGGTCGGTGCCCTCGGCGGCGAGCTGCCGTTCGACCACGTTCTGCGTGGCGATGCCCGCGTGGTCGGTTCCGGGAATCCACAGCGTCACGTCGCCGCGCATCCGGTGATAACGACAGAGGATGTCCTGCAGAGTGTTGTTGAGGGCGTGGCCCATGTGCAGCGAGCCGGTGACGTTCGGCGGCGGAATGACCATCGAAAACGTCGGCCCCTGCCGCTCCTCGTCCGCGCGGAAGTAGCCGCGCTCGCGCCACAGCCGGTACCACTTCTCTTCGACCGCTCTCGGCTCGTAGGTCTTGGCGAGATCCACTAGCGACGAATCTCCTTGGACAGCACCGCGCCGCGCTCGTCGATCTCGTAGACCAGCGGCACGCCGGTGGCGAGCTCGAGCTCGACGACCTGCTCGCCGGAGAGCCGATCGAGCTTCATGACGATCGATCGGTTCGAGTTGCCGTGCGCGACGACCAGCACGTTCTTCCCCTGCACGAGATCGCCGAGGATGGCGCGCTCGAAGAACGGCAGCGTGCGCTCGGCGGTATTCTTGAGAGCCTCTCCGTTGGGCGGCGGAACGTCGAACGATCGCCGCCAGATCTTCACCTGCTCCGCGCCGTATTTCTCGGCCGTCTTCTGCTTGTTGAGCCCCTGCAAATCTCCGTAATGGCGCTCGTTCAGCGCCTGATCACGAATCACCGGGGGCCGTTGGCCGACGACTCGCAAGATGATGTCGAGGGTCTCCTGAGCGCGGCTGAGCGCCGAGGTATAAGCGACGTCGAAGCGGATGTCCGCCAGCCGCTCGCCCGCGCGACGGGCCTCCTCGCGCCCCTGGTCCGTGAGCGGAACGTCGACCCAACCCGTGAAGCGATCCTCCAGGTTCCACAGCGACTGCCCATGGCGGACCAGAACGAGCTTGGCCATCGGATCAATGTTCCGTGAAAGCGGGTAGCAATGCGAGAGGGGGGACTTGAACCCCCACAGGTGTTACCCCACAGGATCCTGAATCCTGCGCGTCTGCCAGTTCCGCCACTCTCGCCCGTCAACCCGCTTCAGATACTTTCCCTCCGCCAGCGGGTCAACCCCGCCCGCCGCGCCCTGCCCGCCGCGCCTGTCGCGACTGCCCCGCGCGACGTCTGCGACCGCGGGTGCGAATCGGGTCTCAATCACACCGGTCGCCACAGCGTTCGTTCGAGCCGGTTTCGGACCAAGATCGTCAGCGATGCGCCACTCGCCCTCCCGGAAGAAGATCCTGGTTCTCGAGCTCACGTATTCAACGGGGTCGAGCTCTCGCCCAGCGGCGGTATCGTGGAAGTCCGTGCTTTCGTCGAGAACGGCGCCGACGCATCTCCGAGCGCCCGCCGACGCCTCGAATGCCTTGAGCGTCGCCGGTGCATCGGCTATCGAAGGCCAGATGCGCAGACGGAACGTCGACCTGCTCGGACCGATCCTCCTCGCCCTCCTCCTCGTCGCTGGTTGCGGCGGTAGCTCGGGCAGCCGGCCGCCGACCGTGGTCAGCGGTAACGTCCGCTCGGCTTCGGCGGCCGCGGCGGCTCATGGGATCGAGCGGCTCTGGCGGATGGTGCGCGCGTGGTGGAACGGCGAGGCGGTCGCGCAGGTTCCCGGCATCGCGGTGGCGATCGACGGCACCAGCACCTCCACCACGACCGACGACCAAGGCCTCTTTCGGCTCGAGGGCAACCAGTTCGGTCCATCCGTGCTGCATTTCACCGGCAGCGGCACCGACGCGCGCTTTCGCCTGACGCTGCCGTCGGGCGGCGAGGTCGATCTCATCGACGTCGATCTCACCGGCAGCGAGATCGACGTCGCCGAGCATCGCATCCACTTCGAAGGCCCGATCACCGGCATCGACTGCCGGGCCGCGTTGCTGCAGGTTCTCTCGGGAGAACAAGTCGCGTTCCGCGTCCGCCTGCAACCGTCGACGTCGATCGTCGATCAAAACGGCAACCCGCTCGGTTGCGGGGATCTCATCATCGGACGTTCGGCGGACGTGCAAGGAACGGTGAACGACGCCGGCGACGTACTCGCCATGCTCCTGCGGTTGAGCCCCGATCCCACCTCGAGCACGGCGAGCCAGACGTTGTCGGGAACGATCGCAGCACTCGGCTGCCCGACCAACGCCACGGTCGAGGGTCCTCAGGGCAACGTCCAGGTGAACCTGAGCTCGTCGACCGCGATTCGTGACAGTAATGGCGAGTCGCTCGTCTGTGGCGATCTCCTGATCGGCGACGCGGTCAAGGTCGACGGCGCCGAGACGGGCTTCGGCATCGCCGCTTCGCAGGTGGAGCGGCTGGCGCCGACCCCGGGCCCGACGCCTACGCCCTGAGCGTCCGCCGCTCCCGATAGCCGATCACCGCCACCTGGGGCGGCGCGAGCCCGCTCACTTCGACGTGTTGTCGCTCGCCGCGGTGCTGCGAGGCGTCGTGCCCGACTCCTCGGGACCGAGCACCGAGGCCATCTTGATCAGCATGGTCACTGGCAATAGCAGCAGCGAGAGGATCGGGCTCTCGTAAGTCTGCGCGCCTTGCGACGATTCGCGATCGGCGTCGTCGGCGGCGGCGGAGGCAAGCGACGCGACGAGCAGGAGGGCGGCGAGCGCGGCGAACGAAATCCTTCCCAAACAGCGCCCCTTGCGGAGACCACCACCGGAAGCGTCCCGGGCAGGACGCGCGGAGCGAGACCGACGGCCTAGTTGTCGATGGGTTCGAGATCGAGCTTGACGCATTCCGCGAACTCCATGTTCCGGCCCCGGCTCGGCCACTTGCCAAAGCCCGCTGATGGACCGCACCGCCAGGCGGCATCATCGCCATGTCCCGCATCACGCCACCTCCCGTGGCAGAGGCGGCCGAGGTCCGATGAAATTCATATCACCAACGGGGACGTTCCACAGCCCACCGCGCGGCCTGGCAGCCGCAACTAAACGACGGTCGGCCACCGAGGCGTCGGATCTCAGGTCTTCGTGGAACACAGCGAAATTCTGCCGAGCAGATCAGGGCCGCTCAGCCGCTACGGCGCCCCACGCGCCTTCGCGGCGTGCATCCTCCGCGGGCGCCGCGGAGACGGTTTACGCGGCCGCGGCGATCATCTATGGGAATCGATCGGGAGGAACGTCGTCGTGGCCGAAGTACGGATCAAGACACTGAAAGATGGACCTTACGAGGTCAGCGGGGCAATCTCGCTACTCGACGGGAAACGCGCCGAGTTCAAGCTCGCCGAGGAGCCCATCTACCTCTGCCGCTGCGGGCAATCGGCCAACCGGCCGTTCTGTGACGGCAGCCACAAGCGCGTGGGCTTCAAGTCGGACGAGCCGGCACGCTGACCCGCCCGGCGGAACGATCTCATGCCGAAACCGAAGACTCCCTCGCGATTCCGCCTCGATCCCGCCGTCCGTCCGACCGACTACGGCCTGCACCTCGAGCCCGACCTCGCCGCCGGAACGTTCCGCGGCCGGGTGGCGATCGACGTCCAGATCGAGCGACCGCGCGACGCGATCACTCTGCATGCCGCCGAGCTCGCCGTAGAACGCGCCGCGCTGTCGCTCGACGGCACGAGCCGCCCCGTGCGCGTCACGCGCCGGCCCGCCGACGAGACCATCACGCTCGCGCTGCCGAAGAAGATCAGCGGCCGCGCCACGCTCGACTTGTCGTTCCGCGGCGACCTCGGCAAGCACCTGCGCGGCTTCTACGCCGCGGCCGCCGACGGCCGCCGCTATGCGTTCACCCAGCTCGAGGCCGCCGACGCGCGGCGGATGTTGCCGTGTTTCGACGAGCCGAGCTTCAAGGCTCGCTACCGGATCGCGGTCACCGCGCGCGACGGCGAGGCGGTGATATCGAACAGCGCGATCGAGCGTGAGGAGCCGGCGGAAAACGGGCGGCGCGTGGTGCGCTTCGCGCCGACGCCGAAGCTCTCGACGTATCTGCTGGCACTCGCCGTCGGGCCGCTCGATGCGTCGGCGCCGCGCAAGCTCGGCTCGACCGAGATTCGCACCTGGCACGTGCCCGGCAAGGGACACCTCACGGCGTTCGGCCTCGAGGCTGCCGCCGAGGCGCTGGCCCGACTGGAGGCGTACTTCGGCATCCCCTACCCCTACGGCAAGCTCGACCTGGTCGCCGTCCCCGATTTCGAGGCGGGCGCGATGGAGAACGCCGGCGCGGTGTTCTTCCGCGAAACCCTGCTGCTGCTCGACCCCGCCACCGCTTCGCTCGGCGAGCGCAAGCGCGCCGCCGAAGTCATCGCTCACGAGCTCGCCCACATGTGGTACGGCAACCTCGTCACCATGGCGTGGTGGGACGATCTCTGGCTGAACGAAGCGTTCGCCACCTGGATGGCCTACAAGGTCATCGACGACTGGAAGCCCGAGTGGCGGATGTGGCAAGGCTACGAGCACGCCCGCGCGGGAGCCTTGGCGCTCGACGCGCTGGCCAACACCCACCCGATCTACGCGCGCGTGCGCAGCGTCGCCGAGGCCACCGAGAACTTCGACGCCATCACCTACGAGAAGGGCGCCGCGGTCGTGCGCATGATCGAGCACTATCTCGGCGCCGAGGCGTTTCGCGCCGGCGTGCGCATCTACATGCAGCGCCATCGCGAGCAAAACGCGGTGGCGGGCGACCTGTGGCGCGCTCTGGAGGAAGCTTCCGGTCGCGAGGTCGGGCGCGTGACGCAGGCGTGGATCGAGAAGTCGGGCTTCCCTCTGGTGTCGATCCGCCGCGCGGGCAGAGGCGAGCTACGGGTCCGCCAGGAGCGCTTCTTCTCCGACCCCAAGGTGCCGGCCGCCCGCCGCCGCACGGCCTGGCCGTTGCCGCTGGTCGTCAAGCGGCCGGCGAACAGCGGGAGCGCGGTCGACCGCTTCCTGGTCGACGGCGCCTCGCGTACCATCCGCTTACCAACGCGGAAGTCTCCGCCCTGGATCTACGGCAATGCCGGGGCGGGCGGCTTCTACCGCGTGCTGCACGAGCCTGCCGATCACGCTGCGCTGGTGGCGCGCTTGACCGAGGCGTTGACACCGGTCGAGCGCCAAGCACTGGTCGGCGATCAGTGGGCGCTGGTCCGCGCCGACCGGACATCGATCGAGAGCTTCCTCGACGTGGTCGACGCGCTCGGCGCTGAGACCGATCACGACGTTCTCGACGGCATCGCCGGCTCGCTCGGCTTGATCGACGACAAGATCGTCGAGGGCGAGACCCAGCGGCGCTTCCGCGAGTGGATCGCGCGGCGCTTCGGCACGCAGCTCGACGAGCTCGGCTGGTCGGCCGCGCCCGGCGAGGCCGACGCCCAGCGGCTGCGCCGCGCGTCCATCGTTCGCCTGACCGGGCAGGTCGCCGAGTCTCCGGCGGTCGTCGCCGAGGCGCGCCGGCGGCTCGAGGGATATCTCGTCGACCGCTCCTCGCTCGAGCCGAACCTCGTCGACGCCGTGGTGTCGCTCGCCGCTCGGGAAGCCGACGCGGCCATCTACGATCGCTACCGCGAAGGCGCGAAGACGGCGCCGACGCCGCAGGAGCGCCGTCGGTTTCTGCTGAACCTCGCTTCCTTCCATCACGCGGATCTGGTCGCGCGCACCCTCGAGGCCACCGTCGGCGAGGAGGTGCCGACTCAGGACGTCGCCTTCGTGTACATGAGGCTGTTCTCCAATCCGGGGGGAAGAGACGCTTGCTGGCGCTTCATCACGCGTCACTGGAAGGCGATTCGCCGCCGCATTCCGCCGCTCATGGTATCGCGGCTGGTCGAAGCCACGCCCGCACTGCGCGACTCGCGCTACGCCCGTGAGGTGGCGAGCTTCTTCCGCGCCCACCCGGTGGCGGAAGCCGCGCGCTCGCTCAAGCAGGCGATGGAGATCTTTCGGCTGAACGCCGGCCTGCGCCGGCGCACCGCGCCGCGGATCGCTCGCTGGCTCGGCGCTCGCTGAGGCAGCCTTTTTTCTTCGGCACAATGACCGCCCGGCGACGACCTCCGACCTCGAGCCTCGACGACGCCGTCGCCGACGAGGTAAAGGCCGAGCGGCTCGACAGCTTGAGCGGGCCGGACAGCCCGGAGGGCCGGGCGCTCGGCGCGGCCGTCGGCAAGAGCGTGGCGCGCTACCGCGCGGAGCGCAACCTCACATTAGAGCACCTCGCCGAACACAGCGGCATCCGCACGGCGCTGCTCCGCGCGCTCGAGAAGGGCCGGGGCGTGCCGAGTCTGCGGTCGATCTGGCATCTCGCCACCGCGCTCGAAGTGCCCTTCGGCGCGCTGCTGGCCGGCACGCTGCTGTCGCGCGCCTCGGATCCCGACTTCCGCATCCAGCGCGCCGCGCAAGGCCACATCATCTCTTCGGCCGACGGTCTCTTCCGCTCGCGGCCGCTGTTCGCCGAAGGTGACCCGCGCGTGCCGGAGGTCTACGAGCTGACGCTCGGCGCGGGCTGCCGCGAAGAAGCCATGCCGCACGCTCCGCGCACCTTCGAGCATCTCGCCGTCGTTCGGGGCCGCCTGGTGGTACGCTGCGGAGAAGCCCGGGCCGAGCTCGGTCCGGGCGACGCGCTGTTCTTCCGCGCCGACTTGCCGCACGGCTACGAGAACCCCGGCAGCGAAGATGCCGTCGCTCACCTGGTGATGAGCTACAGGCAGGCGTAGCCGGCCGCCGCGGCGGGGCTGCTCGATTGCCTCGCCGCACTGCTGCGTTGGCGAGCGGTGGCTTCACCGCCCCGGGCCCGCCCGTGGACCGCTGACTCTTCCGACCTGCTCGACCTGGTCCAATGGAGCGTGCGCATGCCTGGGAGCTCTTGAGGGGCTGCGTCGGGCGTCACGCCCGTTGGGCGGTCGCGTCGCCTCCCAAAGCGGCGAGCGCCTCGAGGGCCGCCCGCTGAGCGGCCTCCTTCTTCGACTTGCCGGCGCCTCGCCCGCGCAGCTCGCCGCCGACGCGGATCTCGACCACGTAGGCGCGGTCGTGGTCCGGCCCGCTCGCCTCGACCACGGTGTAGGTCGGCGTTTCGCCGAACCGCCGCTGCGTCACCTCTTGCAGGCGGGTCTTGTGGTCGATCGGCGAAGCGCCGGTTCCGCCCTCGAGGTCGGCGGCGAAGTGACGAGCGACGACGACGCGCGCCGCGTCGAATCCGGCGTCGAGATAGATCGCGCCGATCACTGCCTCGTAGGTCGACGCGAGGATCGACGGCTTCTCTCGGCCGCCGCTCTTGTCCTCTCCCTTGCCAAGCCGGAGCAGCGGTCCGAGCTCCAGCGACGCCGCCTTCTCCGCGAGCGCGTGCGCGTTCACCAGAGCGGCTCGTCGCTTGGAGAGCTCGCCCTCGTCGGCCGACGGAAAACGGGTCATCAACAGATCCGAAACCGCGAGATCGAGCACGGCATCGCCGAGGAACTCCAGGGTCTCGTTGCTTTGGCCGCGGCGGGCCAGGCTGGAGCGATGCGCGAGCGCGAGCGCGAGCAGGTCGCGGCGGCGAAACGCGTGCCCGAGCCGCTCTTCGAGCGCTTCGACGGCCGTGCTCACGCCGCGCCCTCCGCCGCCACCACCGGCCGCTCGATCCAGCCGCCGCCGAGCACCTCGTCGCCGCGGTAGACGACTACCGCCTGTCCAGGCGCAACGGCGACCGCCGGCCGCTCGAACTCGACGCGAGCCCGCGCCCCGCCGTCGCTCGCCACGACGCGCGCGGCGAGCGGCGGGTGGCGGTAGCGAATCTGTGCCGCGACCCACTCGTCGGGAGATGGCGGCTCACCGATCCAGCTCCAGCGGCCGGCGACGAGCCCGCGCGCCCGCGGCGGCTCCGCGCGCACGACCACGCGAGAACGCCGGGCGTCGAGCGCGTGCACGTAGAGCGGCGCGGGGCCGGCGACTCCCAGGCCGCGACGTTGTCCGATCGTGAACCGCTCGATCCCGCCGTGGCGGCCAAGCACCCGCCCCTCGCCGTCGACGATCTCCCCGGCTCTGCCGCCCATCGCCCGCGTGCGCACCAGCGCCGCCGGGTCGCCGAAGCAGAGGTCCTGGCTGTCGAGCTTGTCGGCCACCGGCAGCCCGAGCTCCGTGGCCCGACGTCGCACCTCGCTCTTCGTCCATGCGCCGAGCGGAAACGCCGCGTGCGCGAGCTGCCGGCGGCTCAAGCCGAACAGGAAGTACGACTGGTCGCGTTGCGCGTCCACGCCGCGCCTCAGCACGACCTCCTCGCCGCGCCGTTCCACGCGCGCGTAGTGGCCGGTCGCCACCAGCGACGCGCCCCGCGCGAGCACGCGGTCGAGCAGCAGGCCGAGCTTGAAGTCGCTGTTGCAGGCGGCGCACGGGTTCGGCGTGCGGCCCGCGGCATAGGCGGCGACGAACGGCGCCACCACCCGCCGGTCGAATTCCTCCCGCTCGTCGATCAGCGAGTGCGCGATGCCGAGATAACGGGCGACGACCGCCGCATCGCGATGATCCGAGCAGATGCGCGGGCCACGGCGCGAGGAGTCCCACAGGCGCAACGACACCCCCTCGACGCGATACCCTTGCTCGAGCAGAACCGCCGCGGCGACCGAGCTGTCGACGCCGCCGCTCATTGCCACCATCGCGAGCGGACGAGTCACGACGATTCTCCTCTACGCGAGCTCGCGGAGCCGCGTGCTTCTCTCCCCGCTGGGGAGAGGGCGGCGCATCGCCAGCGATGTGCCGGCTGAGGGCAGGCGATCATCGACGTCAAGCATAGGCTCCCTACGGTTCGTCCCCCGACGCCTTGCGCAGCGCCGGCGGCCCGCCCGTCCCGCTTCGCGCCGAGAGCTCGGCGACCTTCTTTTCGAGATCCTCGATCTTCTCGAGAAGGCCGCCGAGCGCCCGGCTCACCGGGTCGGGCAGATCCGCGGAATCAAGATCGATGACCGGCCGGCCCGACTCGGTGTGCTTGAGCCCGCCGGTCCGCACCACCTTGCCGGGGATGCCGACGACCGTGGAGTGCGGCGGCACGGAGGTCACCAGCACGCTGCCGGCGCCAATGCGGCTGTGTTGGCCGACGGTGATCGGGCCGAGCACCTTGGCGCCCGTGAAGATTTGCACCGAGTCCTCGATCGTCGGATGCCGCTTGCCGCGCTGGGTGCTGGTGCCGCCGAGCGTGACTCCTTGGTAGATCGTGACGTCGTCTCCGATCTCGGTGGTTTCGCCGATCACTACCGCCATGCCGTGATCGATGAAGAAGCGCCGTCCGATGGTCGCGCCGGGGTGGATCTCGATGCCGGTCAGGAAGCGGCCGAGGTGGCTGACGAACCGCCCCGGCGTGCGTAGCCCGTGCTGCCACAGCCAATGCGAGGCGCGGTAGACGAGCAGCCCGTGAAAGCCCGGATAGGCGAGCGCGATCTCCCAGATCGAGCGCGCCGCGGGATCGCGCTCGAAGATTGTCTGCACGTCCTCGCGCAGCCTCGCCCAGGCGCCGAGCGGCCCGCTGCGCCCGTTGTCGGCGATCGTGCTCATCCGCGCTTGCTCCTGACCTCCTTGCCGGCTTCCTGGGCGCGCTTCTGATCGGCGTAGAGCTTGTGGTCAATCGAGTCGACGAGCGCCTGCCAACTCGCCTCGATCACGTTGTGCGACACGCCGACCGTACCCCAGCGCTCGTGCGCGTCGCCCGACTCGATCAGCACACGCACCTTGGCCGCGGTGCCGCCGATTCCCGGCAGCACGCGCACCTTGTAGTCGAGGAGCTTGATGGCCTCGATCTGCGGGAATTCCCTGGTCAGCGCCCGGCGCAGCGCTTGGTCGAGCGCGTTTACCGGGCCGTTGCCGAAGGCCACCGCCTGCTCGCGGCGCCCGTCGAGAAACTCGACGGCCACCGACGCCTCCGAGGACGGCAGCTCGCTCCCCTTGTAGGTCTCGTCGATCACGCGGAAGCCGATCAGCCGGAAGAAGCGCACGTCTCCGCGCATCGCCCGCTGCATCAAGAGCTCGAAGGACGCCTCCGCGCCCTCGTACTGGTAGCCGGCGTTCTCAAGCTCCTTCAGCTGCCGAAGCACGGTTTGGACCTTCGGGTCCTTGGAATCGACGCGCAGGCCGAACTGTTCGGCCTTCTGCAGGATGTTGGCCTTGCCGGCGAGGTCGGAGATCAACACGCGCTGCACGTTGCCGACCGCCGCCGGATCGACGTGCTCGTAGGTGAGCGGGTTCTTGCGCACCGCCGCGACGTGCACCCCGCCCTTGTGCGCGAACGCGCTCTGCCCGACGTAGGGCTGGTGCTTGCGCGGCGGGAGGTTGGCGAGCTCGTAGACGAAGTGCGAGAGCTCGGTCAGCCGCCGCAGACGCTCGGGCCCGAGCGTCTGGTAGCCGAGCTTCAGCTCGAGCGCGGGAATGATCGAGATCATGTTGGCGTTGCCGCAGCGCTCGCCGAAGCCGTTGATCGTGCCCTGCACCTGCACCGCGCCAGCCTCCACGGCAGCCAGCGAGTTCGCCACCGCCAGGTCGGAGTCGTTGTGGCAGTGGATGCCGAGCGGCACCGAGACCGCTGCCGCCGCGGCGCGCGTGGCCGCGGCGATCAGGCTCGGCAGATTGCCGCCGTTGGTGTCGCACAGCACGACGGTGCTCGCCCCGCCGTCGGCGGCCGCCTTCAGGCACCGCAGCGCGTACTCGGGGTCGTCCTTGTAGCCGTCGAAGAAGTGCTCGGCGTCGAAAATCACCTCGCCGGTATGGCGGTGCAGGTACTGGACCGAGTCGTTGATGACATCGAGGTTCTCCTCGCGCGAGATTCGCAGGTCTTCGAGCACGTGGAGCTGCCAGGTCTTGCCGAAAATGGTGATTGCCGGGGTCTCCGCCTCGATCAGCTTCCGCAGATTGAGATCCTTCGAGGCGTTCGTCCCGCCGCGCCGGGTCATGCCGAAGGCGGTGATGCGCGCGTGGCGCAGGCGGAGCTTCTTGGCCTCGAGAAAGAACTCCTCGTCGCGCGGGTTGGAGCCGGGCCAGCCACCCTCGACGTAGTCGAAGCCGAGCTCGTCCAATCGTTCCGCCACTCGCAGCTTGTCGGCGAGCGTCAGCGACACGTCCTCGCCCTGGCAACCGTCGCGCAGCGTCGTGTCGTAGAGGCTAACGCGCTTCTTCTTGCCGCTCATCGGGATTCCTGCGCGCTCGGGCGCTTCGGCTCGGCCGCCCGCTGCGGGATGAACGCGTCATGTAGCGCCCGCACGGCGAGCTCCGTGTACTTCTCGTCGACCACCACCGAGATCTTGATCTCGGAAGTGGAGATCATCTGGATGTTGATGCCCTCGGCCGCGAGCACCTCGAACATGCGCGCCGCCACGCCCGCGTGGCTGCGCATGCCGAGGCCAACGATCGAGACCTTGGCGACCTCGGGGTCGGTGGCGATCCCCTGCACGCCGAGGCCCGCCTGCGCGCCGCGCACCAGCGACAGCGCCTTTTCGAAGTCCCCGCTCGGCACCGTGAACGTCAGGTCGGTGGTGCCGTCTTCGGACGCATTCTGGATGATCATGTCGACCACGATACCTGCCGCGGCGATCGGGCCAAAGACCTTGGCGGCCAGGCCGGGCCGGTCCGGTACCCGGAGCAGCGTGATCTTGGCCTGGTTCCGGTCGTGAGCGACCCCGGAGACGAGTACGTTCTCCATGGGCTTGTCCTCCTCCATGACCATGGTGCCGGTCTCGTCGCCGAAGCTCGAGCGGACGTGCACCGGCACCCGGTAGCGCTTGGCGAACTCGACCGAGCGGATCTGCAGCACCGAGGCGCCGAGGCTCGCGAGCTCCAGCATTTCGTCGTAGGAGATGCGCTCCAGCTTGCGGGCGTGCGGCACGATCCGCGGGTCGCTGGTGTAGACGCCGTCGACGTCGGTGAAGATCTCGCAGACGTCAGCCGAGAGCGCGGCTGCGAGCGCCACGCCGGTGGTGTCCGAGCCGCCGCGGCCGAGCGTGGTGATGTTGTTGTCGCGGTCCACGCCCTGGAAGCCAGCGACCACCGCGACCGTACCGTCGCCGAGCGTGGCGAGCAGGCGGTGCTTGTCAATCGACTGGATGCGGGCGCGGCCGAAGGCCGAATCGGTGGCGATGCGCACTTGATGGCCGAGAAACGACGCGGCCTTGAGGCCGAGATCCTGGAGGGCCAGCGTGAGCAGCGCCGCCGAGACCTGCTCGCCGCTCGCCACCAACGCATCGCTCTCGCGCTCCGAGGGCCGTCGCGCCACCCGCCGCGCCAGGTCGAGCAAGCGGTTGGTTTCTCCCGCCATCGCCGAGACCACCACCACCAGCCGATGGCCCTGGCGCTGATAGCCGGCCACGCGTTTGGCGACCTCACGGATGCGCTCGGCGCTGCCGACCGACGTGCCGCCGTACTTCTGAACGATCAGTGCCATGTGGAATCGCGCTCGAGGGCGGCGAGGATCCGCGCCGCCCGCTCACCCCGCCCCACGATCGTGATCGTGCGGTGATCGCCGTCGTGCACGGCGATGTCGACCTCCAGGCTCCAGACGGCAGAAGGCTTGTCGAGCTTGCGATACCATTCGATCGCCGTCACCCCGACCGGGGCGAGGTACTCCGTGAGACCGATCTCCTCCTCGTCGCTTGCCTGCACGCGCTCGCCGAGCCGGTACAAGTCGATGTGATGGAGCCTGAGGCGCCCCTCGTGCTCGGCGACGAGGGTGAACGAGGGACTATAGATGACATCCGGATCGATATCGAGACCTTGCGCCAGCCCGCGGACGAGCTGCGTCTTGCCGGCGCCAAGGTCGCCGCCGAAGCCGAGAACCTCGCCGCCGGCGAGCAGCCGCCCCAGCGCGCGCCCTAGCCGGAAGGTCTCCTCCGGGGAGCGGGTCTCAATCTCGAGACGCATCGTCGAACAGCCGCGCCTGCAGGTCGCGGAGCGTCGGCGGCAGGTCCTCGATGAGGTCGGAAGCGAGCAGGCCGGCCTCTCCCCGCCGGGCGGTGACGCGATCCGCGGCGGCTCCGTGCCAGAAGACCGCCGCCTCGGCGGCCTCCTGCGGCGCCAACCCCTGGGCGAGCAGCGAGCCCACCATACCGGCCAGCGCGTCGCCCATGCCTCCGCTCGCCATGCCGGGATTTCCCGTCGGGTTGATCGACACGGTCCCCTCCGGCGAGGCGATCACCGTGCGGGCGCCTTTCAGCACCACGACCACGCCGTAAGTCGTCGCTAACCGCCGCGCGATGCCGACCCGATCGGACTGTACCTCGTGGGTTGAGCAGGCAAGTAGCCGCGCCATTTCGCCGGGATGCGGCGTGAGGACGATCGGGCCAAGCATGCGCTTCAGCCAACCCACCTGACCCGCGAGACAATTGAGCCCGTCGGCGTCGATCACCAGTGGACGCGGCGACGCCTGGATCAGCCACTCGGTGAGCGCGCGTGCCATCGGCGACGTGCCGACTCCGGGCCCGAAGACGGCGGCGCTCTTGCCCTCGAAGAGCCGAAGCCACCGCGGCGCGTCGTCCTTGGAGAACGCCCAGCCGCCATCGTGGTCGGCCAGCGGCTCGGTCATCAGCTCCGGGGTGTGAGCGAGCATCGGCCCGAGCGCGGGCGCCGGCGCCGCGACGGTGGCGAGTCCGCTTCCCGAGCGGAGGGCCGCCCGCGTGCAGAGCAGCGCAGCGCCGCTCTTGCCGACCGACCCGGCCAGCACCAGCACGTGCCCGTAGCTGCCCTTGTGGCTGTCCGGCGAGCGCGGCGGCAGCGCGGCCGCCACCGCCCGCGGCGTGAGCAGACGCTGGCGCGGGGCGACTTCCGTGAGCGCCTGTGGGTGGATGCCGATGTCGACGACCGCGACCTCGCCCGCGAGCTCCGCCCCGGGGTACAGGAGCAGGCCGATCTTCGGATACGCGAACGTCACGGTCAACGTCGCTTGCACCGCCCCGCCGAGCGCGACGCCGCGGTCGGCATCGAGCCCCGAGGGAACGTCGACGGCGAGGATCGGCGCCGTCGCCGCGTTCATCGCCTCGATGATCACGCGCGAGCGCTCGTCGAGCTCGCCGCGCAGCCCCGTGCCGAACAGGCCGTCGACCACGACCCCCGCTCGTCCCGCCGCCGCAGCAAGCGCCACCACACCGCCCTCGTCGCCGATCTCGCGCACCCGCCCGCCGGCGCGCTTCCATCGCAGCAAGTTCGTACGTGCGTCGCCGCCGAGCGCCGATTCCTTGACGGCCAGGAACACCTCGACCCGGGTCCGCCGCCGGCGTAGGTGGCGCGCCATGACCAACGCGTCGCCGCCGTTGTTGCCCTTCCCCGCCACCACCACGACACCGCGACGTAGCGCCGCCGCGAAGCGCTCGCGCAGCACCTCGACCGCCAGCGCCCCGGCGCGCTCCATCAAGTCGTCGCCCGACGTGCCAAGGTCGATCGTGCGGCGGTCCATCGCGCGCATCTCTTCGCTCGAGACCACGTAGAGCCGCCCGCGATCCTCGAGCGGCGCCGACGGAGCACGCGACGCCCGGCTCACGACGGCCTTCGCGCCTGATCGAGGGCGGCCCGCATCTCGCGCACCGCCGCTTCCATGCCGACGAGCACGGCGCGCGAGACGATCGAATGGCCGATGTTGAGCTCGACGATCTCGCGGATCGCCGCCACCGGCTTCACGTTGTCGAGCCGCAAGCCGTGCCCCGCGTTCACCCGCAACCCGGCCTCGTAGGCGCGCCGCGCGCAGGCGCGCAGGCGACCGAGCTCGGCGTCGAGCCGGTAGGGGTCGCGCGCTTCGGCGTAGCCGCCCGTGTGCAGCTCGACGGCATCGGCGCCAAGCTCGGCCGAAACGTCCACCTGCCGCGGGTCGGGATCCACGAACAGGCTCACGCGAATGCCCGCGCGGCGCAGCGTCTCGATGATCTCGCGCAGCGGCACCCTCTGCGCGAGGACGTCGAGACCACCCTCGGTGGTCAGCTCCTCGCGCCGCTCGGGCACGATACACACGTCGTCGGGGCGCACCGCCACCGCCCGGGCGCACATCTCGGGCGTGGCCGCCATCTCGAGGTTCAGCTTGGTGCGCACGCCGGCGCGTAGCCGCTCGACGTCGTGGTCCTGGATGTGGCGGCGGTCCTCGCGCAGATGCACGGTGATGCCCTGCGCGCCGCCCCGTTCCGCCAGACGTGCCGCCTCGGTGGGATCCGGATAGAACGTGCGCCGGGCCTGACGTAGCGTGGCCACGTGGTCGACGTTGACCCCGAGCAAGACCGGAGCAGGCACCGTCAGCGGACCCCGACTTCCTGTTGGAAAGCCGAGGCGATGTCTTCGGCGAGATGGCGGATCTGGTCGGGGTTCTCGCCCTCGAGCATCACCCTCACTAGCGGTTCCGTCCCGGAGTAGCGCACCACCACGCGCCCGCGCCGATCGAGCACCCGCTCCGCCGAGCGCATCGCCCGCTGCACGGCGGCGAGCTCGGCGATCTCCCGCCGTTCGGCCACACGCACGTTGAGTAGCACCTGCGGCGTACGGGTCATCACACGCCGGAGCTCCGACAGCGGCCGGCCGCTCTCCACCATCAGCGCGAGCACGAAGAGCGCCGTGATCAGGCCGTCGCCGGTGGTCGTCTGATCGAGGAAGACCACGTGACCCGACTGCTCGCCGCCCAGATTGTAGCCGTCGCGCAGCATCCGCTCGACGACGTAGCGGTCCCCAACGGGAGTGCGCACCACCCGGCCACCCAACGCCTCGATCGCCCGCTCGAAGCCGAAGTTGCTCATCACCGTGGCCACCACGGTGCGCTTGGCGAGCGTGCCCTGCCGGAGCATCTCGGCGCCTGCCATCGCCAGGATCTCGTCGCCGTCGACCACCTCGCCCTTCTCGTCGACGAGGATCGCGCGGTCGGCGTCGCCGTCGAGCGCGATGCCGACCTGGGCGCCGTGCTCCTTCACTGCGCGAGCCAGACCTTCGGGGTGGAGCGCCCCGCACCGGTCGTTGATGTTCTCGCCGTCGGGATCGACGCCGAGCGCGCTGACCTCCGCGCCGAGCTCGGAGAGCACTTCCGGGGCCACGCGATACGCCGAGCCGTTGGCGCAGTCGACAGCGACCCGCACGCCGTCGAGCGTCAGGTGGCGCGGAAACGTGTTCTTGATGAACACGTTGTAGCGGCCCACGGCATCGTCGACACGAAACGCCTTGCCGATCTCGGTGGCGGTCGGCCGGAGCTGGGCCATCGCCCCATCGTCGAGCAGCCGCTCGATCTCGAGCTCGACCTCGTCGGGCAGCTTGAAGCCGCTGGCGGCGAAGAACTTGATGCCATTGTCCTGGAACGGGTTGTGGGAAGCCGAGATCACCGCGCCGGCGTCGGCGCGCATGCTGCGCGTGAGGAAGGCGATCCCCGGCGTCGGCAGCGGACCCACCAGCAGCACGTCGACACCCATCGAACACACCCCCGAGGCCATGGCGGTCTCCAGCATGTAACCCGAGAGGCGCGTGTCCTTGCCGATCAGGATCTTGTGCCGGCGTTCGCCGCGCCGGAACACGTGGGCGACGGCGCGCCCGAGCTGCAACGCGACCTCGGCCGTCATGGGATCGACGTTGGCGACGCCGCGAATCCCGTCGGTGCCGAACAGCCTGCGCTTTCTGTTCTCGCTCATCGCTGCTTGACTTCCTTCCGGGGCTTGCGCCCGGCCGGCGCACCCACGTCGACGCGGACCTCGGCCGGGCGGATCTCGATCACATGTACGCCCTCCGGGACGGCGACTTGCACCCGCTTCGCGTGCTCGCCGGCCGCGGTGTCCTCGAGGTCGACGAAGAAGTTCTGCGAAGTCAGGTACAGCTCCTTGATCACCCGCTGCGGCGCGCGCACCATGACGTCCACGCTGCGCTGCCGCAGTGTGTACTGCTCCGGGGGATTGTGAACGCCGATCTCCACGTCGCGGAAGTCCTGCGTCGCGAGGACTTCTTCGACTCGCCCTCGGACGGCAACCCGATCCGGCGACAATCGGACCAGATCGGCGGGCCGCTCGAGCGCAATCGATTCGTCGAAATTGCCGTTTGTCGCCGCAAGATGCAACGGGCCGGTGGGCACGTTGCGCAGCGCGCCGATCATGCTGGCCGGCCCGCTCGCCGATACGGTGGGCGGGTGGATCTCGCTCTCCACCACGCGGAATCCGGGTGGAGCCGCGGCGGCGAGGCTCGTGACCACCGGCAGCGTGCGTTCGACGATCCGCTCCACGTCGAACGTGACCTGCACCGGGCTCATGTGCGTCACGCTCACCCCGCGCGGTAGGTTCAGCAGCTCCGAGTCGATCTTGAACGACGTCGATCCCGGACCGACGTTGCTGAGGTCCAGCGGAATGCGCTGTTGACGCTCATCGATCGTGCTGAGGATGGTCCGCGGACCGCGCACGCGCGCGCGCACCGTCTCGGGCAAGGAGTTGGTGATCACCAGTCCCGCCGGGAGATTGCGCAACTCGATCGGCACGAACAGCGACTTGTCGGCCTCGCGCGCGCCGAGGTTGACAAAGCCCCACAGGCCGGCCGCGAACGCGATCGATGCCAGCTTCAGCATCCAGTTGTGGCTGACCGTGCGCCACAGAGCCCCGCCGGTGGC
>CAVPWJ010000033.1:0-4379 GCA_963708955.1 uncultured delta proteobacterium
ACTCGACGGCTGGTCGGTCGACGAGAACGATCCGCAACGGGGGTTCTCGTTCGTCTGGGCGACGGCATCGGAGGCCAACGTGTCCTTCGACCTGCTGCAGGTCGAAGACTTGCAATTCCTCGTCCACCTGCGGGCGTTCCCCACCGAGGTTCCGCAGGAGATCACCGTGCTGCTCAACGACCGGGAGGTGTCGCGCTTCGTCGCGCAGCCTGTCTTTCTCGAGTACCGCTTCGTGGCGCCGGCGGCCGACCTGCGCCGCGGGAGAAACCGTCTGACGTTCCGCCACGGCGCGCTCGGCAAGCCGCCGAACGCGCCGCGCGAGTCGCGCAGCCTGGCCGCGGCCTACCATTCGATCCTCATCGGCCCGCAGTGCCTGCCGCTGCGCGGCTTCGGCCCGCCGCCCACGCCGGGCGTCGAGCGCGTGGCGCGAAAGATCACGGGGCCGCTGCGGGTGGTGGGCCCCGCGGAGCTGTTGCGACGCCTCGACGTGCCTCTGGGCGCCCGGCTTCGCTACCAGATCGTGCTGCCCCCGCGCACCAAGGCAGCCGCCGTCACGGCCGTGCGCGTGCGCGACGCCGACGGCGTTCACGACCTGGTGGTCGAGACGGTAGCGCCGAGCCTGTTCCACCGCACGGCGTCGCGTTGGATCGAGGCCGATCTCTCGCCGTGGAGCGGGCGAACCGTCGATCTGGTGATCGAGATTCGGCCCGAAGCCTGTCGCTCGGCGGTGACCACCGCGGTTCTCGAGCACGCCGGCATCTTCACCGCGGGCGGGTAGACCGCGGGAATTCCCTCTCCCCATTGCCCCCGCCGGGGAGAGGCAACGGACTGGCGTCTACGCCTGCCCGCGCCGCGCCCGGTACTCTGCTTCCTTCGCGGCGGCGAGCTCGGCGAGCCGCCGTAGCTGCGGCCGCAGCTCGCACAGCGGCCGCGCGAAGTACGCGCGCACGAACCGCAAGCCGTCGAGCCGCCGTACTTCGCCCCGCACCGGCCGATGGAGCTGGACGAGGTTCTTCTCCCGCCGCCGCGCCGAGACGCGGCGGAGCTGGCGTACGTTTTCGAGGTCGAGCAGAAAGATCTCCGTTCGCTCGTCGCCTCCGCCGCGTACCAGGAAGTTGTCGGCGTTGGCGTCGCCCGTGTAGAAGCCGGCGTCGTGGAAGCGGCGGATCTGGGCAGCGAGCGCGGACAGGAACGCCGACCGCGCGGCAAGCGGCAGGCCGCGACCGCGTTCGCGCCACCACTGCCCGGCGGGCAAGGCGCCGTCGATCACCGCGGTGACGAAGTAGCCGTCGGCCGGCAACCCCCAGGCGTGGGTCTCGACGAACGCCAGCGCTGGCGCGACGCGAAAGCCCGCCCGTTCGAGATCCGCAGAGCGTCGCCAGCAGCGGCGTGCCGGCGTGCCGGCGATCCACCATTCGAGCCGCCGGTACCACGCGTAGGGCTTGAAGCGCTTGATGAAGACATCCCGACCGGCAACGCTGACGGCGGCCACGGCGGTGCGGCGGTGATCCTTGACGAAGCGACTTCCCGGCGCGTCGAGCAGCCGCTGCGGCTCAGCCAGCGCCGCGACCTCCGCCGCGCCGCCGATTTCGGGCGCGAACGCGGCGCTCACGGACGCCGCCCGCGTTTCGACTGCAGCTTCGCCGATCCGATCTCCATCCAAAAGCTCTCGCCGAGCGACTCCGGACGCACTCGCCGTGCTCGCCACTCGACCCAGAGCCTCAGCGGAATCCAGGCGATCTTGCCGAGCTTCGCCTTCCACGACAGGCGGCGGTAGCTCGCCGTGCGCTGCGCCATCGCCGCGGCCGTCTTGTTCGAGTCGACCTTCGGCCCGGAGATCCGCCGGGCCTGGAACGAGCCGATGCGCGTGCGCACCTGGTAGCGCACGATCTCGCCGACCCGGCTCGGCTCGCGAGCGAACACCTTGGCGCCGGCGACGCGCCAGATCCGCTCCGAGCCGAGCAGCCGGCTCAGGTAGAGATCCTCGTTGAGCAGCCCCGGCGGCAGCTCGATCGTCTCGGCGACCGAGCGGCGGATCGCATAGAAGCGCGCCGACACCATTCGCCGCGGGTCCTTCAAGCGCTCGGATTCGACCCGCGCGGCCTCGAGAAAACCGCGGTAGGCGACGGGCACGAAGCGGGCGCTGCTCACCGGCGTCGAGGACAGCACTGCGGCCTCCGGGTGCGCCGCGGCGGCCTCCAACAGCCGCTCGATCGCGCGCCAGTGGAGAATCACGTCGGCGTCGGCGAACAGCCACCACTCGGCATCCGGCCGCAGCCGGCGCCGGAGCGCGTTCCAGCCCTGCGACTTGCCCTTCTCCGTCGTCTCCACCACCTCCAGCTCCGGGGCGTGTCGAGCGAACGCGCGCGCTCTCTCGGCCGTCGCGTCGTTACAGCCGTTGGCGTAGACCACGAGCTGTCGGTCCCGCGGCGCGGTGGCCCGCCACTGCGATTGGCGGGCCACGCTCTCCAGCATGCGCTCGATCGAGCCCTCCTCGTCGTGCGCCAGCACGCCGAGCGCGAGGACGGAGCGGCTCACGCGGCCTTTCTCCCCAGCGCCTTCTCGATCGCCGCCACCACCGCCTCCACGCCGATCTCGCGCATGCATGCCCGGCCGATCGGGCAGCGCCTCCGGTAGCACGGATGGCAGGCGACGTGACCGACGAGCGCGAGATCCTCCGAGCCCCACGGCGCCGAACGGGCCGGGCTCGTCGCGCCCCACAGCGAGACCACCGGAGTGCCGACCGCGGCGGCGATGTGCATCGGTCCCGAATCCGGGCCGAACGCGGCGCGCGCCCGCGCGAAAATACCGATCAGGTCGCGAACAGTGGTCTCGCCGGCAAGATTCGCCACCCCGTCGGGTACACCGCCGGCGATTTCGGCGGCGAACTCCCGCTCCCGCCCGGGCGCACCGACCAGCACCGCGGACAAGCCGAAGCGGCGGCCGAGCTCCCGCAGCACGGCGGCGGTGCGATCGGCGAGCCACCATCGACTCTCCCAGGTGGAGCCGACGAAGACCGCCACGAACGGACGCGTCACCCCGGTGAGTAGCCGCTCGACGCGATCCTCTTCCTCGCGGCTCAGCGCGAGGCCGAACTCGACGGGGGCCGGCGGCAGGCCGAGCGGCTCGGCGAAGGCCAAGTACTGCGCGAGCTTGCTCGACCAGCGTCGCTGGGCGGGGATGGTCTCGGTGTTGAACACCCAGTTTCCTTCCTTGGTGTTCGAGCGGTGAAAACCGATCCGCCGCGGCGCGCCGCTCGCGCGGCTCACCATGCCGCTCTTCAAGTGCCGTTGCAGGTCAAGCGTCCAGTCGAAGCGTCGCCGCCGCACCTCGCCGAGGAACGACAAGAACGCGCGCGCCCCGAGGTCGCGGCGAAACACCAGCCGCTCGTCGACCGCCGGATGCCGCTCGAGAAGCGGCGCCGCCGGCGGCTCCACCGCCCAGGTCACGCGCGCCTGCGGCAAGCCGCGGCGCAGGCGCATGGCGAGCGGCATGGCGCGGACGACGTCGCCGATCGCTCCGAGCAGTACGATGAGGATGCGCCCGGGCACGGGTCTAGCGAGCCTCCCCGGAGTGCTCCGCGCTCGGCGCCGCCACCGGAGCCGACCAGTAGAGCGCTTCCATGCGATCGAGCGTGGCGGCGGGCAGCCACCGACCGCGCGGGTCGAGCTTGGCCGCCGAACGGCGTAGTCGAGCGAGCGCGCGCCGCCGCGCCGTCGTGCCAAGCGGAGCGCCGCGCAGGCGCGCGCGGTCGAGGTCGACGAAGACGGCACTCGGGCCGCCGGGACCCGGCACGACCAGGACGTTGCCGAGGCTCAGATCGGGATGTTGCAGGCCATGATCGTGGATCGCCCGCAGGCCGTGCGCCAACAGCGCCGCCGGGTCGGCGCTACGCTCGGCATCGAGGAACTCGAGGAGCGGCCGGCCGCCGACCACTTCGGCCATGAACAAGCGCCCGCGGTAGGCGACGCCGAAGCGTCGCTCGACCACCGCCGCGATCGGCTCTGGCACCGGGAGTCCTCGCCGGCGCGCGCGCAGCAGCACCCGGAACTCCCGCAGCGGACGGGGCCGGATCCCGAAGTAGATCTCCCCGAGCCAGCGCATCCAGCCGCCGCGGCGAAAGCGCCGCACGATCACGTTGCCGCGCTCGGTGACGATGCGGCGCGTGCTGCCCCGTCCGCCTGCCACCGGCCCTCCCACCTCGCCAGACGCCAACACGCGCTCCAGGCGATTGCGCCACCCGCGGTGCACCAGCCCGGAGACGTGCCCGCGCTCGAACCTCTCGATGTGCTGCTCGCGCCAGCGCATCTCCATCTCCCACAGCTTGGCCGCGACCGCGAGCCGAGCGTAGACGGCGAGCACCACCGCGTGCAGGCGCG
>CAVPWJ010000034.1:0-3161 GCA_963708955.1 uncultured delta proteobacterium
TCAGATCTGCCCGCTCCTCCACCGTCTGGCGGATTCGCTCCATAACCTCAGCGCAAAACTCCCGCCCCTCGACCGCCACTGCTTCCACGCCCCGCACTCTCGCATGTCCATCACTCAGTGTCCAGAGTGCCGAAATGTGGGACGCTCACAGTTTGCCAAAGGGGGAGGCCGGAGCGCATCCGCTTCGACCGAAACTCATCGAGGGGGAAAGGGTCATTCAGCAGCCCCTGCGGACGAAGCGCCGCTTCGGTACTGCTGTTGCAGCTGCCAGATGATCGTGCCGGCACGCTGCCCCGGAGTCAGCGGCTGGTAGTGCGCGCGAATGAAATGGGCGATCGGATCGCCTTTCCAGACCAGCGCCTCACGCGTGACCACGTACGGGGGCCGCTTGGCCGCCAGGTTCCCAACCACCTCCTGCAGCGCTTCGGCCGAAGTGTAACCGGCCACGACGAACTCGAAGCGGGTCGGATTGCGCGCGCCGAGTAGAAGGTAGGTGTATCCAGCGTTCGGATGCACGTAGAGGGTTCGCGAGGGCGCGTCGTCGAGCAGCGCGTCGAGCTTCTCCAGCCAGTCGATTGTGACCTGGTTGATCTCCACGCGCCCGAATGGGGTGGCGAAGTCGCGCGTCGGGCGGCCCGGAGCCTGCTTGGTGAGATTCTGCTCCAGACGCCACGCGCTCGCCGTCGTAAGCGCCAGCGCGACCCCCAGCCCGAGAATGCGGTGGGCGCGCGCCGGCAATTGGCGCAACGCCCATCCCAGCGCCTCGGCCATTGCAATCAAAAACACCGGGGCGATGAACGCGAGGTGGATGAAGTCGGGATAATAGAAAACGGAGAGGATCGAGAAGAGGCTGAAGACGGTGAGAATGCTGAGCGCGCGCGCGTGCTGGCGATCGGCGCGGCGGAACCCAAGCCTGAGAGCGCGCGGCACGGTGACAGCCAGGACCACCGGCATCACCGCCAACAGTCGGGGCAAGGTCTGCGTCCGCCCGCCGCCCAACCCCCACCTGGTGCGAATGGCCCCGCGGTAGTTCACCAGCGGATAGGTCACCACGGCTTCCCAGACCGGGTCGAAACCGGCGCGCAGCACCAGCCATCCGATGGACGGCACCACGACGAGCAGAGCCCCGGCGCCGAGCGCGAACAGCTGCTGCGCCAGCGGCGGCCGGACCGATGCATCGCGGTACCACCGCGCCAGCAACGCCTCGGTGACCAGGCACGCGGCGGCGCCGAGCCCCATGAACGCTCCGCGCTGCTGATGGACCATGATGAGCATCCCGACCACCACGCCCATCGCCGCGGCCCGCCGCCGCGTGGGCTGCGGCCGGAGAGCGATCGCGAGCAGCAGCACACACAGCATCGTCGCGAACCAGTGCTGGCTGGCCATCGGGTAGGCCGGTTGGCAGACCACCAGGTAGGCGAGCGCGGCGGCGCCGGCGAGCTCGCGCCGCACCGCGAGTTGCCGGCAGATGAGGAAGAATACACCCACGGCGATGCCATGGACCACGGCTGCGGTCATGCGCGCCGTCGCCAGCGTCGTGCCGAAGAGCCAGAACAGGCCGGCCATCAGATACGTCCACCCCGGCAGGACGAGGTCGAACATGTCCCGGTACATCACCTCGCCGTCGAGCAAGCGCTTGGCCTGATACAACGGCTTGGGCTCGTCAGCCGCCCCGAGGCTGAGCGGGAACTGGGTGAGGTAGAGCACCGTGGCAGCACACAGCAACAGCGCCAGCAGCGCATCGATCGCACCGCGCCCGCCGCTGTCGTTCCGGGTCGAAAGCAAGGAGCCTCGCCCTCCCGTTCGGAGAACCAAAGGGGAAGTCAGAGCCAATCCGCCCTCAGGCCGCCCAGCGTTCGCGCCAGGTCTGGAAGGCAAACAGCGTCCACAGCAGCTTGCGGTTGTCGCGCACCCCGGCACGATGCTCGGCCAGCAGCGTGGCGACAAATCCGGGATCGAAGAGCCCTTCGCGGCGCAGCCGCTCAGGTGCCAACGCTGCATCGATCATCGGCCCTAGCGGTCCATTGATCCAGCGGCCGACCGGCATGCCGAAGCCCTTCTTCGGCCGGCGCACGAGCGCCGGAGGCAACAGGCCGGTCACCGCCTTTTTGAGCAGGTACTTGGTGGTCAGGCGGTGCAGTTTGAGACGGCTGGGCAGCCGGCAGATGAACTCCACCAGCGTGTGGTCGAGAAACGGCGAGCGCACTTCGAGCGAATTGGCCATGCTGGCGCGATCGATTTTCACCAGGATGTCGTCGTGCAGGTAGAGCTTGGCGCACAGGTAGAACGTGCGCTCGAGGTCGCTGCGCAGATTGCTGCGCTTGATGTGCTCGAGCACGTCCTCGAAGGCGTTGGCGTTGCCGATGCCGGCGCGCACGTCGGGCGTCAGCAGCATGCGCTTCTCGCCTTCGGTGAACGAGCCCATCCAGAGCAGAAACATCACCTCGTTGGCGACGCCGGTGCCGCGCAGGAGCTGCTTGATTTTGAAGTCGAAGCTGATGTTGGACAGCGACATCCCACGGCAGCCCCGTGTGCTTGATGGACGTGAGGGGCGAGGCGCCCGTGCCGCCGTCGCTCCCCGCGATGAGCACGAGGTCGGCTTTCGCCTTGGCGACCCCGGCCGCGATCGTCCCGACCCCGACCTCGGAAACGAGCTTGACGGAGACGTTGGCCCGCGGGTTGACCGATTTCAGGTCGTAGATGAGCTGCGCGAGATCCTCGATGGAGTAGATGTCGTGGTGCGGAGGCGGCGAGATGAGCGTCACGTACGGCATCGTGTGGCGGATCCGGGCGATCTCGGGACTCACCTTGTGGCCGGGGAGCTGACCGCCTTCCCCGGGCTTGGCCCCCTGCGCCATCTTGATCTGCAGCTCGTCGGCGTTCACCAGGAATTCGGTGGTCGCGCCGAAGCGCGCGGAGGCGACCTGCCGGATCCGGGACCGCCGGCTGTCCCCGTTCGGGAGCGGGACGTTCCGCTCGGGATCCTCGCCCCCCTCCCCGGAGTTGCTCCGGCCGCCGATCCGGTTCATCGCGATGGCGATCGTCTCGTGGGTCTCCTTGCTGATGGAGCCGAACGACATCGCCGCGGTGACGAAGCGCGGCAGGATCTTCTCGATCGGCTCCACCTCGTCGAGAGGCACCGGCTGGTTCGCCTGCCTGAA